>NZ_JBFOAH010000032.1:0-74736 GCF_040812055.1 Paraburkholderia suaedae | reverse complement strand
AACAGGTTTTTTTACGTTTCCTGACCTGCCCGACGCGCTGGAAGCCTCGCCACTGCTGGCTTTCCCGCCTCTTCGTGCCCCGAGGTCCGGCGCACGAAAGAGCGAGATTCTAGCGAGCCCGAACCGGGCTTGCAAGTGTTATCTGAATGACGCCTATCAGGGCGTCTTTTCAATTGGAGGCGAATCAGCGACCGCCGGCGGCTCGAGGTCGGGTGCCAAGGCATGCGCCGCCGGCGCGCCGATCGTCCAATCGTGCAGCACGGTGTAGGCGACCGCGAGCAAGGTCGGTCCAATAAACACCCCGAGAAAGCCGAAAGCCAATGCACCGCCCAAAATCCCCAGCATCACAAGGATCAGCGGCATGTCGCTATTCTTGCCGATCAGGATCGGTTTGATGACATTGTCAGACATGCCGACCGCCAGCACGCCCCAGACCACCAGAAAGATCGCCCATCCGGTCTCCCCGCCGTGATACAGCCAGATAGCCGCGGGCAACCAGACTATCACGGGACCGCCGGGCACTACCGACAGAAAGAAGGTTGCCAGCCCTAGCAGTGCAGGCGCCGGTACGCCGGCAACCCAGCAGCCAAAGCCGGCGAGGACTCCTTGGACGAGCGCCGTGCCGAGAATTCCATAGACCACGCCTTTCACGGTACTGCCGGCAAGCGCCAGTAGATATTCGGCACGTTCGCCGGCGATGCGCCGCATGCCCGCATTCAGCCACGCAGCCGCGCCCTCACCGCCGGTGTAAAAGAACAACGCGAGCACGATACTCAACGCCAACAGCCCAAGCCCGTGCGTGACGGCAAGCGCCGCCGCCAGAATCCACTTTCCGGCCGGGGCCGCCAGCGTGCGCAGCTGCGCAATCAATTCCGAATCGCTGCTCGTCAAATGCGCCCAGAAGGCAACGATGTTCGAACCCACCAGTGGAATCCGGCCAATCCACCCAGGCAGGTCAGGCAAGCCGTCCTCGAACAGCCTTTGCACCAGGGCCACGATCTCGTGAACGTGCGCGCCGAACGCGAAACCTGCGTAAACGAACGGCCCGAGCACCACAATCAGAATGATGAGCACGATCAGACTGGCGGCCCATTTGCGCCGCCCGCCGAGCACCGCGGCCAGCCTCCTGTAAAGTCCCCAGGAGCTGTAACTGAGGATGGCTCCCCACAGCAACGCTGTAGTAAAAGGCGCCAGCACCAACAGCGACCCGCCCACCAGGACAAGCAACGCGAATACCGCGGCGAGACGTTCGATCAGCTGGTCCGATTTCACACTGAATCTCCTATTGAGCCAGACGTCGCCGACAGATTGATTGACATGCGTTTGCCCGGCGCCCGCTGACTGCCGTCAGTACAAAAGCGAGTCGCGCTTGGCGGGTCGCTCCGCGGCTTCCCATACCGTCCAGCCAAAGAGAGATAGGGTCCTTCCCCTGACCGATTGCCGTCCCCGAGCGTCCCGATCCTCTCAACGTTGGCGGATAAATAATGTGGTGGCATAGAAAAGACTAGAATATAAGGTTCCCCGCCTCCCACTTTCCGGATTTATGCGCTCGCGAATTGCCAAACGTCTCCCCCCTGATGCCGACAAACTCGTCGGTCTCTCGCTCGCGCTTTTTGCGTCGGGCAGCCGCACCGAAGATCGCTTCTGGGAAGCGAAGCTCGATGCGCTGCTGGCCAAGATCGTCCGCAACGCCAACCAGACTACGCTGGACGCCGCGCTAGATCACTTGCAGCAGAACCATCCCGATGCGTACGGCGCGCTCGCCGACATGGCGGAAACGCACAGCGAGTCGTTCGTCCTCGAGCACGATGGCGTGCCGTACGAGGCACTGCTGATCGCCGCGCCCGTGCTGGCGTGGACCCGCTACATGATTCCTTCAGGCCCGCTCAAGGCCGACGCGGCCGACGCGTTGCGCGCGCACCTGCAGGCGCATGTGCTGGCGGCCAATACGCGCGTCGCGCTGGCGCCTTTCCTCTACAGCATCGACCAACTGCCGCGCCATCACGTCGAAACGTGGCGCATCGCCCAGCAACTCGCACAGGCGGCCTTGGCCGGCGGCCATGCGAAGCTGAATTTCGGCGAACTGCCGGAAACCTCGCCGATTCTGGCCGACCCGCGCTTCCTGTTGGCCGTCGTCGCGGCGCCGCTCGGCGAACCGGTTTTCCGTTGGCAGGAAGAGGACCACGGCAGCCGTATCGAGCGGGGTCAATGTCTCGAGCAATGGGCTACGCAAGGAGGCGCGAATCTGTCGCTGGTGTTGCCGGGCTGCGAATTCGAATGTCTGTTGCCCGACGCATACTATTCGGCTTGCCGGGACGCCGACGAAAGCGTGCGCCCGCATACCGTGCGTACCGCCGTGCGTTATCTGTTCGACACAATTGGCGCGGCGCCGCAGGAATTGCGCGCGGTGGTCGCCGGCTTCGGCGAGCGTCGCATCGACGAGTACCGCGTGGGCTTTACGCGCCGCGGCAGTAACGACGTGATTTACGGCGTCGTCTGGCCGCTGTACGGCCGCGAGAACGGCGAACCGGGCATCGACGAAGAACCGCACGAAAGCGCTGCGCCGGACGATCCGTTGGAGCAGATCGTGGCACTCCTCAAGGAAACCGGCGTGACCGACGTGCGTCGCCACGCGGGCCGCTTCGAGCCGGAATATTGCGACGATTGTGGCGTGCCGCTCTATGCGGACCCGCTCGGCGAGATCGTCCACGCGGAAATGCCGGAGGACGCGGAGCCCGCGCAGCCGCACTTCCATTGACCCCGAATGCGCGTGTGGTCATGCGCTGCCGCCCAGAAAAAAGCCCCGGTAAGCGGGGCTTTTGCTTGTTGGCTCATCTCTCCTATGCCTTTTGGACAGGCCGTCAAGACGAAGGGAATTTGTCATCATAGGACCGGCGACGAATCGCGAGGCATCCTGCTCAGATGCCGAATCGATGCGTCGCGCCACTTCGCCCGAATCATCTGGAGACATGCATGCGATTTTCGATACTCAACTCAAACGCGGAACGACGTGACGGACTCAAGGCACTGCTGAGACAAATCGACCGGCTGGCGCGCTTTACTGAAGCGCAGGATTGGCGGCACATCGAACGCACGCTCAAGCGTCACCGCCCCGACCTGCTCGTGATCGACTGGCAGGAGTCAATGACCGTCGCGGATGCCCGCGAGCTGCTCAGCTACTTCCCGGATCTGCGCGTCGCGGTACTGACCGACACCATGTCGCCGGCCACGGTGCGGGCGCTGATGGACGAAGGCGTGCTCGGCGTCATACCGCGAGAAACCGACCCCTGCCTCATCATCCGTGCGTTGGAAATGGTGCTGCTGGGCGGTCACTACGTACCACCCGGCGCACTGGCGCTCGACCCTCCGCTGCCGCCCGACACCGCCATCCGCGTATTCGACGCAAAAAGCCCGCCGCCGCGCCGCACGAGGCTCTCGAGCGGATTGTCGCCCCGTCAGGAGCAGATCATGCGCTGCGTTCACATGGGCAGCACCAACAAGATGATCGCGCGCACGCTCGGCATTAGCGAAGGCACGGTCAAGATCCACTTGACGAGCATATTTCAGCAGCTAGGCGCAACCAATCGCGCCGCGGCGGTCGCGCTTTACAACGGTTGGCTAACCAGTCATCTGCAAGTGCTGCGCAACAGCAGCGAGGGCTCGGCGCGTCCCGTGATGGGCCAAGCCGGCGTCGTGCCGCTGCGACGCCATAAGGTCCGGCGCTTCGAGTATCCGTTGCCGGCCGACGACACCAGCGCCTCACTTCCGATGGCAGCCGAGCCGAGCACACCCTATAGCGACGCGCCGGCGGCCCCGCCGACCACGAAGCCGGGGACTCGAAGTTAGCCGATATCCATCGCCGCTCGAACGAACGCCTCAACACCACTCTCTGGCGGCGTTTGCGTCGGCTGGCATGGAATCCGCTCACACCTTTTCTCGTCCAACGAGTAATATGAGACTCATGGGGTTTCTCTACACACCGCTTCCGTTCTGGATCGCTGTCGGTGGCTGGATCGTCACTGCGATAGCGGTCGCGCTCGCACTGTGGAAAAATCCTTTCAAACGACTTCAGGACGGCACGCTGCAGCATGTGTGGCTGGCCATCATCGTCGCCGTGTCGGTGCTGTGGGCGAGCAACGCGTGGCTCGACGACGGCACCGTGATGCACCTGCTCGGCGCCACGCTCATCGTTACGCTATTCGACTGGGCGCTCGCGCTGGTCGCAATGGCCATCGTCACCGGGCTCGCCGCCGTTATGTTCGACGCCCCGTGGCAAGGCATCGCGCTGACTTTTCTCGTGTACGGCGCGTTGCCTGTCGGCATCTCGACACTGCTCCAGCGCATCAGCATCGCGTGGCTGCCGCGCAACCTTTTCATGTTTATCTTCGGCCAGGGCTTTATTTCGCCGGCCATCGCGGTGTCGCTTACCGCCGCTGCGGCGCTCGGCATCCACGTCGCACTTGCCGATGGCTCAATGGCCGTGGTGCCGGTCGGCTATGCATTCAGCGCACTGCTGCTTGCCACCGGCGAAGCCTGGTTCACAGGCATGTCGACCGCCTTGATCGCGGTCTACCGTCCAGCATGGGTCACCACCTACGACGTGCGCAGATATCGTCTGGGCGGCCCGCGCACCTGACACACTGCGAAGTTTGAACGCGTCTGCTCAGAGGCCGACCGGATACCCTTGCACGGCCCTACAAGCTCGCACCCCAAGGCAGCAAAAATATTTACGCCAGGATTGAACTCCACCTTGTCCGTGGGCATCTTACTTGCCTCATGTCTTATCAGCGCATAAAGAACTAGATGGATCGCACCAACGTACCGCGCCGATCGCTGCGGTTACTCGGCCGGTTGGCACTTGTTGCAGCAGGACTCTCGCTAGCCTGCGCCGCTCCCGCATTCGCCGATCAACTCGAACAGCACAACGGTCTCGTCAACAGATTCGTCAATGAACTTCATGCAGATCCGCTAGTTGCGGACTGCGCGGCGCATGGCGAGTTTGTCGCAAGCACATCGACCGCCTTCGATCACGTCGAATTTCCGCCCAGCTCTTTCGACAGCGCCCACTCGTCGGTGACACCTTGGAACGATTCGTTCGACGAGGGCAAACAGCGCGTCAAGGTCGACAACATCGTTACGGTCGAAGGCCTCGGCATTCGTCAGAACGGGGAAGGCGATCCCGCTGCACTGAAATTCCGTTGCGGCTATGTGGGTGCACAGATGCTGGCATTCAGCTGGAATGATCCGGTGCCCCCGGCGCGCGCTCGCAGTGGTGGATCTGCGGGATCGGGAGCCGCTTCCGGCAAGCACAGGAGTACGAGAGGAAAGCACTCCACGAGCGGCAAAACCGCCAAGAAAGCGATCTCGAAGCCGTCCAGGTCCAGCCCAGGAAAATCGTCGAAGGCGACGTCGAGCAAAGCGGCAAGCAGCAAAGCTTCGTCGAAGAAGAAAACGCACTGATAGGCAGCGCGCAAGGGCGTCGCTGCAACACAGCCGGCGTTTGCAGCGTTGCAATGAAAACGAGGCGCACACGTCACCATGTGCGCCTCGTTTTATTGTCGCTCGCCCGCGCCCCGCTTCAGGCAAATGTCTCGACGTGATGCAAGATCGCCTGCAGCATCGCAGCGCCAAGCGAGGCACTGCGCTCGCCGTTCCAGCCCACCCGCTCGTCGGGCAGATTGGCGTTGTCCTTGAACGGCATCTCCAGCGTCAGCGACAGACAACCGAATTCGTTGCCGATATATTTGGACGCAAGCTTCAACGCATCCTCGCGATACTTGCTGGCGGCATAGCCGTACTTGTCCTGAAAGTCGGGGCTCGCCTGCTTGAATGCGTCGATGAAGGCCTTCTGCTCCTGTGCCTGCCGCTCGGTGAAACCCGGCAGCATTTCGGAGCCCGCCACGAACACATAGGGCAGCGCCTCGTCGCCGTGGATATCGAAGAACAGGTCGCAACCCGTCGCGTGAATCGCATCGCGCACTGCCAGCACTTCCGGGCTGCGTGCGGCGTCCGGCTCCATCCATTCACGATTGAGGTTCGCGCCGGCGGCGTTGGTGCGCAGATTGCCGTGCACGCTGCCGTCCGGATTCATGTTCGGCACAACGTAAAACACCGCATGGTCGTAGAGTGTGCGCGCGACCGGGTCGCCCGCCCAATCGCCCCAGCCCGCAAGGCGCTTCACGAGCCCCTCGATAAACCATTCGGCCATCGTCTCGCCCGGGTGCTGGCGCGCAATCAGCCAGATCTTCTTTTTCGGCCTGTCGCCGGTTTGCGGCGTGCCAAGCGTGAGCAACGAGATGGGCCGCCCTTCGACGCTCGTGCCGAGTTCGGTAAGCGCAGCCTGCGGCATCTGCTGCACAGCGCCGAGAAACTCCGCATGACGCTCCTCGCTATACGGCTCGAAATACGCGTAGTAAATGCGGTCGAACTCCGGCGTGTGGTCGATGGTCAGCACGCGGCCGTCGTACGAAGTCGGCACGCGAAACCAGTTGACCCGGTCATAGCTCGCCACCGCCTTATAGTCGCGCCAGCCCTCGGCGAACGCGCAAGTGGCGGCATTTTCGAAAGTCATCACACAGCGCGTGCCCGCCGCGCCCGACACACGAAAATAGAACCACTGCGCGAACTCCGCGTGACTGTCCGGGCGTACACGCAGACGGATGTTGCCGGCGTCCGCGCAGGACAGCACGTCAATCGCGCCCGCGTCGAAAGTGCTCGTAATGGATAACGTCATGATGTTCTTCCCTGCCTCGGTGCGTGGCGAAACATTTATTCAGCGACGCGGCGGCGAAACACGTAAGTGGAATCGTTCGAGGCCTCGGCGACGAACGCATAGCCTTCGGCGTCGAAGTCCTTCAACTGCTCGGGACGCTCGACGCGGTTTTCCACCGCGTAGCGCGCCATCAGGCCGCGCGCGCGCTTTGCATGAAAGCTGATGATTTTGTAGCGGCCGCCCTTCCAGTCCTCGAACACCGGTGTGACGACCGGTGCGTCGAGCAGCTTCGGCTTGACCGACCTGAAGTACTCGCCCGACGCGCAATTCACCAGCACGCGCGAGGCCGCGCCGTTGTTCTTCAATTGCGCGTTCAACGCATGCGTGATGCGCTCGCCCCAGAACGCGTACAGATCCTTGCCCCGCGGATTGGCCAAACGCGTGCCCATTTCCAGGCGGTAAGGCTGCAGCAGATCGAGCGGGCGTAACAGGCCGTACAGGCCCGACAGCACCCGCACGTGATTCTGTGCATAGTCGAGATCGGCCGGCGACAAGGTCTTCGCATCGAGGCCCTCATACACGTCGCCGTTGAATGCGAGCACCGCCTGCTTCGCGTTGTGCGTGCCGAATCGCGGCGACCATTCGGCATAGCGCTGAAAATTGAGGTGCGCAAGCTGATCCGAAATGTCCATCAGCGAGGCGATCTGCTGCGGCGACAAACGGCGCAATCCGCCGATCAGTTCGGCAGCGTCATCGACGAAATCGGGGATGGTGTGCTTCTCGACATGCGGCGGGGTCTCGTAGTCGAGCGATTTCGCCGGCGACAGAACGATTATCATAGAGGCTTGCAGGCACGCCGTGCCTGGCGGTCAAAGACGAAAGCCAGATTGTAACGAATGCCCGGTCCCCATGCCTCACAGAGCGCTCTGCGCGTCGTTCTCGATTCCAATGTCTGGATCGATATTCTCGTGTTTGACGATCCGCATACGCGGCCAATCGCGCTCGCGCTCGAAAGCGGCGCCGTGGCCGCGCTAATCGACGCGCGCTGTCTCGCGGAACTCGCCTACGTGCTCGACTATCCGCAATTCGTGCATCGCAACGTGGACAAGGCCGCCGCGCTCGCGGTCGTCGCGCGGCTCGCGCAAGTAGTCGATGCTGCGGCACCCGCAGACGATGCGCGTCCATTGCCGAAATGCAAAGATCGCGACGACCAGAAGTTTCTGGAACTCGCGCATGCCGCGCGGGCCGACTGGCTGGTCTCGAAAGATCGCGCGGTGTTGAAGCTGGCAAGACGCATCGCGCGCGACTTCGGCTTCCAGATCGCGCAGCCGGCGCCGTTTGTCGCCGCCATCGGCGCCGCGTTGAGCGCCGCAGGCGAGCCCACGACAGCGTGAGCGCCGCGGCATGTACAGCGGCAGAACGGCCAACGCGGGCCAACGCGCGGGCCAACGCGCGGGCCTCGGGCGGGCACGCAGCGCCGCGATTCCCTACAATCGGGCTTGGTTCAACGCTCGCGACGCCTTTCCCCCATTTCGCCAACACACTCGCCCACGCTCCGGACAGCGCCATGAATGCACCGCACGACACGCCCACGAGTCCCTCGTTCCCCTCTCGCCTGCCGAATGTCGGCACGACGATTTTCACCGTGATGAGCGCGCTTGCCGCCGAAAAAGGCGCGGTGAATCTGGGCCAGGGCTTTCCCGACTTCGGCTGCGATCCGCGCATTGTGGACGCGGTTGCGAACGCGATGCACAACGGCCATAACCAATACCCGCCGATGGCTGGCGCCGCGCCGCTGCGCGAGGCCATCTCGGAGAAAATCGCGAATCTGTACGGCCGCCGCTACGACGCGACAAGCGAAATCACCGTGACCGCAGGCGCCACCCAGGCCTTGCTGACCGCGATTCTCTGCACCGTGCATCCGGGCGACGAAGTCGTCGTGGTCGAGCCGACTTACGACAGCTATCTGCCGTCGATCGAACTGGCCGGCGGCAAGCCGGTCTTCGTCACGCTCGACGCGCCGGACTACGCGATCCCGTTCGACAAACTCGCCGCTGCGATCACGCCGAAAACGCGGCTCCTGCTGATCAACACGCCGCACAATCCGACCGGCACGGTCTGGCGCGCCGAGGACATGCGCAGGCTCGAAGCAATCGTGCGCGGCACCAACGTGCTGATCCTCTCCGATGAGGTGTACGAACACATGGTCTACGATGGCGCGCCGCACGAGAGCGTCGCCCGTTACCCGGAACTGGCGCAGCGCAGTTTCGTGGTGTCGAGCTTCGGCAAGACCTATCACGTAACGGGGTGGAAGATTGGCTACGTGGCGGCCCCCGCCGCGCTCACCGCCGAGTTTCGCAAGGTGCACCAGTTCAACGTGTTCACGGTCAATACGCCGATGCAGATCGGTCTTGCCGAATACATGAAAGATCCGGCGCCCTATCTCGACTTGCCAGCGTTCTATCAGAAAAAGCGCGACTTCTTCCGCGCCGGCCTCGCGAAGTCTCGCTTCAAGTTGCTGCCTTGCACCGGCACGTATTTTCAGTGCGTCGATTATTCGGCCATCAGCGATCTGCCCGAGGCGGAGTTTGCCCAATGGCTGACCGGCGAAATCGGCGTCGCGGCCATTCCGGTCTCCGCGTTCTATCATGAGGCGCATGAATCGGGCGTGGTGCGGTTCTGCTTTGCCAAGCAGGAGAGCACCCTCGCCACCGCCATAGAACGGCTGGCGCGGCTCTAGGATGCGCTGCGCGATGCTGCGAACGAACCCATGTTCCTCGCTAGCGCGCGCAGTGGCCAATGCGCGCCTGGCACGCGTTGGCCTGTTTGCTCGGCCACGCCTGCAATCACGCCGGGCGCGTCGCCGCGATATACGCCTTTCGGTCTTCGGTCACCCGCTGCGCGGCCGCTCGTGCGTTGATCGTCTTCACATAGCTCTTCCAGTCCACGCCCGCGTCGAGCAGAAAATCGCGGCCGTAGATGGCCTGTGTCGCCATGCCCACCAGCGGCAGGCTCACATACCCAGCAGTATCGGCGACACTGAAACGCTGCCCGCACAGATGCGGACCGAACTTCGCGATCCGCCTGAAACCGGCGATGTGATGTGCGAGCAGTTTCTCGATACGTCGTTTGGTCGCATCGCTCACCGTTCCGCCGAAAAACGCTTCCTTGTACAGATTGCGCGCAGTCAGTTCGAGATGCACGTCGACGAACATGATCATCTCGCGCTCTTTGGCCGCCTCCCATGGGTCGGCGGAAAAAATGTGCCGCTCGGGAAAGCGCGCGGCCAGATACTCGACGATGCACTGCGACTCGCACAGATCGCCCTGCTCTGTGCGCAGGTAAGGCACCTTGCCGAGCGGCGAATGCTCGAGCACGGCCTCATCCTGGCTGGGCACCACGGACACCTCTTCGAACGGGATGCCGTATTCGAGGAGCACGAACTTCACTTTGTTGTAGTAGTTGGACAGCGCAATACCGCACAGCTTGATCATCCAGTGTCTCCTTGCTTCGAGTGGAACGAGACCGCGCGCTACAGTCACGACAGAGAAGCACGACAGAGAGGCACGACAGCGGCCTTCGAACAATCATCCAGTACATCCAGTCAATTGCACGACCGTGCTATTCTAAAATAACCATGGAGTCGAGCATCACAATGAACTCTCGCAATTTCAGTATCGACACTATCGGCATTGTCGGAACCGGCGCAATGGGTCGCGGCATTGCGCAAATCGCCGCGCTGGCGGGGCTGAAGGTGCGTCTGTACGACACCAACCCCGCCGCCGCCGGCGCCGCGCGCGACTATCTCGCCGAGACTTTCGCCAAACTGACCGCCAAAGGCAAGCTCGACGAGACCGGCTCGCATGCCGCCCTCGCCAACGTCAGCGGCGCGCAAGCGCTGGGCGAACTGGCCGGCTGCGATCTGGTGGTCGAAGCGATCGTCGAAAAGCTCGACGTGAAGCAGGCGCTCTTTCGCGAACTCGAGACGGTGGTGAGCGGCCGTTGCTTGCTCGCGTCCAACACATCCTCACTGTCGATCACGGCCATCGCCGCCGGCTGTAAAGATCCTTCACGGGTGGTCGGCTATCACTTTTTCAATCCCGTACCGTTGATGAAAGTCGTCGAGGTGATCGACGGACTACGCAGCGACCCGGCCGCGGGCGACGCGCTGATGGACCTCGCACGCCGCATGGGCCATACGCCCGTGCGCGCGAAGGATATGCCCGGCTTCATCGTCAATCACGCGGGGCGCGGCATGAACACCGAGGGCTTGCGCGTGGCCGGCGAAGGCGTGGCGAGCTTCGCGGACATAGATCGCATCATGCGCGAGCAGGCGGGCTTTCGGCTCGGGCCGTTCGAACTGCTGGACCTGACGGCGCTGGACGTTTCGCATCCGGTGATGGAGTCGATCTATCATCAGTTCTACGAAGAGCCGCGCTTCACGCCGTCGCCGATTACCGGCACGCGGCTCGCGGGCGGACTGATCGGCCGCAAGTCGGGAGAAGGCTTTTACCGCTATGTCGACGGCAAGCAGCAGGTGGCGGCCGAAGCGCCCGCGCCCACCGGACTGCCCAACAGCGTCTGGGTCAGCGCGCGTTATCCGCAAGCCCGCGAAGCAGTCGTGCAACTGCTCGGCAAGGCCGGCGTCAAGCTCGACGACGGCGCCGCGCCCGCCGCGGACTCGTTGATCGTCGTGACGCCGTTTGGCCACGACGCGACCACGGCGGCGGTCGACGAAGCGCTCGACGCGAGCCGCGTCGTCGCCATCGACGCGCTGTTCCCGCTCGTCGGCGCACAACGCCGCACGCTGATGACCACCCCGGCCACCACGCGCACTGCACGCGACACGGCGCATGCGCTGTTTGCCGCCGACGGCGTGCCCGTCACCGTGATCCGCGACTCGACCGGCTTCGTCGCGCAACGGGTGGTGGCGACGATCGTCAACATCGGCTGCGATATTGCGCAAAAGCAGATCGCCACGCCGGACGACATCGACCTCGCCGTGACCCTCGGTCTCGGCTACCCGCGCGGACCGCTCGCGCTGGGCGACGCGCTCGGCGCGCCCACCATCCTGACGATTTTGCGCAATATGTTCAGCGTGCTTGGCGACCCGCGCTACCGTCCGTCACCCTGGCTCGCGCGGCGTGCGCAACTCGGCCTGTCGCTGACGCAGCGCGACGCCGCCGACCTTCCAGCGCAGACACAACCGCGCACACAACCGGAGAACCACGCATGAGCGCCGAACTGCTGACCTCGCGCCCGACCGAAAGCGACTCCACACTGGTGCTCACGCTGTCGAATCCCGGCGCGCGCAACGCGCTGCATCCCGACATGTACGCGGCCGGCATAGAAGCGCTCGACTCGGTGGAGCGCGATCCGTCGATCCGCGCCGTCGTGATCACCGGCGCGGACAACTTCTTTTGCGCGGGCGGCAATCTGAACCGCCTGCTGGAAAACCGCGCCAAGGATCCGTCGGTGCAGGCACAGAGCATCGATCTGCTCGGCCAATGGATTTCCGCGCTGCGGCTGTCGTCCAAGCCGGTGATCGCCGCCGTCGACGGCGCCGCGGCCGGCGCCGGATTCTCGCTCGCGCTCGCGTGCGACCTGATCGTCGCCGCTAACGACGCGAAGTTCGTGATGTCGTATGCACGCGTGGGCCTGACGCCCGACGGCGGCGGCTCGTGGTTCCTCGCCCAGGCGCTGCCGCGGCAGCTGGCCACCGAAGTGCTGATCGAAGGCAAGCCGATTGGCGCGGCGCGTCTGCACGAACTCGGCGTCGTCAACAAGCTCGCCAAGCCGGGCACCGCACGCGACACCGCCGTCGCCTGGGCCGACGAACTCGGCAAAATCTCGCCCAACGCGCTCGCGCGCATCAAAGGACTGATCGGCGCCGCCGGCACGCAACCGCTGGCCGACCATCTGGTTGCGGAACGCGACAGCTTCGTCGCGGCGCTGCATCACCGCGACGGTCTCGAAGGAATCTCCGCGTTCCTCGAAAAACGCGCGCCGGTCTACAAGTAAATTGCGCGCGAACCAGGAGCCAACCCACCACCATGCCCGACTACCAACTGCCCAAACGCCGCCGCATATTCCTGATGCGTCACGGCGACGTCACCTACTTTGACGACTCCGGCCGCGCGATCGTCCCCGAGACGGTGCACTTGAATGCGAACGGGCGCGAACAGGCCAGCGCGGCGGGCCGCGTATTCGCCGAACAGCAGGTGCGGTTCGACCGCGTGATCGTCAGCGGTTTGCCGCGCACGGTCGAAACGGCGCAGCGCGTGCTGGCCGAGACCGGCCAGCATATCGAACTCGAGATCGAGCCCGCGTTCGAGGAGATTCGCGGCGGCAAGCTCGGCAGCATCGCACCGCAAGATATCGAGGCAGCTTTTCTCGGCGTGTTCGACGGCATCGTGCCGGAAAGCACGCGCTTTCTCGACGGCGAAACCATCGGCGCATTGTTCGATCGCGTGCTGCCGGCGGTCGCGGCGCTGCGCGAGGACAGCTCATGGGACACCGTGTTGCTGGTCCTGCATGGCGGCGTGAACCGCGCCATCCTGTCGCATGCGATTACAGCCGGCGGGCGGACCTTCTTCGGGCATCTGTCGCAGGCCACCGGCTGCATCAATGCGCTCGACGTGGGCACCGCCCCGCGCGACTGGGTGCTGCGCACGCTGAACTATTCACCGCCGTCGCCGCTGCACCGCGACGTGCGCAACACCACGATGGAAATGCTCTACGCACAATTCATTCAATACAAGCGTAGCTGAACCGCAAGCGGAGGAGACATATGGTGCAAGCCACACTGACTGGTGAGCCCGAACCCAGGCCGGACTATTCGGCCTTCGAGGGCACGCGCCCGGTCAACGAGCGGCAACGCTTCGACAGCGACGCGCTCGCCGCGTGGCTGAGCCGGCATGTCGACGGGTTTTGCGGACCGCTCACGCTCGAGCAATTCGCCGGCGGCCAGTCCAATCCCACGTTCAAACTCGTCACGTCGTCGCGCTCGTATGTGATGCGCGCGAAGCCCGGACCCGCCGCAAAACTGCTGCCGTCCGCACACGCAGTCGAACGTGAATACCGCGTGATGCGCGCGCTCGCCGACAGCGACGTGCCGGTCGCGCAAATGCTCGCGCTGTGCGAGGACGAAAGCGTGATCGGCCGCGCGTTCTACGTGATGGAGTTCGTCGAAGGCCGCGTGCTGTGGGACCCGTCGCTACCGGGCATGACGCCCGCCGAGCGCGCAGCGATCTACGATGAAACGAACCGGGTCATCGCGGCGTTGCACAGCGTCGACGCAGGAGCGGCCGGTCTCACCGACTACGGCAAGCCTGGCAATTACTTTGCAAGACAGATCGGCCGCTGGAGCAAGCAGTATCTCGCGTCCGAAACTGAACCGATCGACGCGATGCAGCGCCTGATCGAATGGCTGCCGCAGCATATGCCGGCCGAAACGGGCAACCGCGCATCGGTCGTGCATGGCGACTACCGGCTCGACAACCTGATCTTCCACCCTCACGAACCGCGCGTGCTCGCGGTGCTCGACTGGGAATTGTCCACGCTCGGCGATCCGCTCGCCGACTTCGCCTATCACTGCATGGCGTGGCATGTCGATCCCGCGCAATTCCGCGGTATTGCGGGTCTCGATTGGGCCGCGCTGGGCATTCCCGATGAAGCCCGCTACGTCGAACGTTATTGCGAGCGGACCGGCTTCGAAATACACGGCGACTGGAATTTCTACCTCGCGTACAACATGTTTCGCATCGCGGCGATTCTGCAAGGCATCATGAAGCGCGTCGTCGACGGCACCGCGGCCAGCGCGCAGGCGCTCGATGCCGGGCGTCGCGCGAAGCCGATGGCCGAGCTTGCATGGCAGTACGCGCAGAGGGTGCGTTGACTGCGTTAGATGAACCGACCGAATGGGCGGTGCCCGCCCATGCTGCGCGCCCCGTGTTGTGCGTCGAAAGCAACGCATCCCGATCCAATCTCATCCGCTGTCGTTATCCGCGAGGTCTCAGATGAATTTCGATTACACCCCGAAGGTCCAGGCGTTGCGCGAAAAGCTGCTGGCTTTCTTCGACGAGCACATCTACCCGAACGAGCAGGCGTTTTATGCGGAGATTGCCCGCAATCGCCAGAACGGCAATGCATGGGTGCCGACTGAACTGATCGAACAACTCAAAGGCAAAGCGCGCGACGCCGGCCTGTGGAACCTGTTCCTGCCCGAATCGACGCGCGGTGCCGGGCTGACGAATCTCGAATACGCGCCGCTGTGCGAGATCATGGGCCGTGTGCCGTGGGCACCTGAAGTATTCAACTGCAACGCGCCCGATACCGGCAACATGGAGACGATCGAACGCTACGGCAGCGAAGACAACAAACGCGAGTGGCTCGAACCGCTGCTGCAAGGCCACATCCGTTCGGCGTTTTTGATGACCGAGCCGGAGGTGGCGTCGTCGGATGCGACCAACATCCAGACCAGCATCGTGCGCGATGGCGACCACTACGTGATCAACGGCCATAAGTGGTGGTCCTCCGGCGCAGGCGATCCGCGCTGCCGGATCTACATCGTCATGGGCAAGACCGATCCGGGCGCGCCGCGCCACCAACAGCAGTCGATGATCCTCGTTCCCGCCGACGCCACGGGCGTCACCGTGCACCGCCCGCTCACCGTGTTCGGCTACGACGACGCGCCGCACGGGCACATGGAAATCACGCTCGAGAACGTGCGCGTGCCCGCTGCCAACCTGCTCCTCGGCGAAGGCCGCGGCTTCGAAATCGCGCAAGGCCGGCTCGGGCCGGGACGCATCCATCATTGCATGCGCCTGATCGGGCTTGCCGAGCGCGCGCTTGAACTGATGGCCAAACGCTCGCTGCAACGCGTCGCCTTCGGCAAGCCGGTGGCGGCGCAAGGCGTCACGCAGGAACGCCTCGCCGAGGCACGCTGCATGATCGAACAGGCGCGCCTTCTGACGCTGAAAACCGCGTACATGATGGACACGGTCGGCAACAAGGGCGCGCGCGGCGAAATCGCGATGATCAAGGTGGTCGCGCCGAATATGGCCTGCCAGGTGATCGACTGGGCCATCCAGGCCCATGGCGGGGGTGGCGTCAGCGACGACTTCCCGCTCGCGTATGCGTACGCATCGGCAAGAACATTGCGCTTCGCCGACGGCCCGGACGAAGTCCACCGCAACGCCATCGCGAAGCTCGAACTCGCGCGTTATAGCGATGCGGGTGTGACCGCTCGCATGGAGCCACCTGGCGCGCGGGTCTAAGACTGGTTCTCGGCCTGGGTCTCGGCCTGGCTCTCGGTTCGCGGCCCGGGCCTAAGTCGGTTTGCAAGCGCGGATCGCATGCGGGCGGCAAGCGCTGTGCTGCGTGCGCCGCCAAGCAGCATCGTGCAATCTATGCTCTAATTTTCGACACTGCCGGCGCCCTTTTTGCGGCGCCGCTTTCACGAATAAGGAGCCAGGATGATCGATGTCTACAGCTGGGCGACCCCGAACGGCCACAAGGTGCACATCATGCTCGAAGAGACGGGCTTACCGTACAACGTGCATGCTGTGAACATCGGCGCAGGAGATCAATTCAAGCCCGAATTTCTCGCCATCAGCCCGAACAACAAGATCCCGGCAATCGTCGATTCCGAGGGTCCGAAGGGCGCCGACGGTCGACCATTTGCGCTGTTCGAGTCGGGCGCGATTCTGATTTACCTCGCCGAGAAGACCGGCAAATTCCTGCCGACGGAGCCGGCCGCGCGCTACTGCGTGCTGCAATGGCTGATGTTTCAAATGGGCAGCATCGGTCCGATGCTTGGACAGACCCACCACTTTCGCGTCTATGCGCCCGAGAAGCTGGAGTATGCGATCAATCGCTATACGAACGAGGCGCGGCGCCTGTACGGCGTGATGGACATGCAACTGGGCAAGACGCAGTTCCTCGCGGGCAACGACTATACGATCGCGGACATCGCCGCATTTCCGTGGACACGCTCGTGGCAAAACCAGGGCATCGAGCTCGATACGTTTGCGAACGTCAAACGCTGGCACGAAGAGATCGCCGCTCGGCCGGCGGTGGTGCGCGGCGTCGAAGTGCTGGCGTCCGCCCGTGTACCGCTGATGGACGACAAGGCGAAAGAAGTGCTGTTCGGCGCGACGCAATACGCAAAGCACTAGCTTTTGGGGCAACGAACCCAGGTGGGTTGTTGCCTTCAATGGCCGCACTAGCCGTCATGATGCGGGTTGCGCATTGCGCAGCCCGAAGATGCCTTTCGAGCGTACGGTGATCACCGTTTCGCCATGCTGATTGATCCCCTCCCAGCGTGTGGACACGATGCCGCGATCCGGTTTGCTCTCCGACACGCGCTTGTCGAGCACAGCGTTCATCATCGTAATCGTGTCGCCGACGCGCACTGGCTTCAGCCAGCGAATCTCGTCGATACCGGGCGAACCCATCGACGTGGAGTCGGAAAGCAGCTTGCGCACCAGCATGCCCATCATCACCGAACACGTATGCCAGCCGCTTGCCACCAGGCCGCGAAATGCCGACTCGGCTGCGGCGGCTTCGTCAAGATGAAACGGCTGCGGGTCGAACTTCTGCGCGAATTCGACGATCTCCTCGCGCGTGAACGTGTGCTTGCCGATTTCGATGGCCGTACCGACCACCATATCCTCGAAACTGACTGTCATGGTTGCAGCTCCTTTTTATCCGTTTGACCGGGCCGATCAGGCTTCGGCAGTCGCAAAGCCGGGCAGCGCGGCGAACCGCGCGAGATGATGATCGACATCGCCGAGCGTGGTTTCGATAATGGCGAGGCGCTTGAACAGATGCGCCGCGGCCACTTCGTTCGTCACGCCCATGCCGCCATGCAACTGAACCGCCTGCTGACCCACGAAGCGCGCGGCCTGACCCACCCGGACCTTGGCTGCCGAGATCGCGCGGCGGCGCTCGTCGGCGTCTTTGCTGCTGTAGCGCATGGCGGCCAGATAGGTGATGGAACGCGCCTGCTCGGCATGAATCAGCATGTCGACCATTCGATGCTGCAACACCTGAAAGCGGGCAATCGGCTGGCCGAATTGCTGCCGCGTCCGGGTGTAGTCGACGGTTGCGACGTTCAGCGCGTCGAGCGCGCCGAGCGCCTCCGCGCACAGCAGCAAGGTGCCGTAGTCCGCGCTATGTTCGAGCGCCGCCGCGCCCGCATGTTGGCCGGCGAGCCGGCGCGCAGGCGTGCCGTCGAATTCAAGGGTGGCGGCCCGTTGACCGTCGATCGTGCGATAGTCGGTGACCTTGACGCCGGCCGCGTCGCGCGCGACGACAAACAGTGCGATGTCGCCGTTCAACCGCGCCGGCACGATCCACGCGTGCGCTTGTGCGCCGTGCAGCACGACCGATTTCACGCCGTGCAAAGTCTGCTGCTCGCCGCCGTCGTCGCGCGCGGTCGTGGCGATGTCGAACAGGTCGTAGCGCGCGTGCGGCTCATGAAATGCGACGGCCAACTTGAGCTCGCCCTGCGCGGCGCGTTCAAGCAGTGACGCGTCCTGGCCTTCGCCGCTGCCCGCGAGACGCAGTGCCTCGATGCCGACCGCGGTCGCCCAATACGGCTCCACGACCAGTGCGCGGCCCAGCTCCTGCATGACCACCAGCATATCGATCGGACCGCCGCTGAAACCGCCTTGCGCGTGCGGTACGGGCAACGCAGTCAAGCCCAACTCCGTAAAAGCCGCCCAATGCGTGTCCGACACACCGGCCTGCGAGCGCACGATCGCCTGACGGGCTTCGAAGCCGTAGTTCTTGTTCAGATAGCGGCGCAGCGCGTCGGCGAATTGCTGCTGTTCGTCGTTGAAAGTGAAGTCCATGCGCCGCTCCTCAAAGTCCAAGCATCATCTGAGCGATGATGTTTTTCTGAATTTCGTTCGAGCCGCCGTAAATCGAGGTCTTGCGGTAGTTGAAGTAGTACGCGGCGAGCGGCGCGGCATCGTCGTCGCCGGCCACGCTATGCTCGCTTTCGCCTGCCAGGAACCCGGGATCGAACGGCGCGGCGAGCGGGCCGATCGCTTCGACCATCAGTTCGGTGAGCGCCTGCTGCACTTCGGTGCCTTTGATTTTCAGCATCGACGCTTCCGATCCCGGCCCTCGGCCGCCCGCCTCATTGGCGACCACCCGTTGCACGGTGACTTCAAGTGCCATCAACTCGATTTCGAGGTTCGCGACTTTGGCGGCGAATACCGGATCCTGAAGCAACGGTTTGCCGTTCTTCTTTTGATCGAGCGCGACGCGCTTCAGGAATACGAGTTCGCGCTTGGACTGCCCGACGCGGGCAATGCCGGTTCGCTCGTGGCCGAGCAGGTACTTTGCATAAGTCCAGCCGCGATTTTCTTCACCCACCAGGTTTTCGACCGGCACCTTCACGTCTTCGAAGAACACCTCATTGACTTCGTGGTCTTCGTCGAGCGTGATGATGGGTCGTACGGTGATGCCCGGCGTTTTCATGTCGATCAGCAGGAACGAGATGCCCTCCTGCTTCTTGGCACTGCTGTCGGTGCGCACGAGGCAGAACATCATGTCTGCATATTGGCCCAGCGTCGTCCAGGTTTTCTGACCGTTGACCACGTAATGGTCACCGACGCGCTCCGCGCGCGTGCGCAGCGACGCCAGATCGGAACCGGAGCCCGGCTCGGAATAGCCTTGGCACCACCAGTGCGTGCCGTCGAGAATGCGCGGCAAATAGTGGCGCTTCTGTGCGTCATTGCCGTATTTCATCAGCACCGGCGCCACCATCGAAACGCCGAAAGGCAGCACGGATGGCGCGCCGATACGCGCGCACTCTTCGTCCCAGATATGCCGTTGGGTTGCGTCCCAGCCGGGGCCGCCGTATTCTCGCGGCCAGGCAATCGCTGACCAGCCGCGCGTGCCGAGCAGCCTGTGCCAGCTTGCGAAGTCTTCGCGCGAAAGACGCTTGTGATTGAGTACCTTGTCGCTCAGCTCGCGAGGCAGACTCGCTTCGAGCCAGGCACGGATGTCCGCGCGGAACGCGTTTTCAGCGGGCGAATAGTCCAGATTCATGCGTAGTGTCTCCTGGCCGCGACCAACCGCCGCCGCAGAGCCACTGCGCTATTGCAGCGGTTCCTTCAAAGCAGCCGGGACCGGTAGCGGCATCACTTCGATGCCTTCTTCGACCAAGGCACGCGCATCTTCGGGTGTCGTAACACCGCGAATATTGCGTGCGGGCGCTTCGTTGTAGTGCATGCGCCGCGCTTCCTCGGCAAAGCGCTCGCCCACGTTCTCGGTCTTCTCCAGCACCTCGCGCAACGCGCGCATGACGCGCGCCTGCATTTCACCTGCGCCCGCCGGCTGTTTTGTGTCGGCCGCACCCGATAGATTCAGACGCGGTGCCGACGGCAAACGGCTCACCTCGTTCGCACCGCAGATCGGACAGTCGACCAGCTTGCGGGACTGCTGCGATTCGAAGTCATCAGCCGAAGCGAACCAGCCTTCGAACCGATGGCCATGCGCACACTGTAAATCGAGGACCTTCATGTGGAATCAGGGCTTGCGTGCCAGTTTAGCGCAAAATCAAATTTTGTGAACGGTCGTTCGCAAAAACGCTGCGGACGTCGGGCCAACGCCGGACATGGTTATCGAAGCGAACGTGGTGGGCGATTTTAACGCTTTGCGCCGGCAGCTGCCGATCGCGCAGAGCTTGCTGCCGTCGCATCTGCCGCCATCGGCTCGCGACGCGACCAGGCTTGCCAGTTGACGGCCTAACCGCAGTTCGCGTCCGCGCACTTTTGGCAACGTTGATCTGCTTCGTCGCTTTAGCGATATCCGCAACGTGTGTGTGGATATCATACCCGCCGCGCTCGCCCAGCCATTCAAGAACGTTCGACAGATGCAAAACCGATGCACTGCCCTCGAGTGCCTGGCATGATTGCCCGGATTGTTCGGCTAATTCCACACGCTGGATAGCAGCAGACCTGACGTTATGATGGCCGCCCGGCGAGATTGCCGGATGGCATCGGAAGCCGACCCGGTTCTTCAGACGTCGCGCAGGCACTCGCTCGAAACCGCTTCCCCCATGACAAAGCCCCTGCCGGTCATGGACCGACAGGGGCTTTCATTCGTACGTTGGAAGCGGCTGCGCGCCGCCGCGGGCTATTGCGGCGCAGCCATCGGCCACGTGCCCGACAACACCTTCTCCAGCCAGAACGTGCCGATGATGGTCTTCACGTCGGTGATCTTGCCGGTTCTTACCCACTCGGACACTTGCGGCACTGTCGCCGTGAAGAGTTCGAGAAACTCGCCGTCGTCGAGCTTGCGCTCTCCTGCCGTCAGACCGCGCGCAATGTAGATATCGATGAATTCGGTGGAGTAGGAAATGATCGGGTGAACGCGCGTCAGGTACACGTATTCACGCGCCGTATAGCCGGTTTCCTCGCGCAGCTCGCGGATCGCACAGGTCAGCGCGCTCTCGTTCGGGTCGAGCTTGCCGGCCGGATACTCGACCATGACCTTGCCCATCGGATAACGGTACTGGCTTTCTAGTAGCACGCGGCCGTCGTCGAACAACGGAATCACCATCACGGCGCCCGGATGCTGCACGTATTCGCGAGTTGCGTGCTTGCCGTCCGGCAAGCGCACGGTATCGCACTTGAGCGTCAAAAACGGGCCTTGATGAACCGTCTTGCTGTCGACACAGGTCTCGGTAAGCGCAGCGTCATGATTGGGGAGCTCGGGAAAAGCAGCCATATGCGGACCTCAGGACAGCCTGGCGCGCGACGGCGAGACGCCGTCAGCGTCGTTTGACGAGATATTGGAAGGTAAAGCCGGGAAACGCGAACACGACGAACAGTGCAAACGTGATCGCATAGAACTGCCAGCCCTGTTCAAAGCGGTTGCCCGCGCGTGCTTCGAGCAGAAAACCGAGTGCGCCGACCACGAAATACAGCACGATCAATTCGGCAATCCGGATCCACGCGCTCTTCTTCGCGGCTTTCAACGGCACGGCGGCAAAGAGGCGCTGGTTCAGGAAAGGGAGGTTGGCGCCGACCAGCGCCAACAACACGATAAACCAGCCCGCTGCCGACATCAGAGCAGCAGCGTGTGCTGGATAGCTTGCAGGCAAGCCTTCAGCAGCGGATCGGGCACGATACCGAGCACCAGCACGGCGACACCGTTGAGCGCAAGCAAAGCACGGGTGCTGCTGTCGGCCACGATGGGCGACTTGTCTTGCGGCTCGTCGAAATACATCAGCTTGACGATACGCAGGTAGTAGAACGCGCCGAACAGCGACGTGATCACGGCCAGCACGGTAAGCCAGGTCAGACCGGCGTTCATGGTCGCCTCCAGCACGGCGAGCTTCGCGTAGAAGCCGACCGCGGGCGGAATGCCGGCGAGCGAGAACATCATGATCATCATCACGAACGCGAACACAGGGCTGCGCTGATTCAGGCCCTTGAAGTCTTCCAGCGTATCCGCTTCGAAATCGCGGCGCGCCAGCAGCATGACGATGCCGAACGTGCCGAGCGTCGTGATCAGATAGACGATGCTGTAGAACATTGCCGAGCCGTACGCGTTGGCGGCACCCGCCGTCTTCTGGTCCACCACGCCGGCCAGCAGCCCGAGCAACACGAAGCCCATGTTCGAGATGGCCGAATACGCAAGCATCCGCTTGACGTTACGCTGCACGATACCGGTGATGTTGCCGACGATCAGCGACAGCGCCGCCAGAATCACCAGCATTTGCTGCCATTCGACCGCGAGCGGCAGCAAGCCCATCACGAGGAAACGCAGGCCCCACGCGAACGCCGCGACCTTCGGGCCACCGCCGACGATCAGCGTCATCGCCGTCGGAGCGCCCTGATACACATCGGGCACCCACATGTGGAACGGCACCGCGCCCATCTTGAACGCCACGCCGGCAACGATGAAGATCACACCGAACAGCAGCACGCTTGGATCGTAGTGACTGGTGCCGATAGCCTTGAACACTTCGTTCAGGTCCAGCGAGCCGGTCGCGCCGTACAGCATCGAGATGCCGTACAGCAGGAACCCGGAAGCCAGCGCGCCGAGCACGTAGTACTTCATCGCAGCTTCGTTCGACTGCGCCACTTCGCGGCGCAGCGCGATGACCGCATACAGCGACAACGACATCAGTTCGAGACCGAGATACAGCGTCAGGAAGTTGTTGCCCGAGATCATCACGAGCTGCCCAAGCAGCGAGAACATTCCCAACAGGAAGAAATCGCCGCGGAACAGACCACGATCTTCGAGGTAGCGGCGCGAATACACGATCGACACCGCGTAGCCGAGCGACACCACCGCCTTCATACCGCTGGCGAACGAGTCCACTACGTACATGTGGCCGAAAAAGTAGCGCACCTGGGGGTCGAACGCGTTCACCGCAAACCAGATCCCGGCGACCAGCGTCGAGAAGACTGCGATGAAATACGTGGTACGGCGACCGTCCTGGCCGACGAACGTGTCGTTGAGCCACGCGACGACAACGGCAAGCATCACCAGTGCGTCGGGCAACAGAGCAGTCATAGGGGCGTTTTGCATGGTCTTTTAATTCCTCCGCTCGGCGTTACTGAGGCAACGGCAGCTTCGACTGCGCAACGTGGGAGAGGAGATTTTCCACGGATACGTGCATCACATCGGTAAAGGGCTTCGGATACAGGCCCATGAACAGCGTCAGTGCAGCGAGCACTGCCAGCATGAAAAACTCGCGGCGGCCGATGTCCAGCATGCTCTTCACGTGATCGTTGGCGACCGCGCCAAAGTACACGCGCTTGTACATCCACAGCGTGTAGGCCGCGCCGAGAATCAGCGTCACCGCCGCACCGCCCGCGATCCAGAAGTTGTACTGGACGGCAGCCAGAATCACCATGAATTCGCCGACGAAACCGGAGGTGCCCGGCAAGCCGCAATTGGCCATCGCGAACAGCATCACGAACGCAGCGAACTTCGGCATGACGTTGACGACGCCGCCGTAATCGGCGATTTGACGCGAGTGCATGCGGTCGTACAGCACGCCGATGCTCAGGAACATCGCGCCCGACACGAAACCGTGCGAGATCATCTGCACGATCGCGCCTTCCGCACCGAGCTGGTTGAAGATGAAGAAACCGAGCGTGACGAAGCCCATGTGCGCGATCGACGAATACGCGACCAGCTTCTTCATGTCGGCTTGCACCATCGCGACGAGGCCGATGTAGATCACCGCGATCAGCGACAGCGTGATGACCACCGGCGCGAGAAAGTGGCTTGCGTCCGGCGTGACCGGCAGCGAGAAGCGCAGGAAACCGTATGCGCCGAGCTTCAGCATGATCGCGGCCAGCACGACCGAGCCGCCGGTCGGTGCTTCCACGTGGGCGTCCGGCAACCACGTGTGCACCGGCCACATCGGCACCTTCACCGCGAACGCCAGGAAAAACGCTATGAATAGCAGCACCTGTGGCGTCATCGCGATCTGCGCATGCTGCCAGGTGGCGAGATCGAACGTGCCGGTCTCGATGTACAGGTACAGCAACGCGACCAGCATCAGCAGCGAGCCCATCAGCGTGTACAGGAAGAACTTGAACGCAGCATACACGCGGTTCGCCCCGCCCCAGACGCCGATGATGATGTACATCGGAATCAGCGTCGCTTCGAAGAACACGTAGAACAGCATGCCGTCGGCTGCGCTGAACACGCCGACCATGATGCCCGACAGGATCAGGAACGCGGCCAGGTACTGCGCGACGTTCTTCGTGATGACTTCCCACGCGGAGATGACGACGATCACCGTGATCAATGCGGTCAGCACCACGAACCACATCGAGATGCCGTCGACACCCAGGTGGTACGCGATGTGAAAGCGTTCGATCCAGGGGACCTGTTCGACGAACTGCAGATCGGCCGTGCTCGGGTCGAAACTGGTGATCAGCGGGATGGTCACGAGGAAGCTGGCGACCGAGCCGATTAGCGCAAGCCAGCGCGCGGGCGCCGGGTTCGCGTCGGAACCGATGGCAAGGACCAGCAGACCGACCAGGATCGGCAACCAGATCGCAATGCTGAGAATCGGATAAGCGTGCATGAGTGTCCCTCGCCTTATTTGCCGCCGAGCGTTACAAACAGGGTCAGGAGCCCCAGCATGCCGATAATCATGGCGAACGCGTAGTGGTAGATGTAACCGGATTGGAGGAAGCGGATCACGCCGGCAAACCAGCCGATAAAGCGCGCGCTGCCGTTGACGATGCCGTCGATCACGACGACGTCGCCTTCCTTCCAGAGACCACGGCCGATTGCCACTGCCCCCCGCGCAAACACGACTTCATTGATCTTGTCCATGTAGTACTTATTGTCGAGCAACGTGTAGATCGGGCCGAATGTGCGCTTGATGACAGCGGGAAGGTCCGGACGAACCAGGTACAGGAACCACGCGACCACCACGCCCGCGAGCGCGAGCCAAACCGGCAGACCCGCAACCGAGTGCAAGCCCATCGACGCCCAGCCCTGGAATTCTTCGGCCATCTCATGCAGCGCAGGATGATTTGCGCCGATGTAGATCACCTTGTCGAACGCCACGCCATGCTGGAAGAAGTCGCCGAACAGCATGGGGCCGACAGCAATCGCGCCGATCACCACGGACGGGATCGCCAGCAGCACGAGCGGCAGCCACACCACCCACGGCGTCTCGTGCGGCTCGTGAGCGTGGTCGTCGTGACCGTGACCGTGGCCGTGTGCGTCATGGCCGTGCGCTGCATGTGCATGCGCCGCGGCTTCCGCGCCCATCGGCGATTCCAGATGCTTCGGATCGCGGAAGCGCTCCTTGCCGTGGAACACCATGAAGTACATACGGAACGAATACAGCGCCGTGACGAACACGCTCGCCACCACCGCGAAGTACGCGAACCCCGAGCCGGGCAGATGCGACAGCTTCACCGCGTCGATGATCGAGTCTTTCGAATAGAAGCCGGAGAAGAACGGCGTGCCGATCAGCGCGAGCGAACCGATCAGCGAAGTGATCCACGTGATCGGCATGTACTTGCGCAGACCGCCCATGTTGCGCATGTCCTGATCGTGGTGCATGCCGATGATCACGGAGCCCGCACCGAGGAACAGCAGCGCCTTGAAGAACGCATGCGTCATCAGATGGAACACGGCGACCGGGTAAGCCGACACGCCGAGCGCGACCGTCATGTAACCGAGTTGCGACAGCGTGGAATAAGCCACCACACGCTTGATGTCGTTCTGGACGATCCCGAGGAAGCCCATGAACAGCGCGGTAATCGCGCCGATGACCGTGACGAACGACAGCGCCGTATCCGACAGTTCGAACAGCGGCGACATGCGCGTGACCATGAAGATACCGGCCGTCACCATGGTTGCGGCGTGAATCAGCGCGGAAATCGGCGTCGGGCCTTCCATTGAGTCCGGCAGCCAGACGTGCAGCGGGAACTGCGCCGACTTACCCATGGCGCCGATGAAGAGGCAAATGCACGCCACCGTCAGCAGACCCCAATCCGTGCCCGGGAAGCTCAACGCGGCGAGCTCGGTGCGCTTCGCGAAGACGTCGCCGTAGTTCATCGAGCCGGCGAACGCGAACAGCAGGCCGATGCCCAGCAGAAAGCCGAAGTCGCCGACGCGGTTCACGATGAACGCCTTCATGTTCGCGTAGATCGCGCTCGGACGCGTGAAGTAGAAACCGATCAGCAGGTACGACACCAGGCCCACCGCTTCCCAGCCGAAGAACAGCTGCAGGAAGTTGTTGCTCATGACGAGCATCAACATGGAGAACGTGAACAGCGAGATGTACGAAAAGAAGCGCTGGTAGCCGTCCTCGTCAGCCATGTAGCCGATCGTGTAGATGTGCACCATCAGCGACACGAAGGTCACCACGCACATCATCATCGCTGTCAGCGAGTCGACCAGGAAGCCGATTTCGAATTGCGTCTTGCCGATCGTCATCCATTGATAAACGGTCGCGTTAAAGCTTGCGCCATCCATCACCTGGAAGAACACGATGGCCGACAGGATGAACGAGATCGCGACGCCGAGGATCGTCACCGAATGCGCGCCCGCTCGCCCTACCGCCTTGCCGAACAGCCCCGCGACCAGGCAACCGGCGAGCGGTGCCAGCGGGATTGCCAACAGCAGGTTTTCATTGAGTATCGTGGACATAACCGCTTTCCCTGAAATTAACCTTTGAGCTGATCGAGATCCTCGACATTGATCGTGTCGAGACTACGGAACAGGGTCACCAGAATTGCGAGGCCGATCGCCGCTTCCGCCGCTGCAACCGTCAGCACGAAGAAGACGAAGATCTGGCCATGCACGTCGCCGAGGTAATGCGAGAAAGCGACGAAATTGGTGTTCACCGCGAGCAGCATCAGTTCGATCGCCATCAGGATGATGATGACGTTGCGGCGGTTCAGGAAAATGCCGACGACGCTGATAGCAAACATGATTGCGCCGAGGACGAGGTAATGAGCAAGGGTCAACATGATTTCTTTCTCCTGTCCGCTCAGCCGTTCTTGGCAGGGGTCGACTCGGCCGCTGCCGCCGCTGCTGCGGCTTCTTCTGCCGCGACGGTTGCCGCGGTTTTCTCCGACGCCATCTTGACGATGCGTACGCGGTCCTGCGCACGCACCTTGACCTGCGCGCTCACGTTCTGACGCTTGCTGTCCTTCTTGTGGCTCGTGGTCAGCGCGATTGCCGCGATGATCGCTACCAGCAGCACGAGCCCGGCGATTTCGAACGCGAAGATGTAGTCGGTGTAGATCACCTTGCCGATCAGGCGCGTGTTCGACCAGTCGCCCATGCCGTTCGCGGCCGCGGTGGTGTCGCGCAGCGCCGTGCCGGTCGCCCCGTAGCCGTGCCACAAAATGAGCGCGGTTTCCAGCACGATGATCGCGCCGACCACCGTGGCCATCGGCACGAAACGTCTGAAGTCCTTGCGCAGCACGTCGAGATTGATGTCCAGCATCATCACGACGAACAGGAACAGCACCATCACCGCGCCGACGTAGACCAGCACCAGCAGGATCGCAAGGAACTCGGCCTCGAGCAGCATCCAGATCGCAGCTGCGTTGAAGAACGCCAGCACCAGAAACAGTGCGGACGACACCGGGTTGCGCGAGGTGATCACCTTCAGCCCCGAGACAACCAGGAGCAGCGCGAAGATGTAGAACAGTACGGTCGTGAATTCCATGATTACCGGTTCATCGTTAGGCCATCGTCAGGCATTGTTCTGTGGCACGCGTACTTGGCAAAAGCGGCTGAAACCGCCAGAACTGCCGCACAGGTGCGCCGTGCCGCGGCGTTCAGGCCGCGGCGCTCGGCCCGACAACAGGCCGTGTTAACTGCTTTTACTGCTGCGCTTATCGCGGCCTCTGCCGCGTTCACGGAGAAGCGCTTCAACGATACGGTGCGTCGGCTGCCTTGTTCGCAGCGATTTCCGCTTCGTAGCGATCGCCGACGGCCAGCAGCATGTCTTTCGTGAAGTACAGGTCGCCGCGCTTCTCGCCGTGATACTCGAGAATGTGTGTCTCGACGATCGAATCGACCGGGCAGCTTTCTTCGCAGAAGCCGCAGAAAATGCACTTGGTCAGGTCGATGTCGTAGCGCGTGGTGCGGCGCGTGTTGTCTTCGCGCGTTTCCGACTCGATCGTGATGGCGAGCGCCGGGCACACCGCTTCGCACAGCTTGCAGGCGATGCAACGCTCTTCGCCGTTTTCATAGCGGCGCAGCGCATGCAGGCCGCGAAAACGCGGCGAGATCGGCGTCTTCTCTTCGGGGAACTGCACCGTCACCTTGCGCTGGAACGTATAACGTCCGGTCAGCGCGAGTCCCTTGAGCAGTTCCGTCAGGAAGAAGGTCTTGAAAAAGTTTTGGATTGCGGTCATGGGTTCATCCGCCCTTTATTTCCAGATGTTCAACGGCGACATGATCCAGAAGCCGACTACCACCAGCCACACCACGCAGACCGGAATGAAAATCTTCCAACCCAGACGCATGATCTGGTCGTAGCGGTAGCGCGGAAACGTGGCGCGCGCCCAGATGAACACCGACAACAGCAAGAAGACCTTGACGACGAGCCATACGATGCCCGGAACAAACGACAGGAAGCCGAACGGTGCGCTCCAGCCGCCGAGGAACATGGTTGCAGCCAACGCCGAGATCACGATCATGTTGATGTACTCGGCGAGGAAGAACAGCGCGAACGCCATCCCCGAGTAGTCGATCATGTGGCCCGCGACGATCTCCGACTCGCCTTCCACCACGTCGAACGGGTGACGGTTCGTTTCGGCGATACCCGAGATGAAGTACACGACGAACATCGGCAGCAGAGGCAGCCAGTTCCACGACAGGAAGTTCAGGCCGTGCGACGCGAAGAAGCCGTGCTCCTGCGAACCGACGATGCCCGACAGGTTCAGCGTGCCGGCCGTCATCAACACCACGACGAGCGCGAAGCCCATCGAGATTTCATACGAGACCATTTGCGCGGCGGCGCGCATGGCGCCGAGGAACGCGTACTTCGAGTTCGACGCCCAGCCGGCCAGAATCACGCCGTACACGCCGATCGACGAAATCGCCATCGCGTACAGCAGACCCGCATTGATGTCGCCGAGCACAGCGCCGGCCTGGAACGGAATCACCGCCCACACAGCGAAGGCCGGCACGACCACCATGATCGGCGAGATCAGGTAAATCCAGCGGCTCGCCTGCGCGGGCTGAATGACTTCCTTGAGCAGCAGCTTGAGCACGTCGGCGATAGGCTGCAGCAGACCCGCGGGGCCGACGCGGTTGGGACCGAGACGCACGTGCATCCAGCCGATCAGCTTGCGCTCCCAAAGAATCAGGTAAGCCACGCACAGCAGGATCACGACGGCCACCACCAGGATGCGCACCAGTGCCCATACCGTAGGCCATGCCACACCGAGAAGCTGGGTGCCGCCCGAGTTGATCGTATCGAACAAGCTCATTTACGCCTTCTCCACCAGCAGTTCACCGAACAGGCTGCCCAGCGCTGCACCGGCAGGCGTGGCCGCCGATACGCGGACGACCGTCTGCGCAAGATTCGCGTCGCGCACGGCCGGCAACTGCACCGATTGCTCGCCTTGGCGCACGCGCACGGCGTCGCCTTCCTTCAAACCGAGTTTGTCGAACAGCGCGGCCGGCAATCCGACCGTGTGCGCCGCACGTGCCGCCGCCGTCAGATGCAGCGATTCTGCGCGGCGCACGAGCGGGTCGGCATGATAGATCGGCACGTCGGCGATCCGCTCGAACTTGCCGTCTACCGCCTTCGCCGACTTGCCGCGTGCAACCGCGACGCCGGTCCTGTTCGACAGGCGCGGGCTCAGATCGCCGTCGCCCAGCGCGGCATCGCGCACTTCTTCCGCTGTGTCGAATTCGAAACCCGGCGCGCCCAGCAGGCTGCCCAGCACGCGCAGCACCTTCCATGCCGGACGCGTGTCGCCGAGCCCACGCACGACGCCGTTGAAGGTCTGCACCGTACCTTCCGCGTTGACGAACGTGCCGGCCGTTTCGGTGAACGGCGCGACCGGCAGCAGCACGTCGGCGTATTCAGCGCCGGTCTGGAACGGCGACATCACCACGACCATTTCGGCCTGCTTCAGCGCGGCCAAAGCCTGCGCCGGATTGGCCGTGTCGAATTCCGGCTCGACGTTGAGCAGCACATAACCCTTGCGCGGCTGCTCGAACGCTTCGCGAGCGTTCAGGCCACCGTTGCCCGGCAGCGCGTTCACGAGATGCGCACCGACCGTGTTGGCCGCTTCCGTCAGGAAGCCCAGCGTTGCGCCGGTCGCGTCGGCAATCCACTGCGCGGCCGCCTGAATCACCGCGAAATCCGGGTGACGGACCGCGCCGTTGCCCAGCAGCACGAGGCGGCGCTCACCCGTGGCGAGCGATTTCGCGACCTGCTTGTCGGCCTCGGTGGGCTGCGTGCCGGCGAAGGCTTCGGGCAGCGCCGCGCCGTTGGCTTCCGACAGTGCGCTGGCAATGCCAGCCAGCGCGTCGAGCCATGCCGACGGCGCTGCGACCACGCGTTGTGCTTGCGGAATCAGTGCGTCGTCGTTAGTGGACTGTACGAGTACCAGCTTTGCGCCGCCCTTTGCCGCCTGGCGCAGACGCGCTGCGAACAGCGGATGGTCGCGGCGCAGGTCTGAGCCGATCACCAGCGCCGCGTCGACGCTCGAGAGTTCGGCGATGCTGGTGCCAAGCCACGGCGCAGCACCGACGGGCGCGGAGAAGTCGGACTGACGCAGACGGAAGTCGATGTTCGGCGTGCCGACCGCTTGCGCGAGCTGCTTGAGCAGGAACAGTTCTTCGACCGTGCTGTGCGGACTGCCGAGTGCGGCAAGCGCGTTCGCGCCGTGGTCCGCCTTGATGCCTTTCAGGCCCTTGACCACATACTCGAGCGCAGTTTGCCAGTCGGTTTCGACCCACTGACCACCTTGCTTGAGCATCGGATGCGTCAGACGCTCCGGGCTGTTCAGGCCTTCGTACGAGAAACGGTCCTTGTCCGAGATCCAGCATTCGTTGATGGATTCGTTTTCGAACGGCAGAACACGCATCACACGATTGTTCTTGACTTGCACCACGAGGTTCGCGCCGACGGAATCGTGCGGGCTGACCGACTTGCGGCGCGACAGCTCCCACGTGCGGGCGCTGTAACGGAACGGCTTGCTGGTCAGCGCGCCGACCGGGCACAGGTCGATCATGTTGCCCGACAGTTCCGAGTCGACCGTCTTGCCGACGAAGGACGTGATTTCCGAATGCTCGCCGCGGCCCAGCATGCCGAGTTCCATCACACCGGCGATTTCCTGGCCGAAGCGCACACAGCGCGTGCAGTGGATGCAACGCGACATTTCTTCCATGGAGATCAGCGGGCCGACGTTCTTGTGGAACACCACGCGCTTCTCTTCGCTGTAGCGCGATGCCGACTTGCCGTAACCCACGGCCAGATCCTGCAGCTGGCATTCGCCGCCCTGGTCGCAGATCGGGCAATCGAGCGGGTGGTTGATCAGCAGGAATTCCATCACGGCTTGCTGGCCCTTCACCGCCTTGTCCGACTGGGTGCGCACGACCATGCCCGCCGACACCGGCGTCGCGCATGCAGGCACGGCCTTCGGCATCTTCTCGACATCGACCAGACACATCCGGCAGTTGGCCGCGATCGACAGCTTCTTGTGATAGCAGAAGTGCGGAATGTACGTGTCGACCTTATGCGCAGCCTGGATCACCATGCTGCCTTCGGGCACTTCTACCTTCTTGCCGTCTATTTCAAGTTCAACCATGATGGTCAATCTTCCTTAACCTGTTACCGCTCAATCGTTCCTGTTCATCGCCCGTTTCGGACGATGAATCCCGCGGTTGACGTGTTCGTCTGTAGGTAACTAGTGAACCATTCAGCTAGTCAACTCAGGCCGCTACTGTTTCCGACGCCGCCGCCGCGCCGGCATGACCGCCGACGAGGCAATGTTTGTGGGCGACGTGGTATTCGAATTCGTCCCAGTAGTGCTTGAGCATGCCGCGAACCGGCATGGCCGCCGCATCGCCGAGCGCGCAAATCGTGCGGCCCATGATGTTTTCCGCGACCGAGTTCAGCAAATCCAGATCTTCCGGACGGCCGAGCCCATGCTCGATACGATGCACGACGCGGTACAGCCAGCCTGTGCCTTCGCGGCAAGGCGTGCATTGACCACACGACTCTTCGTAATAAAAGTACGACAGCCGCAACAGCGAGCGCACCATGCAGCGCGTCTCGTCCATCACGATGACCGCGCCCGAACCGAGCATCGAGCCAGCCTTGGCGATCGAGTCGTAGTCCATGTCGGTCTGCATCATCATCTCGCCCGGAACCACCGGCGCCGACGATCCGCCAGGAATCACGGCCTTGATCTTCTTGCCGCCGCGCATGCCGCCGGCGAGTTCCATCAGCGTCGCGAACGGCGTGCCGAGCGGAACTTCGTAATTGCCCGGACGCTCGACGTCGCCAGCGACCGAGAAAATCTTCGTGCCGCCGTTGTTCGGCTTGCCGATTTCGAGGTAATTCTGCGGACCGATTGCAAGCAGAAACGGCACTGCGGCGAACGTTTCCGTGTTGTTGATCGTGGTCGGCTTGCCGTACACGCCGAAGCTCGCCGGGAACGGTGGCTTGAAGCGCGGCTGGCCTTTCTTGCCTTCCAGCGATTCGAGCAGCGCGGTCTCTTCGCCGCAGATATAGGCGCCGTAACCGTGATGCGCATGCAGTTCGAACGAGAAGTTCGAACCCATGATGTTGTTGCCGAGGAACCCAGCACGGCGCGCTTCGTCCAATGCCTGTTCAAAGAGCTTGTAGACTTCCCAGATTTCGCCGTGAATGTAGTTGTAGCCGACCGTGATGCCCATCGCGTACGCGCCGATGGCCATGCCTTCGATCAGCGAATGCGGATTGAAGCGCAAGATGTCGCGGTCTTTGAACGTACCCGGTTCGCCTTCGTCCGAATTGCAGACGAGATACTTCTGGCCCGGGAACTGACGCGGCATGAAGCTCCACTTCAGACCGGTCGGAAAGCCGGCGCCGCCACGTCCGCGCAGACCCGACGCCTTGACGTCGGCGATCACCTGCTCGGGCGGAATCTTTTCTTCCAGAATACGGCGCAGCTGGGCGTAACCGCCGCGCGCCACATAGTCTTCGAGATGCCAGTTGTCGCCGTTCAGGCCGGCGAGAATCAGCGGTTTGATGTGACGATCGTGTAAAGACGTCATTTGGAAAGTTCCTCGAGCAGCTGGTCGATCTTCGCTCGGCTCATGAAGCTGCACATGCGATGGTTGTTCACCAGCATCACCGGCGCGTCGCCGCACGAACCCATGCACTCACCTTCTTTCAGGGTGAATTTGCCGTCGGATGTCGTCTCGCCGAAGTCGATGCCGAGCTTCTGCTTCAGATATTCCGCGGCGCTGTCGGAACCGCCGTCCGGACCGAGCTGGCAAGGCAGGTTGGTGCAGAGCGTGATCTTGTATTTGCCGACCGGCGAGGTCTCGTACATCGTGTAGAAAGTAGCCACTTCCTGCACGGCGACTGCCGGCATGCCAAGGTAGTCCGCGACGAACTGCATGAGCTCGGGCGACAGCCAGCCATGCTCTTCCTGAGCAGTGGTCAGCGCCGACATCACGGCGGACTGTTTCTGATCGGCGGGATACTTCGCGATCGCACGATCGATTTCTTTCAGGCCTTCAGCTGAGATCATTTTCAGACACGACTCTTTCAATTCCTACCGAACGAAAACCCGTCGCTCACGTCATGCTGCGACAGACCCGGCGTTCCTTTGCTTGACGCGCGCTTCGGTACTGCCTGAAGCCGCGCGCCGATGAATATGTCCTAGCGATCCACTTCGCCGAACACGATGTCCTGCGTGCCGATGATCGTCACGGCGTCGGCGATCATGTGACCGCGCGCCATTTCGTCCAGCGTGGACAGGTGCGCATAGCCCGGTGCGCGGATTTTCAGGCGATACGGCTTGTTCGCGCCGTCGGAGATCAGGTAGATGCCGAACTCGCCCTTCGGATGTTCGACAGCGGCGTACGCCTCGCCTTCCGGAACGTGGAAGCCCTCCGTGAACAGCTTGAAGTGGTGGATCAGTTCTTCCATGTTCGACTTCATGCCCACGCGCGACGGCGGCGCAATTTTGTGATTGTCGATCATCACAGGGCCCGGATTCTTGCGCAGCCATTCAATGCACTGTTTCGCGATCCGCGTCGACTGCCGCATTTCTTCGACCCGAACCAGATAGCGGTCATAGCAGTCGCCGTTCACGCCGACCGGAATGTCGAAATCGAGCTTGTCGTAGACTTCATACGGCTGCTTCTTGCGCAGATCCCACTCGATGCCCGAGCCGCGCAGCATTGCACCGGTCATGCCGAGTTGCAGCGCGCGTTCCGGGCTGACCACGCCGATGCCGACGAGGCGCTGCTTCCAGATCCGGTTGTCGGTGAGCAGCGTTTCATACTCGTCGACGCACTTCGGAAAGCGCGTGAAGAAGTCGTCGATGAAGTCGAGCAGCGAGCCCTGGCGGTTCTCGTTCATCTTCGACAATGCCTTCGCATTGCGGATTTTCGAAGCCTTGTACTGCGGCATGGCGTCCGGCAGATCGCGATACACACCGCCCGGACGATAGTACGCCGCGTGCATCCGTGCGCCGGACACCGCTTCGTACACGTCCATCAGGTCTTCGCGTTCACGGAACGCATACAGGAACACCGCCATCGCGCCGACGTCGAGCGCGTGGGCGCCGATCCACATCAGGTGATTCAGCACGCGCGTGACTTCGTCGAACAACACGCGGATGTATTTGGCGCGCACCGGCACGTCGATGCCGAGCAGCTTTTCGATCGCCATCACGTAGCCGTGTTCGTTGACCATCATCGACACGTAGTCGAGACGGTCCATGTACGGCACGGACTGGATGAACGTTTTGGTTTCTGCGAGCTTTTCAGTGGCGCGATGCAGCAGACCGATGTGCGGATCGGCGCGCTGGATGACCTCGCCGTCGAGTTCCAGCACGAGGCGCAACACACCGTGTGCCGCCGGATGCTGGGGACCGAAATTGAGCGTGTAGTTCTTGATCTCTGCCATGGCGTTCTCTTAGTGTTTCAGACCGCCATAGCGATCCTCGCGGATCACGCGCGGCGTGATTTCCCGCGGCTCGATCGTCACAGGCTGATAGACGACGCGCTTCTCTTCCGGGTCGTAACGCATTTCGACGTAGCCGGACACAGGGAAATCTTTACGGAACGGGTGACCGATGAATCCGTAGTCGGTGAGGATGCGGCGCAGGTCCGGGTGGCCTTCGAAGACGATGCCGTACAGGTCGAATGCTTCGCGCTCGTACCAGTTCACCGAATTCCAGACGTCGACGACTGACGGCAGGATCGGCACTTCGTCGTCCGGTGCGAACACGCGCAAACGCAAACGCCAGTTGTTCTGCACCGACAACAAATGCAGAACGGCCGCGAAACGCGGACCGTCGTACGCGCCGTCGCCATAGGTTTGATAGTCGACGCCGCACAGATCCATGCACTGCTCAAAACCGAGCGAGCGGTCGTCGCGCAGACGCGTTGCCACGCTGACGTAGTCGCTTGCCTTCACGACGATCGTCAACTCACCGATTGCCTCGGTGGTGCTCAACAGGAGGCCGCCAAAGGCCGCCTCGAGGTTCGCTTTCAAGGTCTGGAGTTTGCTTGCCATATTGTGGGGAAGAGGCGTTGGCCTTATTGACGGGCGATGGTGTTGGTACGGCGAATCTTGGCCTGCAACTGGATCACGCCGTACACCAGCGCTTCTGCGGTGGGCGGGCAACCCGGCACGTAGACGTCGACCGGCACGATCCGGTCACAGCCGCGCACCACCGAATAGGAGTAGTGGTAATAGCCGCCGCCGTTCGCGCACGAGCCCATCGAAATCACCCAGCGGGGCTCGGCCATCTGGTCGTAGACCTTGCGCAGAGCGGGCGCCATCTTGTTGCACAGCGTGCCGGCCACGATCATCACGTCCGATTGACGCGGACTCGGGCGAAACACCACGCCGAAGCGGTCGAGGTCATAACGGGCAGCGCCCGCATGCATCATCTCGACAGCGCAACAAGCAAGACCGAACGTCATCGGCCACAACGAGCCGGTGCGCGTCCAGTTGATCAGTTTGTCTGCCGTAGTGGTGACAAACCCTTCCTTCAAGACCCCTTCGATACTCATTTGCTTTCCACTCCATACGGGGCGGCAAGCGTTGGCCACCCACGCAAACCGGCGATTAATCCATCATTCCCAGTCGAGACCGCCTTTCTTCCAGATATAGGCGAAGCCCAGCAGGAATTCGAGCAGGAAAATCATCATTGCCATGAAGCCGGGCCAGCCGATATCGCGCAGGGCCACGCCCCACGGAAACAGGAACGCGGTTTCAAGGTCAAAAATGATGAAGAGAATGGCGACGAGGTAATAGCGCACGTCGAACTTCATGCGCGCATCTTCGAATGCTTCGAAGCCGCACTCGTACGGTGCGTTTTTCTCGGTATCGGGCTTGTTGGGACCAAGAATCTTGCCGATACTGACCAGCGCTACGCCTAAACCGGTGCCTACAACGAGGAACAACAAGACGGGGAAATAGGCTGCGAGGTTCAAGACTATCCTCAATCGGTTGGTTCTGAGTGCCGTCAGGAGCATAGCACTCCTGACGCGGAATCACTTCCGAAACGCACGCGCCGCAAGCCCACCGCAAGCCGTGCGCTGAAAGTGAAAATGCCAGCCGAAGCGAAGCAAGCGGCTGGCATTTAGATAACATTTTGGTGCCGACGGCGAGACTCGAACTCGCACAGCTTTCGCCACTACCCCCTCAAGATAGCGTGTCTACCAATTTCACCACGTCGGCACTGCATGCAATCCGGGAAAACAACTTATAAAACCCGCGAATCGCTTCAAGACTCAAATTATAACGTGCCTAAACAGTTTGTTCAACGCATGAAACGCACTCTGAACGAAAATTATTTCGGCACGTCAGTTGCCGGAACGGACGCGGCCGATGCCGGCGATGCCGCCAAAGCGGCGGAGCCAGCGGCCGGTGCCGAAGCAGCGGATGTAGCAGCCGGCGCGGTCACGGCCGCGCCGAGGACGCCTGCAGAAGGCTTCGCCCGATACGCGCCGAGATAAGTGAGCGCCAGCGTCGTAACGAAGAACACCGCCGCGAGCACTGCCGTGGTACGCGACAAAAAGTTCGCCGAGCCGGTGGCGCCGAACAGGCTACCCGATGCGCCACTGCCGAAAGCGGCACCCATATCGGCGCCTTTGCCGTGCTGTAGCAACACGAGACCGATGACCCCGAGTGCGGACAACAGCTGAACGACGATAATCAATGTTTTCAAATACAGCATCACACTCACCTGGGTCTTTATTTAACCGCGCCACACAGAGCGTGTTTCGCGGGATGGGTCGTCCTCGCCGAGACGCCCTGCCTTAACCGGCGACGCTGGTTGCGGCCGCCGCCTTGCAGATCGCCAGGAAATCCTGGTCCTTCAACGACGCGCCGCCGATCAGGCCGCCGTCGATATCCGGTTGACGGAACAATTCTTCCGCATTTTCCGGCTTCACGCTGCCGCCGTACAGCAGCGGCACCTCCGCCACCGCGTCGCCCTTTGCCGCCAGGCGCGAACGCAAATACGCATGAACTGCCTGCGCCTGATCGGCGCTCGCGCTCTTGCCGGTGCCGATCGCCCAGACCGGCTCGTAGGCGACGACCAGACGGGTCGCTTCCTGTACAGACAGTTTCGCCAGCACTTCGTCGAGTTGCGTGCCGACCACCTGCTCGGTCGAGCCGGCTTCACGCTCTTCGAGCGTTTCGCCCACGCAAACGATAGGCACCAGACCTGCTTCCAGCGCGCGCTGCGTCTTCACCGCAACCAGTTCGGCGCTTTCCCGGTGATAGGCTCGGCGCTCCGAGTGTCCGACGATCGCCAACGTGGCGCCGAAATCCGTCACCATTGGCGCAGCCACTTCGCCCGTATAGGCGCCGTGCGTGAACGCGGACACGTCTTGCACGCCCCACGCGACGGGACTGCCTTGCAGCAACGACTGAGCCTGCGCGAGATAGAGGCTCGGCACGCACACGCCAACGCGCACGTCGGCCGGCAGTTCGCCCGCGCCTCGTGCCACGGCCTGGAGGAGCGTGACATTCGCGGCGAGACGCCCATGCATCTTCCAGTTACCGACTACCAGTTTGGCTCGTTGTCGTTTCGACATCGTCTCGTCATGTTCCGTCTTTTGCTTCACTTCGCTTCACTTCATTCGCGCTGACAGTCCGCCTTTCGGAATCATTCTGCGTGCGCAAAACGTGCAATTTTACTGCGTGGGGTGGACCGGGTCAAACACACCCTGTCAAACAGACCGCGTCAACCCGCCATGTCAGCGTCCTGATCCCAGGCCAGCACGATCTTGCCGACATGCGTGCTGCTTTCCATCAACGCGTGTGCATCGGCCGCCTGCGCGGCCGGGAACACGCGATGCACCACCGGCTTGATGCGCCCCGCTTCCAGATGCGGCCACACCTGCTCTTTCAGTTGCGCGGCAATCCTCGCTTTGAATTCGACCGGACGCGGACGCAACGTCGAGCCAGTCACGGTCAAGCGCCGGCGCAACACCTCGTTCAGATTGAGCTCCGCTTTGGCGCCGCCCAGCAAGGCGATCACGACGATGCGGCCGCCCTCGGCCAAAGCCGTGAGTTCGCGCGGCACGTAGCTGCCCGCCACCATGTCGAGGACCACGTCGACGCCGCGGTCGTTGGTGAGCGACTTGATCACCTCGACGAAATCTTCCGTCTTGTAGTTGATTGCACGCTCAGCGCCCAACGCCTCGCACGCACGGCACTTTTCATCCGAACCGGCCGTTGCGAACACGCGAAAACCGAGCGCGTGCGCAATCTGGATCGCTGTCACGCCGATGCCGCTCGAGCCGCCCTGCACGAGCAGCGTTTCGTTCGGCGCGCCTTCGCCCTTGCCGAGCTGCGCTCGGTCGAACACGTTGCTCCATACGGTGAAGAACGTCTCGGGCAACGAAGCCGCTTCCACATCCGACAACCCCGCCGGCACCGGCAGACACTGCAGCAGCGGCGCGGCCGCATACTCGGCGTAGCCGCCGCCGGCCAGCAATGCGCACACGCGATCGCCGATTTTCAGCCCGAACGGGTTGTTCTTTTCGTCGATCGTTCCGCCGACGATCTCGCCCGCCACTTCCAGCCCCGGCAGGTCGGATGCGCCCGGCGGCGGCGCGTAGCCGCCCTTGCGCTGGAACACATCCGGACGATTGATGCCCGATGCCGCCACCTTGATCAGCACCTCGCCCGCTTTGGGCTGCGGCGTGGGGCGCTCGGCCAGCTTGAGGACGTCCGGCGCACCGAACTCGGTGATTTCGATCGCTTTCATCTGTGTCAACTCCAGGATTGGATTGCGTTGCATACCCTTGCTCGCCGCCAGAGCCGCGAATCGTCTGACCTGCGGCGCAGCGCCCATCCGAATAGAGTACCCGCTTGTGCGCGTACGCATATGTGCGCAATGCAATCCACCCTGCACCCTGCATGAAAAACGGCCGGCGCGCATTCACGCTGCCGGCCGTCGCCCTGCTACCGCATTACTGCGGCGTCGGTTCTCCGTGCGGCGCGCCGTTCGCGGTCTCGTTCAGCAACGCCTTGGCCGACAAACGCACGCGGCCCTTCTCGTCCGTCTGGATGACCTTGACCTTCACCTGCTGGCCGTCCTTCAGATAGTCGTTGATGTCCTTGATACGCTCGTTGGCAATTTCGGAGATGTGCAGCAGACCGTCCTTGCCCGGCAGGATGTTCACGATCGCGCCGAAATCGAGCAGTTTGAGCACGGTGCCTTCGTACACCTGGCCCACTTCGACCTCGAGCGTGATGTTCTCGATACGCTTCTTCGCTTCGGCCATCCCTTCGCTGCTCGTGCTCGCGATGGTGACCACGCCGTCGTCCGAAATGTCGATCGTCGTGCCGGTTTCCTCAGTCAGCGCGCGGATCACCGAACCGCCCTTGCCGATCACGTCGCGGATCTTTTCCGGGTTGATCTTGATGGTGATCATGCGCGGTGCGAACTCCGACAACTGCGTGTTCGCGCCCGACACCGCCGAGGTCATCTTGCCGAGGATGTGCATACGGCCTTCCTTCGCTTGCGCGAGAGCGACCTGCATGATTTCCTTGGTGATGCCCTGAATCTTGATGTCCATCTGCAGCGCGGTCACGCCTTGCTCGGTACCCGCCACCTTGAAGTCCATGTCGCCGAGGTGGTCTTCGTCGCCGAGGATGTCGGTCAGCACCGCGAAACGATTGCCTTCGAGGATCAGGCCCATCGCGATGCCAGCAACGTGCGCCTTCATCGGGACACCGGCGTCCATCAGCGCGAGGCAGCCGCCGCACACCGAAGCCATCGACGACGAACCGTTCGATTCGGTGATTTCCGAGACGACGCGGATCGAGTAGCCGAATTCATCCGCGCTCGGCAGACACGCGGCCAGCGCACGCTTGGCGAGGCGGCCGTGACCAATTTCACGGCGCTTGGGCGAACCGACGCGGCCGGTTTCCCCAGTCGCGAACGGCGGCATGTTGTAGTGAAGCATGAAGCGTTCACGGTACTCGCCTTCGAGCGCGTCGATGTTCTGCTCGTCGCCCTTCGTGCCCAGCGTGGCAATAACCAGCGCTTGTGTTTCGCCGCGGGTGAAAAGCGCCGAACCGTGGGTACGGGGCAACACGCCGGTACGGATTTCGATCGGGCGCACGGTGCGCGTGTCGCGGCCGTCGATACGCGGCTCGCCGTTCAGGATCTGGGTACGGACGATCTTCGCTTCGATGTCAAACAGCACGTTGCCGACCGTGGCCTTGTCGGCCGCCACGGTGCCCGCTGCCGCGGCTTCTTCCTCGAGCTTGGCCGAGGTGGCGGCGTAGACTTCCTTGAGCCTGGCCGAGCGCGCCTGTTTGTCGCGCAGCTGGTAAGCGGCGAGCAGATTGGCTTGCGCCAGTTCGGTCACGCGCGCAATCAGCTGCTCGTTCTTCGCCGCCGGTTGCCAGTCCCATTCCGGCTTGCCGCCTTCGCGGACCAGATCGTGGATCGCGTCGATCGCGATCTGCATCTGCTCATGGCCGAACACCACGCCACCGAGCATCACTTCTTCGCTCAGTTGCTGCGCTTCCGATTCCACCATCAGCACCGCGCGTTCCGTACCGGCGACGATCAGGTCGAGCGCCGATTCCTTCATTTGCGCACGCGTCGGGTTCAACACATATTCGTTGTTGATGTAGGCCACGCGCGCTGCGCCGACCGGGCCGTTGAACGGCAGACCGGACACCGCGAGTGCTGCCGACGCGCCGATCAGCGCGGGAATGTCGGCGGGAATGTCCGGGTTCAGCGACAGCACGTGGATCACGACCTGGACTTCGTTGTAGAAGCCTTCCGGGAAGAGCGGGCGCAGCGGACGGTCGATCAGGCGCGACACCAGCGTCTCGCCCTCCGACGGACGGCCTTCGCGACGGAAAAAGCCACCCGGAATCTTGCCGGCGGCATAGGTCTTTTCGAGGTAGTCGACGGTCAGCGGGAAGAAATCCTGACCCGGCTTGGCCGTCTTGGCGCCGACCACGGTGGCCAGCACGACGGTGTCCTCGACGTCCACGATCACCGCGCCGCCCGCCTGGCGAGCGACTTCACCGGTTTCGAGGCGAACGTTATGTTGTCCCCACTTGAACTCTTTGACGACCTTATTGAACATAGTCATTGCTTTTCCTCATCGTAATGCCGCGCGGACCAGAAGCGGCGCGGCAACGCCAGACCGGCGCCGCATGAGAGGAGTAGTGTTATGCCATTCCAGAGAACCGCGCCCAAACGAAAGTACGCGCGCGAACCGCTGGAATGACACAAAGCTCCGCCCTGAGGCCCGGCCGTGTTTCTTTTTTTGCTGCCTGCTCTACTGCCTGATTGACTACCTGTTACTGCCTGGGCCACTGCCCTGGTTACTGCAAGTCCTGCGCTTTCCGGCAACCGCCGAATGAACCGGCGCGCCACTGCAGAGCACAAGCGATGCGCACCACATGGAGCACACCGTGAAAAAACAAAATGCCTGCATCAGTGGAACTGACACAGGCATCTTGCTGAACGACTGGCCGATTACTTACGCAGACCCAGCTTCTCGATCAGGCTGCGGTAACGATCCGCGTCCTTGCCCTTCAGATAGTCGAGCAGCTTACGACGGCGGCTCACCATGCGCAGCAGACCGCGGCGGCTGTGGTGATCTTTCGCGTGCGCCTTGAAGTGAACGGTCAGTTCGTTGATGCGGGTCGTGAGCAGCGCGACCTGAACTTCGGGGGAGCCGGTGTCGTTGGCTGCGCGTGCGAATTGCGCAACGACTTCGGACTTCTTGCTTGTTTCAACTGCGGACATGTCGATTTCCTTGAGAACTAGACAGGCGGTCACGGAAGAAAGGCCGTGCCGTGAAATACCCCGCGTGGCGAACAACCAAGACAGGTTGCTTCCCAACGGGACGCGTATTGTAGCACAGCAGAGCTTAGCCGCGAACGGGGCGGCCCCGGCCCAGATCGCGCGAGGCGCGGCCCGCGCCGCGCCCTGCCGGGCCCTGTACTGCGGCCGCGTGCACCGCCTGGCCGCCCATCAGGGCCGCTGCATCTTGCAGACGGTCGGCAGCACGGTGCGTTCGGGCGGCAAGGCCAGCACCGTGCGGAAGCCGTAGCCCGAGCCTTCGTTGTCGAAGCGCACGCCCGGCTGGCCGGCTTTGTCCATCTGCATCACGTACAGCGGCTGGATCAGTTGATGGTCGTCGGCGCGCATGTACGATGCATGGAAGCCGTTGTCGAACCGGATGCCTTCCAGCGCGCGGGCGACCACCGCCGGGTCCGCGCTGCGGGCGCGGTTCATCGCCGCGGCCAGGGTTTCGACCATCAACGGCATGCGCAGCACCGGGTAATCGTCCTGCGCCGCGGGGAAACGGGTCCGGAATGCGGCGTACCACGCGTCGGAAGCGGCGCCGCCCGCGTTCGGATGCCAGTCGGCGACCGCGATGACGCGGCCGACACCGGCGTCGCCCAGCGCGGCGGGGGCGCCCAGGCTGTTGCCGTAGAACGTGTAGAACCTGGTGTCGAGCCCCTGCTCGCGCGCGGCCTTGACGAGCAGCGTCAGGTCGTTGCCCCAGTTGCCCGTGATGACCGCGTCCGCGCCGCTCGCACGGATCTTCGCGATGTAGGGTGCAAAGTCTTTCACGCGGCCGATAGGATGAAACTCGTCGCCGACCACCGCGATATCGGGGCGCTTCACCGCAAGCGCCGAACGCGCCAGGCTGCTCACATCGTGGCCGAAGCTGTAGTCCTGGTTGAGCAGATACACTTTCTTCACGGCACGGTCGCGCTGTATGACGTCGGCCAGCGCATCCATGCGCATGCCCGCGTGAGCGTCGAAGCGGAAGTGCCAGAAGCTGCATTCGGCGTTGGTCAGCGCGGGGTCGTCGGCGGAATAGTTGAGCAACAGCGCGCGGTTGTCCGGCTCGCGGCGGTTCTGCTTGTCGATCGCGCCGATCAGCGCTGCGGCGACCGCCGAACTGTTGCCCTGCATGATGTAGCCGATATGGCGGTCGGCGGCCGCACGCAGTTGCGTGAGCGCCTCTTCGGCACTGCCTTGGCTATCCAGCACGACCAGTTCGAACGGATGCGCGCCGTCGGCCAGCTTCACGCCGCCGTGCGCGTTCACCTGCTCGATGCCGAAGCGCAGATTTCGCTCGACCGCCGCGCCCGCGTTCGCGAACGGGCCAGACATGCCCTCGATCAGCGCAAGCCGGATCGGCGTGCCGCGGGAGGTTCCGGTCGGCGAGCCGGACGGGTTTGCGGCCGAGGTCGGCACCGCATTCGCTGCGGCGGTCAGCACCGGTGTCGCCGTAGCGTGCGGCACCGGCTTCGGCACCGGATCGGCCGCCGCGTCTGCCACCGACACCCCCGCCGCATAAGCCCCCGCGGCCATCCAACATGTTGCCAGCGCCGCTGCCGCCGCCCGTTGCCACATCGCCATCGTGATCGCCCCGCCTGAATCGTCGAAGCGCGGATCATAGGACGCAGCGCACGGAATAAGCAAGCCAGCCTGCCCGTTCCGGTACGAGGCGCCCAAGCCTGCAGAAGGCGCGGATCTTTTACCGCGGCGCGTGTCAAAATGCTGCGTGTCGATGACAAAAACGCTACTAAACGCCATCGGAGGAATCCATGTCGACCCCTTATCACTCCGCGGCGGCCCTTATCGGCAAGCCAGCGGCAGCACGCCTGCGCCGCGCGGCGCTCGCCTGTCTGAGCGCGCTGGCACTGACCGGCTGCGTGCAGCCCTGGCAGCAATACAGCGCCGGCGCGGATGAATCGACCATCATCGCGCGCCTCGGGCCGCCGCGCGAAAGTTACGACCTGCCCAACGGCGGCAAGCGCCTGATGTGGCCGACCCAGCCGATGGGGGAAACCACCACCGCCGCCGACATCGACGCTGCCGGCAAGATCGTCGACGTGCGCCAGGTGCTGCAAGTCAACGAGTTCTATCGAGCCGAAATCGGCAAGTGGACCAAGAGCGACGTGCTGGTGAACTTCGGGCGCCCGGTCGAAACCGCCTACTTCCCGCTGATGAAGCGCGAGGTCTGGACCTATCGCTACCAGGAAGACAACGTCTGGTACATGATGTACAGCTTCTACTTCGACCCGCAGGGCATCTTGCGTCTCACGCAGAAAACGCCCGACCCGCTGCATGATCCGGATCGCCGCTCGTTGTTCTGAGCTGTCTTCCGAACTCGATCTGCGCCGCGCGAGGCCGATGCGTTGGTCGCGTGCGCGAAGCGCGGCAAAATAAAGCCCCGTGCCTGTCACGGCACGGGGCTTTTCCAATCGATTCCGTCAAACGCTTAGCGCTTGCGCCAGCCGCGCGCACCGCATCCATCTCACTCCGAGCGTTGCGGGTTCACCTTGTCCGCATTCGAATACAGCTTGTTGAGCGCCGAAATATACGCTTTCGCCGAAGCCGCGACGATATCCGGATCGGTGCCCACGCCATTGACGATGCGCCCGCTCTTCGACAGCCGCACGGTCACTTCGCCTTGCGCCTGCGTGCCGGTGGTGATCGCGTTGACCGAGTAGAGCAGCAGTTCGGACCCGCTGCCCACTTCCGTTTCGATTGCGTTGAGCGTCGCGTCGACGGGACCGTTGCCGCGCGCTTCACCGGTGATTTCCTTGCCCTCCACCGAGAACACGACCTTCGCGTGGGGTTGCTCGCCGGTCTCCGAATGCTGCGACAGCGCCACGAATTTGTAATGCTCGCGTTCCTGCGCTTCAGCCGATTCTTCGGTGACGATCGCAATGATGTCCTCGTCGAAGATCTCGGACTTGCGATCGGCCAGTTCCTTGAACCGCGCGAACGCGGTGTTCAATTCCGCTTCGCTGTCGAGCCCAATGCCGAGTTCCTGCAAGCGCTGCTTGAATGCATTGCGGCCCGACAACTTGCCGAGCACGATCTTGTTCGCGCTCCAGCCCACGTCTTCCGCGCGCATGATTTCGTAGGTGTCGCGCGCTTTGAGCACGCCGTCCTGGTGGATGCCGGACGCATGCGCGAACGCGTTCGCGCCGACCACCGCCTTGTTCGGCTGCACGACGAAACCGGTGATCTGCGAGACCAGCTTGGACGCCGGCACGATCTGCGTCGTATCGAGACCCAGTTCGAGGCCGAAGTAGTCCTTGCGGGTCTTGACCGCCATCACGATTTCTTCGAGCGACGTGTTGCCCGCGCGCTCGCCCAGGCCATTGATCGTGCACTCGACCTGGCGCGCGCCGCCGATCTGCACACCCGCCAGCGAATTCGCCACAGCCATACCGAGGTCGTTATGGCAATGCACCGAGAACACCGCCTTGTGCGAGTTCGGAATACGTTCGCGCAACGTCTTGACCAGCTGGCCGTAGAGTTCCGGCACGCCATAGCCGACCGTGTCGGCGATGTTGATGGTGGTCGCGCCCTCCGCGATCACCGCCTCGAGCACGCGGCACAGGAAGTCCATGTCGGACCGGCTGCCGTCTTCCGGGGAGAACTCGACGTCGTCCGTGAACTTGCGCGCGAAACGCACCGCCAGCTTCGCCTGCTCGAACACCTGGTCCGGCGTCATGCGCAGCTTCTTTTCCATGTGCAGCGGCGAGGTCGCGATGAACGTGTGAATGCGGAACTGATCGGCTGGCTTGAGGGCGTCCGCCGCGCGCTGGATGTCCTTGTCGTTCGCGCGGGCGAGCGAGCAGATCGTGCTGTCCTTGATCAGCCCCGCGATGGTGTGAATCGAATCGAAGTCGCCGTTCGAACTCGCCGCGAAACCGGCTTCGATTACGTCCACTTTCATCCGTTCGAGTTGCTTCGCGATCCGGATTTTTTCCTCTTTCGTCATCGACGCGCCGGGCGATTGCTCGCCGTCACGCAAGGTCGTGTCGAATATGATCAGTTTGTCGGACATGTCGGTCTCCTGGGGAGTCGTTCGGATGGGGGATCGGGTATTGGAGTTGGGGTGTTCGCGCCACCGCTGGCAGCGCTCAACCGCAGACGAGACAGGCCCGGGGCAAAACGACTAGCGGTGCACCGCACGGCAGCCGCGCCAAAGTCGCCGCCGGCACGCCGGGCGGTGCGCCGGCTCGTCGAGCCTCGCACGGCCGCTCAAAAGCGCACGCGAACAAAGTCATCCGACGACTATAGCGGCATTCCGGCCGCCACGCAATTAGCGTCAGGCTCGCGCTGCAAGCGCCACCTGGCGGGGTTGTCAAAAGAAAAAGCGGCAGTCCGAAGGATGCCGCTTGTTCGCGTCAATACCGGTTGCCGACGCGCTCCCCTACCTGTCGTGCGCCACCGAACGGGCTGGATTCGCCCTGCCGCGCAGCGCCTGATAGCCCCAGAACACGTAACCGGACAAGCCGTACAGCACGAACAGGCCGAACAGCATCAGCGGCGGATCGGACGACACCAGCACGAACGCGACCACCACCAGCAGAATGACACCGAACGGCACGCGATGCCGCACGTCCAGCGCTTTGCCGCTGTAGAACGGCGCATTCGACACCATCGTCACGCCGGCGTAGATGGTCAGCACAAATGCAACCCATGGCAGCCAGACCAGCTTGAGCGGCACGCGGTTGTCGGTGGCGAGCCATACGAAACCGGCGATCAATGCCGCCGCGGCCGGGCTCGGCATACCCTGGAAAAAACGCTTGTCGACGACGCCGATGTTCGTATTGAAGCGGGCGAGCCGCAAAGCCGCGCCCGAGCAATAGACGAACGCCGCGAGCCAGCCCCAGCGGCCGAGATCCTTGAGAATCCACTCGTACATCACGAGCGCCGGCGCGACGCCGAACGAGACCATGTCCGACAGGCTGTCGAACTGCTCGCCGAACGCGCTTTGCGTATGCGTCATACGCGCGACGCGCCCGTCCATGCCGTCGAGCACCATCGCCACGAAGATCGCGATGGCCGCGATCTCGAAGCGCACGTTCATTGCCTGGACGACGGCGAAGAAGCCGCAGAACAGCGCCGCCGTGGTGAACGCGTTCGGCAGCAGATAAATGCCGCGCTTTCTCAGGAACTGCTGACGCTGCGCGCGCCGGCTTTCCACGGCCGGCGACTCCGCCACGATCGGCTTGTTGCGGCGGAAAGGACGCGGCAGCGGTCCACTGTTGCGGGGTCGACGCGGTTTGAATGCGGCCATTCGGAAACCTCCTGTTTGCCGCTTCAGAGTTCAGCGAGGATGGTGGACGACGCGGACACCTTTTCGCCGATCGACACACGCGGACGGCTGCCCACCGGCAGATACACGTCGACACGCGAGCCGAAGCGGATGAATCCGTAGCGCTGACCGCGGGTCAGCGGTTCGCCCGGACGCACGTAGCAGAGAATCCGCCGCGCGATCAGCCCGGCAATCTGGACCGACGTGACCATCTGGCCGCCGGCCGTTTGGATGACCACCGCATTGCGCTCGTTTTCGAGCGATGCCTTGTCGACCGCCGCATTCAGATAGGCGCCCGGGAAGTATTCGACCTTGGAGATCGCGCCGTCCACCGGCGAGCGCTGCGAGTGGACGTTGAACACGTTCATGAACACGCTGATCTTCAGCGCTTCACGGTTCGCGTACGGATCGTACGTCGTTTCGACCGCGACGATGCGCCCGTCAGCCGGACACAGCACGGCGTTGGCCTGGGTCGGAATCGGCCGGGCCGGGTCGCGGAAGAACTGCACGATGAAGATCAGGATCAGCCAGAAGAGCCATGCAATGCCGAACCCCGCGAAGGCTTGAACCAGTAATGCAACGACGGCCGCGATGGCGATGAACGGCCAGCCTTCTCGCGCGATGATCGGATGAGGGTAATTCATGGATGGCTTCTGTTTTTTTGTAAAACCGTAGGATAGCAAAAGCCGCCCAGGGTTCAGCACCCTTGGACGGCTTTTTGATTTGTCCGGTCGCCGCGCGAATGCGCCCGACCTGACTTCAGCGGTGACTCGCCTGGCATCTAGCCGGGCGAACGATTAGTTCTTCGATTGGTCGACCAGCTTGTTCTTCGCGATCCACGGCATCATTGCGCGGAGCTTGGAACCGACCTGCTCGATCTGGTGCTCGGCCGTCAGACGGCGACGCGATTGCAGCGTCGGTGCGCCAGCCTTGTTTTCGATAATGAAGCTCTTTGCGTACTCGCCCGTCTGGATGTCGGTCAGCACGGCCTTCATCGCCTTCTTCGTTTCGGCCGTCACGATGCGCGGACCCGTCACGTACTCGCCATATTCGGCGTTGTTCGAGATCGAGTAGTTCATGTTCGCGATGCCGCCTTCGTAGATCAGGTCGACGATCAGCTTCAGTTCGTGCAGGCATTCGAAGTACGCCATTTCCGGCGCGTAGCCCGCTTCGACCAGCGTTTCGAAGCCAGCCTTGATCAGGTCGACCGTACCGCCGCACAGCACGGCCTGTTCGCCGAACAGGTCCGTTTCCGTTTCTTCGCGGAAGTTGGTTTCGATGATGCCGGCACGCCCGCCGCCGTTCGCCGCAGCGTACGACAGTGCGATGTCACGTGCTGCGCCCGACTTGTCTTGCGCGACCGCGATCAGGTGCGGCACGCCGCCACCTTGCGAGTAGGTGCCGCGAACCGTGTGGCCCGGCGCCTTCGGCGCGATCATGATGACGTCCAGATCGGCACGCGGAATCACTTGACCGTAGTGCACGTTGAAGCCGTGCGCGAAGGCGAGCGCCGCGCCTTGCTTGATGTTCGCGTGCACTTCTTTCGCGTACACGTCGGCGATCTGCTCGTCCGGCAGCAGCATCATGACGACGTCCGCGCCCTTGACGGCCTCGGCCACTTCCTTCACTTGCAGGCCAGCGTTCTCAGCCTTGCTCCACGATGCGCCGCCCTTGCGCAGACCGACCGTGATCTTTACGCCGCTTTCGCTCAGGTTCAGCGCGTGCGCATGGCCTTGCGAGCCATAGCCGATGATGGTGACCTGCTTGCCCTTGATGAGGGAGAGATCGGCGTCCTTGTCGTAGAAAACTTTCATGTCGGTTCCTTGGCTAGATTCGATGAATCAGTAAGATACAAATGTTGCGAATAGTGTCTTGCCGGCCGGGCGCGTCGGTCACTCATCGGGCGGGCCCGGCCGTTCTGTCGAGACGTTGCGTTGCGGCTGCCGCGCCGCGCGTCAAACCTTCAGAATGCGCTCGCCGCGACCGATGCCCGAACTGCCCGTGCGGACCGTTTCGAGAATCGCCGTGGAGTCGAGCCCTTCGATGAAGGCGTCGAGCTTGTCGGCCGCCCCCGTCAGTTCGATCGTGTAGGTCTTTTCGGTGACGTCGATGATGCGGCCGCGGAAAATATCCGACATCCGCTTCATCTCTTCACGCTCCTTGCCGACCGCCCTCACCTTGATCAGCATCAGCTCGCGCTCGATGTGGGCGCCCTCGGTAAGGTCGACCACTTTCACCACCTCGATCAGGCGGTTGAGATGCTTCGTGATCTGTTCGATCACGTCGTCCGAGCCAACGGAGACGATGGTCATGCGCGACAGCGAACGATCTTCGGTCGGCGCCACCGTCAAGGTTTCAATGTTATAGCCGCGTGCCGAAAAGAGACCCACCACGCGTGATAACGCGCCCGGTTCGTTTTCCAGCAGGACGGAAATGATATGTCTCATGATTCGCTTGTTCCAGATGTTTGTCGATGTCTGCGAGCGGTGCGGCGCCGCTTCGTCCGCCCGCGCCTTTTTTGAAGGCGTGCATGACGAAACCGGCGCTGGGATGCGCGCTAACGCACCCCAACGCGCCGTCGTTATAGATCTTCCGAACCCATGAGCATCTCGGTGATGCCCTTGCCGGCCTGAACCATCGGCCAGACGTTTTCCGTCGGATCGGTCTGGAAATCGAGAAACACCGTGCGATCTTTCAGCCGCAGCGCTTCCTTGAGCGCCGGCTCGACGTCAGCCGAGCGTTCGATCCGCATGCCGACGTGGCCGTAGGCTTCGGCGAGCTTCACGAAATCCGGCAGCGCGTCCATATACGAATGCGAATAGCGCTTGCTGTATTCGATCTGCTGCCACTGGCGAACCATGCCGAGATAACGGTTGTTCAGCGAGATGATTTTCACCGGTGTCTCGTACTGCTTGCAGGTCGAGAGTTCCTGGATGCACATCTGGATCGAACCTTCGCCCGTGATGCAGAGCACGTCGTCGTCCGGGTGCGCCATCTTCACGCCCATCGCCGCCGGCAGGCCGAAGCCCATCGTGCCGAGCCCCCCGGAGTTGATCCAGCGGCGCGGCTTGTTAAACCTGTAGAACTGCGCCGCCCACATCTGGTGCTGGCCGACGTCGGAACACACGAAGGCATTGCCGTCAGTCAGTTCCCACGCTTTTTCCACCACGTACTGCGGCTTGATGATGTCGCTCTTGCGGTCGAACTTCAGGCAGTCTTTCGCGCGCCAGGCTTCGATGTCCTTCCACCAGTCGGCGAGCGCCGCGGTGTCCGGGCCATGCTCGGCCGTCTGCAACTGCTCGATCAGTTCTTTCAGCACTTCCCGGACGTCGCCGACGATCGGAATGTCGACCTTGACGCGCTTGGAAATGGAAGAAGGATCGATGTCGATATGGATGATCTTTCGCGGACGCGACGCGAAGTGCGCCGGGTCGCCGATCACGCGGTCGTCAAAGCGCGCACCGATTGCGATCAGCACGTCGCAGTGCTGCATCGCCATGTTTGCTTCGTACGTGCCGTGCATGCCGAGCATGCCGAGGAATTTTTTGTCGCTCGCGCGGTAGCCGCCCAAGCCCATCAACGTGTTGGTCACCGGATAGCCGAGCAGGTCGGCGAACTGGTTCAGCTCACGCGAGGCATCCGCGAGAATGATGCCGCCGCCGGTGTAGATGTACGGACGCCTCGCCGACAGCAACAGCGAAACGGCCTTGCGGATCTGGCCCGAGTGCCCCTTCGTGACCGGGTTGTACGAGCGCAGCGATACGTTCCTGACCGGTTCGTACGGACAAGCCGCCTTCGAAACGTCTTTCGGGATGTCGATCAGCACCGGACCGGGACGGCCGGTACGGGCGATATAGAAGGCCTTCTTGACCGTGGCGGCGAGCTCGCGCACGTCCTTCACGAGGAAGTTGTGCTTCACGCACGGACGCGTGATGCCGACCGTGTCGCACTCCTGGAACGCATCCTGGCCGATTGCGGCCGTCGGCACCTGGCCGCTGATCACCACCAGCGGGATCGAATCCATGTACGCAGTGGCGATGCCCGTCACCGCATTCGTGACGCCGGGGCCGGAGGTCACGAGGCACACACCGACCTTGCCGGTGGAGCGCGCATACGCGTCGGCAGCGTGGACCGCGGCCTGCTCGTGGCGCACGAGGACGTGCTGGAATTTGTCCTGCTTGTAGAGCTCGTCGTAAATGTAGAGTACCGAGCCGCCGGGATAGCCCCAGATGAACTCGACGTCTTCGTCGGCCAGTGCTTTCATGAGCACGGTGGCGCCGATAGAGTCGGCTTCGTGAGGAGGGGTCGTATCCGACGTGGAGAATTCCGCGCTGGGCATATTCATTTATTCACCTTTCGAATTTTCGGCAAAAAATTGATCGGGTGCTCTCTGCCGGGCTTGTGGCTCGGGTTCAAGCGGCGCGTCCAGTTGACAGGTGAGCTTCTTGGGCCACACCTCAAATGAGACAAGTCACTTATGTTGCGAACCAGCGAAGATATCCGCTGGCGTTCATACGGTCAAGAAATTATTGCCTTTCGTCTGCGCGTCGATTCCGATATTGGCCGCAATCGGGCCAAATGCCGTTATCTAACTGCAAGGTAGGCCGCGTTTCCCCCAGATCGCGCAAAAGTTTGTTAGCATCCGCGAGCTTTACGACATTTTTTTACCAATACGCGCACGCTCGCTGCGCCGACCCCCAAACGGATGGCATCAGACAAGGAACTCGCCGATTTTCTGGCGGGCGTCGAAAGGCGCGCATTCAAGCAGACGGTCTACGCCGTGCGGGACGACGACGCCTCGCTCGATATCGTGCAGGACGCGATGATCAAGCTCGCCGAAAACTACGGCGACCGTCCGGCGGCCGAGTTGCCGTTGCTGTTTCAGCGTATTCTGCAGAATGCGATGCACGACTATTTCCGTCGTGCCAAAGTACGCAATACGTGGGTCAGTCTGTTTTCGTCGCTGGGCAATGCCGACGACGACGAGTTCGATCCGCTCGAAACATTCGAGGCGCAGCAGGGTTCCGCCGGCGCGGAGAGCAACGAGCAGAAACTCGAACGCGAACAGGTGTTGCAGTCGATCGACGACGAGATCCAAAAATTACCGGCACGTCAACGGGAGGCGTTTCTCATGCGTTATTGGGAAGATATGGATGTCGCCGAGACTGCCGCCGCGATGGGCTGCTCCGAGGGCAGTGTGAAAACGCACTGCTCGCGAGCCACCCACACGCTGGCGCAAGCGCTCAAGGCCAAAGGAATCACGCTATGAGCTCCCTCGAAACAAAAGAACTCGAGTTCGCGCGCCAGGTGCGCCGTGCGCTCGACGAAAACGCCGCCGGTCTTGCCCCCGCCACCGTCGATCGACTCGCCGCCGCACGCCGTGCCGCGCTCGCCCGCAAGAAGCCCGAAACCGTCAGCGCGCCGGTGTTCGCGCCGGCTTTCGCCGGCATGCCGGCCGCCCTGCCGCAAGTCGAAACCCCGCGGCGGCGCCGTTCGCCGCTGCGCCGCTTCGCGCTGGCGTGGCCGCTCGCCGCGCTCGTCGTGAGTCTCGTCGGCATTGCGTACTGGGAGGACCAGCAGCGCACCGCCGAACTCGCCGACATCGACGCCGCCATGCTCAGCGACGATCTGCCGCTCAATGCCTATCTCGACCACGGTTTCAACGCGTATCTTTCACGCGCCCATTGAGCGGGAGATTTTTCGGGTGAATTACAAGCGCGGGCTGGCGGTTGTTTTCGGATGTGCGATCGCGGCTTTGGTGTCGTTCGCCGCGACGTATCCGCGCTTTCATCCGAGCGCCCCGCCGAGCGGCGCGCCTGCGCCCGCCGGCAACGCCACCACGAAAGCGCCGGCCCCGGCGCTCGCCGTCGAATTGCCGCACTTGCCCGGCAGCAACAGCCCGATGGCATGGTCGCGCCTGAGCGCGGCCCAGCACGTCGCCCTCGCGCCGTTCGAATCGCAGTGGGATTCGTTCAGCGACGAGCGTAAGCGCAAGTGGCTCAAGATCGCATTGCGCTACCCTAAGATGTCGACCGACGCGCAAAAGCGCCTGCACGAGCGCATGACCGAATGGGTGCGCATGACGCCCGACCAGCGGCGCGTCGCCCGCGAAAACTACCAGGTGTCGAAGGAATTGCCGCGCGAGACTCGTCAGAACGCGTGGAAGGCCTACCAGCAGTTGCCCGAGGAACAGAAGGAGCGCCTTGCCGCCAGCGAGCGCAAGCGGCGGCCGAGCGTCGTCAGCGCCCCGCCGCTTGCGCACCGGGAGATCAAGGGACTCGACCGCCTCGTCAACGCGCGCGAGCACGGCGCCGGCGAACTCGCGGCCGCGAGCGCCGCGGCAGGCGCAGCGTTGCCGAGTCCGGCGGCCACCCCGGCCGCCCCGGCCATTGCGCCCGCGGGGAGTTTCGTGCCCGCCACGCCGGTGCCGGTATCGCCGGCCGAAGCGCCGTCGATTTTCAACGGCTCCTGATCGGCGTCGCCTGTGTCCGAGTCGCTCGCCCCCTCGTCCTTGGCTGTCAACGCACCCGGCACCGCCCCGACCGTTCGCCGGCGCCTTGCGGCGCTGCTCTACGAAGCGCTGATCCTGTTCGGCGTCGTGTTCATCGCCGGCTATCTGTTCAGCACGCTGACCCAACAACGCAACGGGCTGACTCATCACAACCTGCTCGCCGCGTGGATCGGCCTCGTGGTCGGCCTGTATTTCGTGTGGTTCTGGACCCACGGCGGCCAGACCCTGCCGATGAAAACCTGGCGCCTGCGCGTCGTCGCGGCCGACGGCTCGCCGCTGTCCGCGGGCCGGGCGATCGCCCGCTACCTGCTCGCGTGGCTGTGGTTCCTGCCGCCGCTCGCGCTGCATCCGCTGCTCGGGTTGCGCTTGCCGCAGACCCTGGCGATCACCGGCATCTGGTTCGTGCTGTGGGCCGCAACCGGTTTTTTCGGCACGCAGCGTCGATTCCTACACGACCGGCTCGCGGGCACGCGGGTGATTGCCGTGGCGCGATGACTTGCCCGCGGGGTGACTGCACGGGCGGAGCGTGCCACGCAGTTCGGCGGGTAGGTCGTGCGGCAAAGTTCATGACGCGGTTCATGCCCGGGTCGACAGCAACTCCGATTACGCAGTTTTCCTTACACTGTTCTCGCTACCTGGTTCTCCTTATGTCTACGCAGTTTTCGCTGCGTGGTTCTCCCTACGCAGCCCATCACCCCGCCGCTCGCATGTCCCCGACCGCTGCGCGCCCCGCTTGAACCGCTGCCCGGCGCAAACCAGACTAGCGTCCCCGCCTGCCCCCGCGATCCCCCTGCAGTAATAAGAACTTCTCATGACTGTCACGGCACCGTCACGCGCGCCGGGCCCAATACGCACACCGCCACTCGACGCGTGAGCCATGGACCCCAAACCGTCCGCGACTTCCCTGTTCCGCCAGACCGCCCCGAGCGTCGACCCTGTCGCGTTCCGCCCGGACCCGAGCCCGGCTCGCCACGGGGTGCCGCTGCCGGTGACGTCGCCGCCTGACGACCATGCCGCTCATCCCGACGACGAGCACGCCGCCTGCCATCGCTACCGCACCATCTGGCTGTCCGACATCCATCTCGGCTCGAGCGGCTGCCAGGCGCCCTATCTGCTCGACTTCCTGCGTCACAACGAGTCCGATTACCTGTATCTGGTCGGCGACATCATCGACGGCTGGCAACTCAAGAAAGGCTGGTACTGGCCGCAGGCGCATAACGACGTCGTACAGAAAGTGCTGCGCAAGGCGCGCAAAGGCACCCGGGTGATCTACGTGCCCGGCAATCACGACGAAGCCGCGCGCCAGTTCTGCGACCTCGCGTTCGGCGACATCCACGTGCGCGGCGAAGCGTTTCACACCACGCTCGCCGGGAAGCGTCTGTGGATCGTCCACGGCGATCTGTTCGATGGCGTGATCCAGCACGCCAAGTGGCTCGCCTATCTCGGCGACACGCTCTACACGATGATCCTCGTCCTGAACCGCTGGTTCAACCGCATCCGCAGCAAGCTCGGCTTTCCGTACTGGTCGCTGTCGCAGTACCTCAAGCACCAGGTGAAAAACGCGGTGAACTTCATCTCGTCGTTCGAGCGCGTGATGACCGACGAAGCGCGCCGACGTGGCTGCGACGGCGTGGTGTGCGGACACATTCACAAAGCCGAGATGCGCGACATCGACGGTGTGCTGTACTGCAACGACGGCGACTGGGTCGAGAGTCTGTCGGCGCTCGTCGAGACCCGTGAAGGCGAACTCAAGGTGATCTACTGGACCGCGCTGCACGCTGAGCAAGCCGGCGCGCAGAAAGCCGAGGCGAGCGCTTAGTTATCCTGATCTACATTGCACCCGAACCGAGGAACAAGCCGATGAAAATCATGATCGTCACCGACGCATGGGAACCGCAGGTCAACGGCGTGGTGCGTACGCTGAAAAACACCATGCGTGAACTGACCGCGCTCGGTCATCGCGTGGATCTGCTGACACCGCTCGAATTCAGAACGATCGCCTGTCCGACGTATCCGGAGATTCGCCTGTCGCTGCTGCCGCGCCGCAAGCTGGGTGCGCGCATCGCCGCCTTCGCGCCCGATGCGCTGCACATCGCCACCGAAGGCCCGCTCGGCATGGCCGCACGCGCCTACGCATTGCGCCACAAGCTGCCGTTTACGACCGCCTATCACACGCGCTTTCCGGAATACGTGCAGGCGCGTTTCGGCGTTCCGTTGGCCGCGACGTACAAATTCCTGCACTGGTTTCATAAGCCGTCGCTGGCCGTGATGGCGCCCACGCCGGTCGTCAAGCAGGACCTCGAGAAGTTCGGCTTCACGAACGTCGTGCTGTGGACCCGCGGTGTCGATCTGAAAATTTTCCACCCAATGGACTCGAAGGTGCTCAACTCCGCGCGGCCGATCTTTCTGTACGTCGGACGCGTGGCCGTCGAGAAGAACGTCGAGGCGTTTTTGCAGCTCGATCTGCCCGGCTCGAAGTGGGTCGCGGGCGAAGGCCCGGCGCTCGCCGAACTGAAGTCGCGCTATCCGCAAGCGAACTATCTGGGCGTGCTCACACAAGCGGAACTCGCGAAGGTGTACGCGGCGGCCGACGTGTTCGTGTTCCCGAGCCGCACGGATACCTTCGGCCTCGTGCTGCTCGAAGCGCTCGCGTGCGGCACGCCGGTCGCGGCCTATCCTGTCACGGGTCCGATCGACGTGCTGGGCGACGGCGGCGCGGGTGCGATGCACGAAGACCTGCGCGAGGCCTGTCTGGAAGCGCTGAAGATCGATCGCCATGAGGCGCGTGCGTGGGCGGAACGCTTCTCGTGGGCGGCCGCGTCCGCGCAGTTCGCGTCGCACCTCAAGCCGCTGCCGCACGCGTCGTATCGCGAGGAAAGCGCCGCCGCGTGACGCGGCGCGCAAAGGCCGTCCATGCGATTTAGCCGATCCGACCGATCAACCATCGAGCGCGCGCCGAACGGCGCACTGCACGCGATCGAGGCCGAGCGCGATCACGCTGGCTGCGATCCCTTCGAAGACGTCGGCGAGCCCGCCACACCGGATGACGTCGACGATGCACACGGTGGGCGCACGAACCACGCCGTGAGCCGCGCCGACCCCGCACCGCACGAACCGCTCAGCCCCGACGATCCGCTCGCGCCGCTGCCCTTCAACCCGTACAAAGGCAATCGGGGACTCACGCGCGCCTGGCACGCGATGAAGAATTCGCTGGCCGGCTTTCGCGTCGCGATTCGCGAGGAGAGCGCGTTTCGTCAGGAACTCACGCTCGCCGCAATCCTGATTCCGTGTGGACTGGTGGTGCCGGTCGAGCCGGTCTCGCGCGTGTTGCTGCTTGGCTCCGTGCTGCTGGTGCTGATCGTCGAGCTGCTCAATTCGAGCGTGGAAGCGGCGATCGACCGGATTTCGCTCGAGCGCCACGAACTGTCGCGCCGCGCAAAAGACCTGGGCAGCGCGGCCGTGATGGTCGCGCTCGGCATGTGCGTGATGACATGGGGCGTGATCGTCGGACCGCTCGTGGTGCGCTGGCTTGGCGCACTGTCGTGACTCGTGTCATGGCGCCGCATGCGCCGCATCATGCCCATGCAGACTCGCGTGCGTCGAGCCGCAAAAGCGTCAAAACCCTTGCGATCGGCTTGGTATAAGAACGGTCGGTTTATAATCGTTAGACAGTCCCACAGGAAACGGGCCGCCCCCGGTTTCCTGGCCCTTTCGGGGGACCTGCCGCGCAGCGCCGGGTTCAGGGCGCCATAACATACCAACCGCATCCGGGTGGAAAACGCAGCAGCGGCACGCCGCCGCGCGCCCAGCCCGGCGTAACCAGGGCCGGACGAAATGGAACCCAAACCTCCCCGCCGCACGCGCGAACGGATTCTCGAACTGTCGTTGAAGCTGTTCAACGAAATCGGTGAGCCGAACGTCACGACGACGACCATCGCCGAGGAAATGGAAATCAGTCCAGGCAATCTGTACTACCACTTCCGCAATAAAGACGACATCATCAACAGCATCTTCGGCCAGTTCGAGCAGGAGATCGAAAAGCGTTTGCGCTTCCCCGACGACCACCGCGCGACCATCGACGAAATGTGGTCGTATCTGCAGTACATGGTCGATTTCATGTGGCGCTACCGTTTCCTGTATCGCGACCTGAACGACCTGCTCGCGCGCAACCGCACACTCGAAACACACTTCAAGCAGATCATCAGCCACAAAGTGCGCTTTGCGAGCCAGTTCTGCGAGCAGCTCGTCGCGGACGGCGAAATGGTCGCCACGCCGCAGGAAATCCAGGTGATCGCCACCAACGTCGGCGTGATCGGCACCTACTGGCTGTCGTATCAGTTCGTGATGAACCCGCGCAAATACAACGAGCAGGAAACGATACGCACGGAACTGCATCAGGTGAGCGTGCAGATCGTGTCGATGATGGCGCCTTACCTGCGCGGCCGCGCGCGGCAGATTTTCGACGACCTCGTATCCGGCAAGCTGCCCAGGCGCGAGTTCTACGACTATCTGCCGCCGAGGGAAGGCGCGGCGCCCCGCAACGAATCGAAGGACAGCTGAGCATGAAGTCGGTGTGTGTCTATTGCGGCTCCGCGAACGGGGCCAAACCGTTGTATGCGGACGCCGCCCGCGCCTTTGGCCGCGCGCTGGTGCAGGCGGGTCTCGCGCTGATCTACGGCGGCGGCAAGGTCGGGCTGATGGGCGTGATCGCGGACACGGTGATGGCCGAAGGCGGCCGCGCAATCGGCGTGATTCCCGAGCTGCTGGTCAACAAGGAAGTGGCCCATCACGGGCTGACCGAGTTGCACGTGGTGCCCGACATGCATCACCGCAAGAAGATGATGGCCGACCTGTCCGACGCGTTCGTCGCGATGCCAGGCGGGGTGGGCACCCTCGAGGAGCTGTTCGAAGTCTATACGTGGGCGCAACTCGGCTACCATGGCAAGCCGGTGGCGTTGCTCGATATCGGCGGGTTCTACGATCCGTTGATGCGCATGCTGCGGCATACGGTGGATGAGGGTTTCATGCGGCAGAGTTTTCTGGACATCCTGCAAATGGATGCCGATCCGGTCGCGCTGATCGGCAAGCTACGACGCTATCGACCGCCCAGCCGCGACAAATGGGCGATCAAACGCGACTCGGTCTGACGCACCTGGTCTGACGCCATTGCGCTCGACGGGCCTCGTTTGAGCGCGCGCGACGCGGCGCGTACTGCCCTGCTTGCGCTGCACGCCGTTCAGGCGCGTGCAATATCGGCCGCACCTGGCGCGGCCCTCACCGAACCATGAGGTTGCGATGACGAAAGCCGTTCTGATCACGGGTGGCAGCCGCGGCATCGGCCGAGCGAGCGCGCGTTTGCTTGGCGCGCGGGGCTGGTCCGTCGGCGTGAACTATGCGCGCGATGTTGCCGCGGCCCAGGAAGCCGTCGCCGAAGTCGAGCGCGGCGGCGGCCGCGCGGTGGCGATAGAAGGCGATGTCGCCAACGAAGCCGATGTGATCGCGATGTTCGACGCAGTCGAACAAACCTTCGGCCGGCTCGATGCGCTCGTCAATAACGCCGGAATCGTCGCGCCGTCGAGTCAGCTCGCCGACATGGACCTGGCGCGTCTGAAACGGATCTTCGACGTCAACGTGCTCGGTGCGTATCTGTGCGCGCGCGAAGCCGCGCGGCGCATGTCGACCGATCGCGGCGGCGCTGGCGGCGTGATCGTCAACGTTTCGTCGGCGGCGTCGCGCCTCGGCTCACCGAACGAATACGTCGACTATGCAGGCTCGAAAGGCGCCGTCGATACGATGACGCTCGGCCTCGCCAAAGAACTCGGCCCGCAGGGCGTGCGGGTCAACGCCGTGCGCCCCGGCCTGATCGATACGGAAATCCATGCGAGCGGCGGCAAGCCCGGGCGCGCCGCGCAGCTGGGTGCGAGTACGCCGCTCGGCCGCCCCGGCAGCGCCGAGGAAGTGGCCGAATCCATCGTCTGGTTGCTGAGCGACGCCGCGTCGTACGTGACCGGCGCGCTGCTGGACGTATCCGGCGGACGCTAACCCAGCTGGCTGCAAGGCCGGGTCCCCGGCGACGGCTCGCCCTGCGCTTCCCATCCCGCCGGTCACGAAGTCCGGTCATCCGTGCGGGAACGCTTGTTGCAGGCAAATACCGCCAACCGCCCGACCTTTCTGTAATCGAAAGTAATAAACACCGGCTACAATCGCGGCGCGATTCGTGCAAATGCGCGCGAGCACTGCCTTCCATCAGTAACCGGCCCATGCCGCCGCAGACGGCAAACAGAGACTGTCATGCAAGAGAAATTAGCCGCGCGCCGGCGCGCGGATCATGTCGCAACGACGACATCCGAGCCCGCCGTGACCGCAGGCCGGCTCCAGGAGCCGCCCCTTTCAGGGCCGTCGGGCGCTCCGCTGCCTGGCCCGGCGCATGGCCGGGTGCAGCGCCCGCTGCATGACGCGCTAGACAGCCCGCTGCATGCCAGCGCCGACGGCGCACACGTGGCCGGGCCCCGCACGCTGGCAACTGAAGCAAGAGGCTTCCCGGAAGCCACCGCCCCCACCGACGCCAGTGATCGCGCGACCGTCGGCATCCGCCGCTGGCGCGCGCTCGCCGCCATCCGTCCGCTGCTGTGGCTGGTCGCGCTGGCGATCCTGTGCGCATGGCTGCTGCCGGGCACGCTCGGCCATGAGCCGTGGAAGCAGGACGAGACCTATACGTTCGGCATCGTTCAGCACATGCTGGACACCGGCGATCTGGTCGTGCCGACCAACGCCGGCCAACCGTTCGTCGAAAAGCCGCCCATTTACGACTGGGTCGCCGCCGGCCTCGCATGGATGTTCGGCCGCTATCTGCCGCTGCACGATGCCGCGCGTCTTGCGAGCGCGCTATTCGCCGGACTGACGGTCTACTACACGGCACGCATCGCGCGCCGCGCGGCGGGCGCGTCGAGCTGGTTCGACCTGCATGTGATCGGCACCCTCGCGCTGTTTGCGGGCACGCTGGTCGTCGTCAAGCACGTGCACGACCTGATGACCGACGTCGCGCTGATGGCCGGCGCCGCGCTCGGCTTCTGCGGGCTGTTCGAGCTGGTGCTGGCCCACTTGCGCGACGACGCGCGCGAGCAACCGGTCGACGGGCGCGCGCAGCGCCGGGCCATCTCTAGCGGTGCCGCGATGTTCGGGGCCGGCGTCGGCGTGACGCTGCTGGCCAAGGGCCTGTTCGTGCCGCTCGTGTTCGGCGCGACCACCGTCGCGGTGCTGGCGCTGTATCCCGCTTGCCGCAGCCGCAGTTTCGCCCGCGCGCTCGGCGTCGCCGCGCTGGTGTGCGCGCCGTTGGCGCTGATCTGGCCCATCTGCTTCTACCTGCGCTCGGAAGCGCTCTTCAAGGTCTGGCTATGGGACAACAACGTCGGACGCTTCTTCGGATTTTCGGTGCCCGAACTCGGCTCTGAAAACGAGAGCCGCCTCTTCGTGCTGCGCACGGTGCTGAGCGTAGGCTTCCCGGTGGTACCGCTGGCGCTGGCCGCGCTTGCCGGCGGCGCGTGGCGGCGCTGGCGCGATCCGCGCGTGGCATTGCCGGTGATCTTCGCAGGCACCGGCTTCGCCGTGCTACAAAGTTCCGCGACCGTGCGCGAGTTGTACATCCTGCCGTTCATCCCGCCACTCGCGGTGCTCGCGATGCAGGGTGTCCAAACGCTTCCGCGCCGGCTGCACGCGGTCTGGGACATATGCAGCCGCGTGCTGTTCGGCAGCGCGGCAGCGCTCGTGTGGATCGTCTGGTCGATCATGACCAGCCCGCAGAGCACGCATGGGCAACTGCACCTGCTTGGCCGCTGGTTGCCGCTCGACTGGGTGTTGCCGGTCAAACCGCTGCTGGTCGCCGCCGCATTGGTCATGACGTTCGGCTGGTTATGGCTGTTGCCGGTGTTCAGACACAGCGGCAAGTGGCGCGGCGCATTGAGCTGGTGCGCGGGCGCGACGCTCGTGTGGGGGCTGGTCAGCACGCTGCTGCTGCCCTGGCTCGACTGTGCGAAGAGCTACCGCTCGGTGTTCGAAGATCTGGCCGCGAAGATGAATCTGGCGTGGAACGAGGGCGATTGCATGGCCAGCGCGGGCCTCGGCGAGTCCGAAGCGCCGATGCTCTACTACTACACCGGCATCGAGCATCATCCCGTCGCCGACACGCGCGACACCGCGTGCACGTGGCTGATCCAGGAAAGCCGCCGCGACAGCGCGCGGACGCCGCAGGGCGAATGGCGACTGTTCTGGTCGGGCGCGCGTCCCGGAGATACCGATGAGCTGTTGCGGGTGTTCGTGCGTACGCCGGCTATCGCGCCGGCTGCGCGAGGCAACTAGCGCGGCCGCGCCCGCGCGCGTCGCCGTAGTTTCCATTGCCTAGAACGACGAACCGGGTTGGCGCAGAAATTCGGTTTCCTCAGCGCTCGATGCACGGCCAAGCACCGCATTGCGATGCGGAAAGCGCCCAAAGCGCTCGATCACCTCGGCGTGGCGAACCGCGGACCGGTAGTAAGACTCGCCGCCCGGCTCCGCGCGTAGCTGCTCGAACAGCCGCAGCGACTCGCGCTGGCTGGCGAGCGTTTCGTCGTGTTCGAACGGCAGATAGGCGAACGCGCGATGATGCACGCTCGGCAGCAGCCGATCGGCGCCGCTTGCGATGATCCGCTGCGCAAGACGCAATGCCTGTTGATCCGCGGCAAACGCCCGGGGCGTGTTGCGATGACAGTTGCGCGAGAACTGATCCAGCACGATGACAAGCGCCAGCGCACCGAGCGGAGTGGTCTGCCAGTCGTCGAGGGCAGCGCCGCATCTCGTGCAGCCGGTTGCGTCATTAGTCCCGCCATCAGCCACGTCACTGGCCGCGTCGATCAGCGCACCGAAGCGCTCCCGCAGCATCGCGTCGAATGCGGGGTCGCGCGAAAACCAGCGCTTGTGCTCCTTGCCAAAGGCGGCCGAATCCGGCGCACCGAACCAACAGTCCAGCACCTCGCGCGCCTGCGGCGCGAGCGCCTCGTAATCCGCGAGCATCGAGTACGGCGCCTCCAGCGACCCGTCAGCCATTGCGGTTGCGCATCCAGTCGGCGGTTTCGAAGAACGAACCGAGCAGACGTTCGCGCAGCGGCTGCGCGAGGCCCACGTCCTCCATCGCCCACGCCATGCATCTGAGCCACTGATCCCGTTCGCTCGACGCGATCGCAAACGGCAAATGCCGCGCGCGCAGGCGCGGATGGCCGAACCGGCTGATGTAGTGGTCCGGACCGCCCATCCAGCCGCACAGAAACCAGAAAAACTTGTCGCGAGAGCCATCGAGCGACTGCGGATGCAAAGCCCGAATCCCGGCGAAATCCGCTTCCAGATCCATCAGGTCGTAAAAGCGGTCGACCAGTTCGCGCACGCGCGTTTCGCCGCCCACCAGTTCGAAGGCCGTCGGCTGCGCCGTGGCCAGTTCGTCGTCGTTCGAATCGCTCATCACCTGCTCACTGAACCGAAGTAAAAATCACGCGTCCCGCAGCGACTGCAGTGCGGGCCGTGCCAGCACATGCCGCAGGCTCAGCCAGCCGCCGACGCCGGCACACGCGACGCCGGCGGCAACCCCCGCGGGCAGCAGCCACGGATCGAAGCTGAGATAAAAGTCGAATACGCGCGTGGCCAGGACCCAGCCGATCACCTGCGCGCCGATGGCCGCCATCAGGCCGGCCAACGCGCCCACCGCGACGAACTCCGCGAACTGCACCGTGCGCACCTGCCGATGCGACGCGCCGAGCGCCCGCAGGAGCGCGGATTCTCGCATACGCTCGTCGCGCGTGCCGGCGAGCGCGGCGTACAGCACGAGCACGCCCGCCGCGAGCGTGAACGCGAACAGGAACTGCACGGCGCCGATCACCTGCTCCAGCACGCGCTGAATCTGCGCGAGGATCGGACCGGTGTCGATCGCGGTCAGGTTCGGATAGGTACCGATCAGACCGTCGATGACCGACTGTCGGTCCTGCGGCAGATGAAAGCTCGTGATGAAGGTCGCGGGGAAATCCTGCAACGCGGCGGGCGGCATCAGCACGAAGAAATTGACCTTGAACGAGCCCCAGTCGAGCTTGCGCACGCTGGTTACCGGCGCGTCGATCTGCAGACCGGTCACGTCGAAGCGCAGCACGTCGCCAGGCTTCACGTTGATCAGCTTGGCGAGCCCCTGCTCGATCGAAATCTGCGGCGTCTTCGTGTCGCCGTACCACGTGCCGGCGGCGATCCGGTTGTCGTCGGGCAGCTCGCTCGTGTAGGACAGGTTGAATTCGCGGTCCACCAGGCGCTTGGCGTCGTCGCCCTTGAACGAGTCCGGATTGACCGGCTTGCCGTTGATCGCCGTGAGCCGCCCGCGCACCATCGGCGAGAGGGCCGTGCCGGGCACGCCGTGCGCGTCGAGATAGTGCGTGACGGCGTCGCGCTGATCGGGCTGAATGTCGATGATGAATTCGTTCGGCGCGTCGGGCGGCGTCGATTTGCGCCAGCCCTGGACCAGGTCGTTGCGCGTCATCGCGATCAGCAATAGACACATCAGGCCGATGCCGAGCGCGGTGATCTGCAACGCGCTCGCACTGCTGCGCCGCTCGAGCGACGCCAGCGCATACCGCCAGCCGATGCCCGCGTTCATGCGCTCGCTGCGCACCGCACACGCGGCGCCCCACAAAGCCAGCCGGGCGATGCACGCGAACACCAGCAACCCGCCCGCGAAGCCGCCCGCGACGATCCCGCCGAGCTTCAACTCACCCGCCGCGACGATCAGCAGCGCGGCGAACAGCGCGATGCCGAGCGCATAGGCCGCCCACGCCGTGCGCCCCGCTTCGCCCCATTCGCGGCGCAGCACGCGCACCGGCGGCACGCGCGTGAGCGGCAACAGCGGCGGCAGCGCGAAACCCAGCAACAGCACGAGGCCGGCCGCGATGCCTTCGAGCGCGGGCCATGCGCTCGGGTACGGCAGCGCGACGTCGATCAGACTGCCGAGCCACGTCAGCAACGCGAGATGCCCGAGATAACCGAGCGCGATGCCCAGCGCGCCGCCGACCAGACCCAGCCCGACGAACTCCAGCGTAAACAGCGCGCGCAGTGCCGCCTGACTGACGCCGAGGCAACGCATCGCCGCGCAGCCGTCCAGATGCCGGCGCATGTACCGGTGCGCCGCCATGGCAATCGCCACCGCGGCGAGCAACGCGGTGAGCAGCGACACCAGCGTGAGGAAATGGCCCGCGCGATCGAGCGTCTGGCGCACTTGCGGCTGGCCGTCTCGCAACGATTCCAGCGCGACCCCGCGCATCTTGCCGCCGTCCGCCCGGTTATGGGCGAACTGCGCGAACTTCGCCACCGCTGCATCCGCGCCCGCCACCAGCAGCCGGTACGTCACGCGGCTGCCGTAGGTGATGAGGCCGGTCGATGCGACTTCGTCGGCACGCATCATCAGGCGCGGCGAGAAGTTGACGAACGAGAAGCCGCGGTCCAGTTCGCGGGTGATCAGCGCGCCGATCGTAAAGCTGCGATCGCCGACCTTGACGGTGTCGCCTACGTGCAGCTTCAACGCGTCGAGTAGCGCCTGGTCGACCCACACGGTGCCCGGCGCCGGGATCGACTGCGCGGGATGGTCCGGCGCGTGAGGCGCTGGCGCGATCCGCAACGCGCCGCGCAGCGGATAGCCGGGCGACACCGCCTTGATGGCGGCGAGGCGCGAGACCGGCTGCGCGCCGGTCGAACTGAGCATGCTGGGGAAGATCGCCGTAGTGGCGGTATTCAATCCGAGCACTCTGGCCTGCGCGGCGAATTGCGGGTCGACGGGATGATCGGCGCGCACGATGAAATCGGCAGCGATCATGCGCCGCGCGTCGCGCTCCAGGCCCTGATGCAGGCGGTCAGCGAGAAAGCCGACGCTCGACAATGCCGCGACGGCCAGCACCAGCGCCAGCAGCAGCATCGTCAATTCGCCCGCGCGCCAGTCCCGCGCTGTCATGCGGATCGCCTGGCGCAGCAGATGCCTGCCGGCGAGCCGGCGCGCCTGCGTTGGCCTGGCGCGCGCCGTGGAACCCCGTACTGTATCGCTCAATCGTGCCGGCTCCTGGCAAAACGCGACACCATGTGCGTGGCCATGCCGCGAAACCCGCCCTGCACACCGCGCCAGAGCCGGGGCAACGCCCAACTGGCGAGCATCAGGAACGCCACCATCAACACCAGAAACAGCAGCGGCACGAACAGCGCGAGCAACATGCCGCCGAACACGAGACCGTCTTCCGCGGTCGAGGTGATGACGTTCGACACCGGTTCCGGCGACAGGTTGATCAGCGCGCGCGTACCCGCCTTCGCCAGATGCGCGGTGCCTGCCAGCGTGCCGCCCGCGAGCGCGGCGACGGTCAGCAGGGCCGGATCGGCATGGCCGAATGCGCCCGCCGCCAGCACCGCGCCGGCCGGAATGCGGATGAAGGTATGGATCGCGTCCCATAACGAATCGAACGCGGGGATCTTGTCGGCGAGGAATTCGGCGACCGTCAGCAGGGCTGCCGCCCCGATCACCCAGGGCGACGATAGCGCGGACAGCGTATCGGGAAGATGGACGAACCCCAGGCGCTCGAAAACGCCGACCAGCAGCACCGTCAGATAGAGGCGCAGGCCGCTGCCCCACGAAAGGCCAGCAGCAAGCGCAAGTGATTCAAGCATGGCCGCCTCCAGGCGCGCTGTGCGTGCCGGGCGCTTCGGCGGCCGATCGAGCCCGGAGAAGCCCCCACCAAAGTCGTCAGACCCGCGCCAAGCCGGCCGCGCCATATAGGCCGCGGGCAACGTCAGGTTGGATTCGGTTTCATTATAGCCACGATAATTCGCAGAACGCAGAGCGGCGAACAATCGGTTGCCGGAATGAAACGCGGGGCAGGGTCGCTTTGCTGTGCCGGTGGCTGAAATCAGGCGGGCTTGCAGACCCACGTCGGGCCTGCAACGCAATGCGCAATGCGTCACTTCAATGCCCGGACGACAGCTTCAGCCCGATCAAGCCGACCACGATCAGCGCCGCGCTGGCGACCCGCGCGACGCTGAACGCCTCGCCCATCATCACGATACCGAAGATGAACGCGCCGAGCGCGCCGATCCCCGTCCAGACCGCGTAGGCCGTACCGAGCGGCAACTGGCGCATCGCCGCGGCGAGCAGCGCGAAGCTGCCGAGCGCGGTGACGATCGTGAACACGGACGGCCACAGGCGGGTGAAACCTTCGGAGGACTTGAGGCCGGCCGCCCACGCCACTTCGAGCAAACCGGCAATCAATAGAAGAAACCAGGACATGAGACCGTTCCCTGATGAAATGGGGCCGTCCCCGTTCATGGCAAAAGCGTAAGGTCGTCCTTACGAAGCGCAATTGTATCGAAGCGACCGGTTCGTTGCGCCTCAGGTCGCGCCCACGAGGCGATAGCCGACACCGGTCTCCGTGATGATGTGCTCGGGCTGCGCCGGATCGCGCTCCAGCTTGCCGCGCAGATGCGCCATGTAGATGCGCAGATAGTGGTGGCTTTCCACATGCGACGGCCCCCACACGTCGCGCAGCAACTGCCGGTGCGTCAGCACGCGACCGGCATGGCGCACCAGCGTCGCGAGCAGCCGGTATTCGATAGGCGTCAGATGGATGACGGCGGCGTCGCGCGTGACCTGGCGCAACGCCAGGTCGACCATGACCGAGCCGAAGCGCACCTGCGGCGACTCGTTCGCGCCGCCGTGATTGCGCCGCCGCATCTGCGCGCGGATACGCGCGAGCAATTCCGATACGCCGAAAGGCTTGGTCAGATAGTCGTCGGCGCCGGCGTCGAGCGCGGCCACTTTTTCGCTCTCCTGGGTGCGCGCCGACAGCACGATCACCGGCAGCTCGCTCCAGCCGCGCAGTTCGCGGATCACGTCGAGGCCGTCGGTGTCGGGCAGGCCGAGATCGACGATCACCAGGTCGGGCTTGCGCGTCGCGGCTTCGACGAGACCCTGCTTGCCGGTCTCGGCGTCGTGCACCACGATGCCCTCGCCTTCCAGCGCGGTTCGCACGAAGCGGCGAATCTGCTTTTCGTCTTCGATCAGGACGACGGTGGTGCTCGGCTCACTCATGGGGTTTGGGCAGCGCGTTGAGGGTGGCGGGTGCGGCTTGGGCGGCGAGATCGGCGGAACCGCCCGCATACCGCGCCGCGTCGAACGCGGCATGCGCCAGCGGATCGGCACCGTCGTCTTCCAGACCATCCGGCGCGTCCGGCGGCGTCTCCACCGGCAGCATGAACCAGAAACGCGCGCCTTCGACACATCCATCCGCCGACACGCGGTTCAGCGCGCCGATTGTACCGCCATGCGCCTCGACGATCGCCCGGCAGATCGCCAGGCCAAGGCCGATGCCCGGCTTGGCCGATTCCTTTTCGCCGCGCGTGAACTTCTCGAACACGCGTGCCTCCATGCCGGCCGGCAGACCGGGGCCGTCGTCATCGACGGTGACGCGCACGAACGGCCTGTCGTTTGCGTCGATGCGTTGGGCGCCGATCGTCAACGGCGTGTCCGGCGCGGTGTACTTGGCCGCGTTCTCGAACAGGTTCGAGAAGAGCCGCTCCATCAGCACGGCATCCAGTTGCAGCAGCGGCAGATCGGCGGGCAGCGCCACCCGCACCGGATGATTCGCCAGCACGCGCCGGCACGCCCGCAGCGCGGCGCCCACCGTTTCTTCCAGCAGCGTCCACTGCCGGTTCAGTTGCAGACTGCCCGCCTGCAGGCGCGCCATGTCGAGCAGATTGGTGACGATGCCGGTCATGCGCAGCGCCTCTTCGTGGATCGCATCGACCAGGTCGCCGTCTGATTGGGGTTGCTTATGGGCGTTGGCGCTCGCTTTGGGTTGCGCCTGTTTGTCCACGCCTTCCTGCGCTTCTTCCTGTGCTTCTTGCTGCGCTTCTTCCTGCGCCTTGCGCGTCTGCGCCAGCATCGACGAAAACCCGACGATCGTCGTCAGCGGCGTGCGCAGGTCGTGCGAGATGGCCGACAGCAACGAGTTGCGCAAGCGCTCCGACTCCATGTTGACGAGCGCATCGCGCGCGATGTCGACGTAATGCACGCGTTCCAGCGCCAGCGCGATCTGCGCGGCGAACGCGTCGAGCATGCGTTGCTGCTCGGGCACGTGCAACTCGCGCTCGTCGCGCAGCACCACCGCGAGCACGCCGCGCGTGCGCATCGGCGCCTTGAGCGGCAGATACAGCGCGGCGGCGGCCGGCAAAGTGTCGGTGCCATGGCCCGCCGGCTTCTGCTGATCGTAGACCCACTGGCCGACGTCGAGGTCGAGCAGTTCGCCTTCGAGCGTGAGCGCCGCGTCGGCGTCCTCGATCTTCTGCTTGACGTGGTCGGCGCTGTCCGGCAGCAGGATCGCAACGCGAGCGCCGAACACCTCGCTCACGTGCCGGCTGCCGATCCCGACGATCTGCTCGGTGGTCAGGGCCGCCGCGAGTTCGCGCGCCATCGCGTACATGGCGCCGGTGCGTTGCTCGCGACGCCGCGCAACGCTTGCCTCGCGGCGCAGACTCGAGGTGAGGTGGCTGATCACCAGCGACGTCAGCAGCATGCCGAAGAACGTCAGCAGATATTGCGTATCGGACACCGACAGCGACATACGTGGCGGCACGAAGAAGAAATCGAACGCGGCCACGCTCAGAAACGACAGCACCACGCCCGGCCCTCGTCCCAGCTTCACTGCCGTGAAGATCACGCCGAGCAGATACAGCATCACGAGATTGGCCAGATCGATCCGGTCGATCAACTGGCTCGACAGCAGCGTGATGGCCGCGCAGATGGCGAGCGCGATCGCATACGCGTGCGGCGGCGAACGGCGTTCGCGCGCCGCGCTCAGCGCCTCGCGCCATGCATTGGCGGTGGTGCTCAGCAGGCGCCGTTGCGCGCCGCCCGCGTCTTCGGACGATGCGCGAATCAGCGTGAGATCGAGCTCACCCGCGTGCTGCGCGATCCGCTCGCCCAACGGTCGACGCAGCCAGCGCTTGACGCCGCTGCGCGACGACGCGCCGGCCACCAGCTTCGACACGTTGCGGGCCTGCGCATAGCCGATCAGCGCGGTGAGCGCATCGGCGGCGGCGAGCGTCGCGGTTTCGGCGCCGAGTTCGGCGGCGAGCTTCAACGCGTTGAGCGTGCGTTCGCGGCGCGCGTCGGGCAAGCGCTGCAACGCGGGGGTTTCCACATAGACCGCCAGCCAGTCGGCCTTCAGGCTGGCGGCAAGGCGCGCGGCCGCGCGCACCAGCGCCGCGGCTTCGGGGCCCGGGCCCACGCACACCAGCAAACGCTCGCGCGCCTGCCAGATGCGCTGGATCGAACGGTCGGCGCGATATTCCCGCATCTGCGCGTCGACGCGATCCGCGGTGCGGCGCAGCGCCAGCTCGCGCAGCGCGATCAGATTGCCCTTGCGAAAGAAGTTGCGCACCGCGCGCTCCGCCTGCTGCGGCAGATACACCTTGCCGTCGCGCATGCGGTCGAGCAGTTCTTCGGCGGGCAGGTCCACCAGCGTGACTTCGTCGGCGCGATCGAACACGCGATCGGGAACCGTCTCCCACACGCGAATCCCGGTGATCTGGCCGACCACGTCGTTCAGGCTTTCGAGATGCTGGACGTTGACGGTCGTGTACACGTCGATGCCCGCGTCCAGCAGTTCGTGAACGTCCTGCCAGCGCTTCAGATGACGCGCGCCCTGCACGTTCGAATGCGCAAGCTCGTCGACGAGAATCAGTTGCGGCTTGCGAGCCAATGCGGCATCGAGATCGAACTCACCGAGCTTGCGGCCCCGATAGTCGATATGCGCGAGCGGCAGGACTTCGAGGCCTCCGAGCAGCGCGGCGGTCTCGCCGCGGCCATGCGTTTCGGCGATGCCGATCACCACATCCGCGCCTTCGTCGTGGCGGCGGCGGGCGGCCTGCAACATCGCATAGGTCTTGCCCACGCCGGCCGATGCGCCGAAGAAAATCTTCAGCCTGCCGCGCAGACGCTTCTCTTCGTCGCGTTGCAGCTTGTCGAGCAGTTCGTCAGGATCGGGGCGGTTCATGCTGAGTGCTTGTAGGGGTTGTCATCTCGTACGCGCGGCGGTGTCGGCATGGTGGCACGGCCGCGGCCGGCCTGCAAATGGCGGCGCGGCAGGCAGCGACACGGCACGGCGCCGCAGGCAGCGGCAGCGGCAGCGGCACGGCGCGGCGTAGCAAAGGCAAAAGGCGTCGTCTCGCGGACGCCGCCTTTCGCACGCTTCGGCGCGCAGCCGCACTGCCTAGCCGTGCTTCATCTCGTCGAGCGCGAGGTTCAGCTTCAGCACGTTCACGCGCGGCTCACCCAGAATGCCGAACTGGCGCCCGCTCGTATAACGGTCGACCAGCGCCTGCACGTCGTTCGGCGCGAGCTTGCGCGCCTGCGCGACGCGCGCGATCTGATAGGCGGCCGCCGCCGGACTGATCTCCGGGTCGAGCCCGCTGCCCGAGGACGTCACCAGATCGACCGGCACCGGCTTCGACATATCGGTGCCGGCGGCCTTCAGCGCGGCAATGCGCCCGTTGACTTCGTCGAGCAACGCCGGATTGGTCGGCCCGAGGTTGGAGCCGCTCGAACCCTGTGCGTTGTATGGCATCGGACTGGTCGCCGACAGTCGGCCCCAGAAGTACTGCGGCGCATCGAACTGCTGGCCGATGAGCGCCGAGCCGACCAGCTTGCCGTTGTGCTCGAGCAGATTACCGTTGGCCTGGTCGCGAAAAACCGCCTGGCCGAAAGCGGTCATCACGGCGGGGTAAGCTAGGCCCGTGAGCGCGGTGAGCACCGCGAAGATCACGAGCAACGGACGCAACAAATTTTTCATGACGATTGATTTCCTTTAGCCGACGCTTTGGCCGACACTTTCAAACCCAGCCGAACGCGGCCAGCACCATATCGATCAGCTTGATGCCGATGAACGGCACGATAATCCCGCCCAGACCATAAATCAGCAGATTGCGCCGCAACAGGATCGCCGCGCCCAGCGCGCGATAACGCACGCCCTTGAGGGCGAGCGGAATCAACAGCACGATCACGAGCGCGTTGAAGATCACCGCCGACATGATCGCCGACGCGGGCGTCGCCAGATGCATCACGTTCAGCGCATTCAGCGCCGGATAGGTCGTAGCAAACGCAGCCGGGATGATGGCGAAGTACTTGGCGACATCGTTGGCGATCGAGAACGTGGTGAGCGAGCCGCGCGTCATCAGCATCTGCTTGCCGATCTCGACGATCTCGATCAGCTTGGTCGGATTCGAATCGAGGTCGACCATGTTGCCCGCCTCTTTCGCGGCCTGCGTGCCGGTGTTCATCGCGACCGCGACGTCGGCCTGCGCGAGCGCCGGGGCGTCGTTGGTGCCGTCGCCCGTCATCGCCACGAGGCGCCCTTCGGCCTGGTGCGCACGGATGGTGGCGAGCTTCGCTTCCGGCGTCGCTTCGGCGAGAAAGTCGTCGACGCCGGCCTCCGCTGCGATCGCCGCGGCGGTCAAGCGGTTATCGCCCGTCACCATCACCGTCTTGATGCCCATCTTGCGCAATTCGGCGAAGCGCTCCTTGATGCCACCCTTCACTACGTCCTTCAACTCGATCACGCCGAGCACGCGCGCGCCCTGCTCGCCCTTTTCCGCGACCACCAGCGGCGTGCTGCCGCGCCGCGCGATTTCGGCCACCGCGTGGCTGACCTCGCTCGGGAAACGGCCACCGTTGACTTCCACGTACTGCTTCACCGCGTCGGCCGCGCCCTTGCGCACTTCGCGGGCCGGCGCTCCGGAGGACGTTCCCTGGGAGTACAGATCGACGCCGCTCATCCGCGTTTGCGCGGTGAACGCGAGGAATACCGGATGCAGCGACGCCACCTCGCGCTCGCGGATGTTGAAGCGCCGCTTGGCGAGCACGACGATGCTGCGGCCTTCCGGCGTTTCGTCGGCAAGCGACGACAGTTGCGCGGCGTCCGCGAGCGCTTCTTCGCTCAAGCCCGGCGCCGGCACGAATTCGGAGGCCTGACGGTTGCCGAGCGTGATCGTGCCGGTCTTGTCGAGCAGCAGCACGTCGACGTCGCCGGCGGCTTCCACCGCGCGGCCAGAGGTGGCGATCACGTTGGCCTGCATCATCCGGCTCATGCCGGCCACGCCGATCGCCGACAGAAGACCGCCGATGGTGGTCGGAATCAGGCACACGAGCAGCGCGACGAGCGCGGTGATCGTCACCACGTGTCCGGCCTTCGCAGCTTCGACCGAAAACACCGAGAACGGCAGCAGCGTCGCCGTGGCGAGCAGCATCACGATCGTCAACGCGACCAGCAGGATCGTCAGCGCGATTTCATTCGGCGTCTTCTGACGCTTCGCGCCCTCGACCATCGCGATCATGCGATCGAGAAACGCCTCGCCCGGATTCGCCGTAACGCGCACCACGATCCAGTCGGACAGCACGCGCGTGCCGCCCGTCACCGACGAAAAGTCGCCGCCCGACTCGCGGATCACCGGCGCAGATTCACCCGTAATCGCCGACTCGTCCACCGATGCGACGCCGTCGATCACCTCGCCGTCGGCCGGAATCACGTCGCCGGTTTCGACCAGCACGACGTCACCCTTGCGCAGATCGGAAGCCGTCAAGATGCGGATCGGCGACTTCGGATGCGGCTCGTTGAGCTTCTTGGCCATCACGTCTTTCTTCGCGCTGCGCAGCGACGCGGCCTGGGCCTTTGAGCGGCCTTCAGCGAGCGCTTCTGCAAAGTTGGCGAACAGCACCGTGAACCACAGCCACAGCGTGACCGCGAGAATGAAGCCCGCGGGCGCCTCCGCCTGGCCGGCAAGCGCGGCGATCCACAGAATGGTCGTCAGCATGCTGCCGATGTACACGCAGAACATCACCGGATTGCGGAACTGCGTGCGCGGCGTGAGCTTCCTGAAGGAGTCCGCGATCGCCGGGCGCAGCAGCGCCGGGTCGAACATGGACCGGGTTGCATTGTGTTCAGTCATTGAATCCTCGAATATCCCGTTTGCGCTGGTTTGCCGTTGGTTCGCACGGACCCGGTCAATGGGCGCCCATCATCATCAGATGTTCGACGCCAGGGCCGAGCGCGAGTGCAGGCACGTAAGTCAGTGCGCCGACCAGCAGCACGGTGCCAAGCAGCAGCACGACAAACAGCGGGCCGTG
>NZ_JBFOAH010000031.1:0-75222 GCF_040812055.1 Paraburkholderia suaedae | reverse complement strand
CAAACAGGGGGCGTCGCGGTTCAAAGGCCAGACGACCAACCTGTCGGCCGATTCTCCTGGCTGACTCAGTTCAAGTGGTAAAAGGTCGGCGATCTGAAAACGAGTTGTGCAGACCTTCCCTAGCCGTGGTTATCGACCCAGGCGCGTGCCCAGTCTAGTCCCGCGAGCCGAGCCTTTTTCCCGCATCAAAAACACCGAGTGCCCCGGAGGCTTCAACCATCTTTGTGTCGCCGAAGATGGTTCCGGTGGCTGCGCATCGCTCAGGCGAAAGGATGTCCGCTTGCCGACGTGTGGCGTGACCGAAGATGAGGTAACGGTGTCGACATGGGGCTGATGCCAAAGTAACCGTGCGCCGTAGTGTTCACAACGCGTGCGTCGGTGGGCGCCCTGTCATCTTCACGCCTGGACGGCGACCATCCTGGTGCAATGGAGGAAGCTGTTGTAACGTGACGAGTCAGGCGACCTGCGAGGTCGCCTGATGGTGCTTAAGCTCTGGGGGCTACAGTTTGTGGTTCACCAGCAAGGGCAAAAATTGGCAGCGTTAGAGAAAACGTCGCACCCTGGTCGAGGTTGTTCCTGGCGGTCAGTGTACCCTCATGTGCTTCGATAATTGAGCGTGAAATTGCCAGCCCCATACCCATGCCCTTTGCCTTTGAGGTGACAAACGGCTCGAAAAGAGTATCGAGCTCAGCGATACCATCTCCGTTGTCAGAAATTTCGATTGTAACCACCAGGGCATTTACGACAGCGCCGGTGATGCCGACTTTTGGTGTGCGGCCGGTATTTTCTGTTGCTTCGATTGCATTCGACATGAGGTTGATAAGGACCTGCTGAATCTGTATCTGGTCGACGTTCACGTCCGGAAGATTGTCGGGAAATTCCGGCGTTATGGCGGCATCTCGCATACTGGGGTCTGCTTTCAATAGTCTCACTGCGTCCCGGACCATGTCGGGAATACTGCATTGAGACTTCTTGAGGGACTCTCGTTTGAACAGAGTACGGATGGCCTGCATCGTTTCGTCGGCCGCATGGCCATCTCGAAGTATGCCCTCCACGGTAGAGCGCGCCTCATCGAGATTTGGCGGATTGGCTGCAAGCCAGCGCCGACAGGCGTGAGCATTGGCGATAACAGACGTAAGCGGTTGATTGAGCTCGTGCGCTATCGAGGCCGATAGTTCAGCGACCGTTGCAATCTGGGTCGCGCGCGTGAGTTGAGTTTGTACTTTTCGCAAGCTGTCTTCAGCACGTTTTTGTTCATCGATGTCGATATTCAGGCCGTACCATTGAACGATGTTGCCATCTGCATCGCGCATTGCCTCGGCGCGCACCTGATACCAGCGGTATTGCGCGTCCTCGCGGCGCATATGGCGCATACGGAAGACATTGGTGTGGGGTTCACCAGTCTGAACATCCTGTGTCCATTTTTTAATGACCCTCTCCCAGTCATCTGGGTGAATCATCGTCTTATACCCGAGGTCACGAGTTTTCGATATGTCCGCCCCGGTGTCTTCTATCATTCTCCGGTTGTAGTAGGTCGGTTGCCCGTCAGCATCGGTGCACCAAATCATCGCTGGGATTGTTTCGGTAATCTCCCGCAACTGGTGCTCGCGCTGCCGGAGCGCGACTTCCGCTTCTTTCAGGTCGTCAATGTCCGTGCACACGCCATACCAATGAAGGATTTCACCCGTCTCATCGCGGAAGGGTTCACCGCGGACGAGATACCAATGTAGTTTCCCATCCGCTCCCGTAATCTGATAAGTGTCCCGGTAAGATGAGCCCTCGAGGACGCATTGCTGCCAATGTTTGCGGACACGCGCCCGCTCGTCGGGGGCAACGAGACTGAGTCAGGTCTTTCCGTCGATTTCCTCCCAGGTCTTACCAATGAACGAAAGCATGCGGCGATTCCATCGGTCGATCTCCCCGCCTGGGGTGGCGCGCCAAATCATGGCAGGCATTGCGTCTACGAGCCTGCGAAGATGCAACTCCTCGCGCCTCAAACGTTCTTCCCCAATTTTGCGCTCGTGGATATCGGTGAGCAGGCCGTACCAGTTAGTGATATCGCCTCGGGCGTTACGCATTGCATTGGCCCGACACTGGAACCATCGATAGGACCCGTCAGCGGCGCGTAGGCGATGTACCGTATCGTACGTCGTCCCGCTTTTCACCGACTGGTCCCATGTTTCAGTAACTGTCGCGTAGTCATCCGGATGAACAAGGTCAAACCAGCCGTTGATGGTCAGTTCATGCAGGCTTCTGCCGGTGTAGGCTTCACCTTGTTTGCTCACATACTCTATTGAACCCGCGGCGTCAGTGGTCCATATGAAGCCTGGCACTGCGTCGATGAGCCAGTCGAGTTGCGCTTCACGCTCAGGGATGACCTCTTTCGTTTTGTAGTTTTGCCCTTCGCTCCGAAGACGCAACTCCGCAATTTTGCGGTCGTGAATGTCCCAGTTCAGACACACCCAACGGACAATCGCGCCGTTCATACCTCGGACGGCCCGCGTCCGGCACAGGAACCATCGGTAGACGCCGTCTGCGCGGCGAATCCGGAGTTCGAGTTCGTCGGCGTCCCGGCCTGCAGACAGCGCCTCCCAGTAATGTTCGTTTGCTGCGACGTCGTCGGGGTGGATGACATCGTCATAATTAGCGTAATTGTTACTTATCTGGATTCCCGTGTATTCGCGGATGCTCTGGGTGAGATATTCGGGCGAGCCGTCAGGGTAAGCAGTCCAAACATGACCAGGGAATCGCGCACTCATCACTTCCAAGGTTTGATTTCTTTGCCGCAGGAGTCTGATGCCGCGACTGCCGCCGGATATAAAGGGGGTTTTGCCAGCGAGGCTCATGGTCGTCTCCCGATTATTCAATCAGCATACGCTCCGGCTGTATGGACGCGACGCCTTTTGCGAGCTTCGTGTTCGTGATGTCGAGGCGGTCTGCATGCATGTATCCGGCTTGCCAGATGGGCAGTTGCCCAAGCAAGCCCGCAGCCTCGATGAGATCCGCGCACCCTGTCTTTAGCAAAATCGCGGCTCGCCACGAGTGGCAGCCGACACGAAAAACAGGCTTCAGGATGCTGGTTCAACCTATTTCGTCATCGCTTTAAAAGCTTCGCAAACCTGTGTGTGGGTATCGCCTCCTGCAAGCTGTTCTGGGGTTATGCTGCCGCGCTCCGCGTCATATATGTCGCATTGCTGCTGAGCAGTACCTGGATGGTCCGCGCGTTCTTGTTGGCCAGTGCGACTGTCGCGCAGTAATGCCCGCGTCGCGCAATCCACTGCTGAAGCCAGATGCTCTGTGGATCAGTTTTTGTCGACGCATAGCGCAGAACAGCCCGCGCGCCATGGATGAGCAAGGTCCGCAGTATGTGTCGCCGCGTCGGCTGATGCCGTGCAGGCGAGACTTGCCTCCCGACGAGTATTGGCGTGGCACCAGGCCGAGCCAGGCTGCCAGATGCCGGCCGTTCCTGAATTGCCTGGCGTCGCCGACGGCGGCGACTACAGCGGTGGCGGTGATGGGACCAATGCCGGGCACTTCCGCAATCTTCTTGCACAGCGTGGATTTCTTCATGAACGACTGGATGGATGTCTCGATCAGGTGGATACGCTCCTCGAGCGCGTGTAGATGCTGCAGCAGTTCGGTTAGCAGCGTCTGGCAGAACGACGTCAGCTCGTCGGCACTGTTGCTCAGCAGCTCCGGGATCGCACGCTTGAAAGCCTCTGGCGAACGGGAAATCGTGAGCCCGCGCTCGCCGAGGAGTCGTCGCATCTGGTTGATCATGGCGGTACAGTGGCGCAGCAGGATCGCGCGCATGCGATGCGCCGCCTGGATGTCTTGCTGTTCGACCGATTTGACCGTGACGAAACGCATTGCAGGCCGGCTGGCGGCCTCGACGATCGCCTCAGCATCGTTGCGGTCGTTCTTGTTCGTCTTGACGAACGGTGTCACATATTGTGGATTGATCAGCCGAACCTCGATGCCGAGCGACTGGAAACGCCGGGCCCAATGGTGGGCGGTGCTGCATGCTTCCATGACGATCATCCGTGGCTTCAGCGTGCGCACGGATTCGAAGAATGAGCTCCGGGAGACCTTCGTCCGGTGCACGACCCGGCCGCGGCGATCAGCGCCGTGGAGCTGGAAGACCTGTTTCGCGAGATCAACGCCGAGAACGTCGATCTCCATGATGAACCTCCACACGTCTGGTTGAGTGGGTCGGTTTCCCCCGAAGGGAGGCATCGGGTCCATCTCAGTGAAATCTCACGGCTTTCACTTCAGAGCCACAAGGGCGGTTCACTTACATCAATCGGAAAACCTCTGAATACGTCGGCCTGGGTGTTTCGCATTTCGCAACTCCTGGACCTAGGCTATATGTATCCCATCCACCCTGACGATCTGGGCAGCTTGGCTCAAGCCTGGACACACTCGATCGAGACTGTGAACCGTACAGCCAGTTGCCTGGCTTCGCCGAAAAGACGGCGTTTACCGGTGGTACCAGCACACCGCTGAAGCAATGAGAGACTCCGACGGCAACATTGTCCAATGGTACGGCCTCGGTCTTGATATTGACGAATCAAAGCGTGCAGAAGACCGGCTCAGGCAGACCCAGGCTGAACTCGCCCGGGCAACCCAGATCGCCACGGTCGCAGAACTCTCGGCGTCCATCGCACACAAACTCAATCAACCTCTCACGTCCGTTATCGCTAGTGCGCAGGCATGCATGCGATGGCTGGCAGCGTATCCGCCAAACTTGACAGAAGCCTGGGCTTCCGTGGAAAGCGTCGTTCGAGATGCCCGTTCCACTGAGGAGACGCACTTGCATGCCGTCGATAGGTCGCATTCCCAGGTCGGTAATCACGCATACCAGATCGGAGTAACGGTCAAAAAAAATCCAAAGCAGATGGATAGGCCCGTGTCCCGTACCCGCCAGAGGCCAGCAGGTTCACAAAAGAGGTCAAAACCCGTCGGTCATCATCAATCACGGCAACGGTTCGAGCCGGAGGCGCGGACACTATTTCCTCCGGGTCAGGGAATCTCACAACGGTTTAACGTTAGCGTCAGGCACCGAGCGCGTAGTCGATTGCGAGGTTTGGAGCTGTAGCTTGCTTGCCTGCTTCACTAACGTAGCGAATGAATCCGCGTGCATTTTTCTCATGATGTGGCCGCGATGCACCTGCACGGTGTATTCGGTAATGCCAAGGACTGCCGCCGCTTGCTTGTTGAGCAGGCCGCTTGCGAGCAACGGCAAAAGCTCCTGCTCACGAGGCGTCAGCGATTGGTAGAGAGCCTGGAGCGCCGCTGCATCCTCCGCCTCCTTCCGAAGAACCTGTGCCTTGGCGAGCGCCGCATCGACCGCGCGCATCAACTCTTGTTCATCGAGGGGCTTTGTGAGGAAGTCAACAGCCCCGCCTTTCATGGCAAGGACTGTGGACGGCACATCGCCCCTGCCAGTAATGAAAATGACGGGAATCGGAGAGTCCTTGCGGATAAGCTTCTGGACTTCCAGGCCGTTCATGCCTGGCATTCTCATATCCAGGATTAGGCATGCAACGACACTTTCACGCGGCGTGTCCAGAAACTCTCCACCGGAATTGAAAGCCCGGACGTCTCTCCCGTTTGCGCGCAGCAGCGCAGCGAGCGCTTCTCGCACTCGACTGTCGTCGTCGACCACATAGACCAGCTCCTTTGCGGATTCCATGGAACCCCCTCTATGGCCAGGAAAAAAACTATCCTAACGTTGGTACTGTCAGTCTACGATGGGCCCGCTGAATGTGTCTCTCACGGGGGCGTGCCGACAAGAGATTATAGCCATCCGAATCGCCGTCTGGACGTGCGGGTAGCCGTGTTGTGCATCACTTGTTTATATAATGCATAACACGGCTTTTGGCGTCGTAAGCTTGTGATTCGCTTCATCGACCGGATCGGAAGTGGCTTCGTGCCACCGACCATGTTGTATTGTAAGCGGCTGGCGATACCGCCAGCCATCGTCAACGTGGTGTTGCTTTCAACCTCTCTGACGGAAGGGTGAAGCCTAAGGTTACGCCGCGGGACATATTGCGTACGGCCCAAATCCGACCAGCGTGTGTTCGATGACGGATCGGCGGATTGGCAGTCCCATGCCCATCCCTGTTCCTTTCGCGGTGAAAAACGGCTCGAAGATCTTCTCAAACGGTTGTGTCGCGCTAAGGATGCAGGAGTGAAATTCAGGCGGACATTTTCCTGAAGTGAAGCGTGATATGAAGAAGGCAACTGCGAAAAAATCGCTGCCTGCCGGCGTAGCGAAGGTACTCAAGCGCCTGCACTATCCGCTGGACGTGATCGTGCTGTGTGTGCGGTGGTATGTGGCCTACTCGTTAAGCCTTCGCAATCTCGAAGAGATGATGGCTGAGCGCGGTTTTGAGGTTGACCATTCCAGCGTGCATCGCTGGGTGATCAAACTGGTGCCATTGTTCGAGAAGTCCTTTCGCAGGTACAAACGCCCGGCCGGCAAGAGTGGGAGGATGGATGAAACCTACCTCAAGGTGCGTGGCCAGTGCAACTACTTGTATCGCGCAGTGGACAAGGCCGGTAATACGGTGGATTTCCTGTTGCGGGCGAATCGCGACAAGACTGCCGCGCGCCGCTACTTCGAGAAAGCCATCGATCGGAACGGCGCGCCTGAGACCGTGACCATGGATAAAAGCGGTGCCAACCTGGCCGCCCTTCAGGCCATCAACGTTGAACGGAAAACGTCCATCAAGGTCCGGCAGGTCAAGTATCTGAACAACATCGTCGAACAGGATCATCGGGCCATCAAACGCCGAATCAGGCCAATGATGGGCTTCAAGGATTTCCGGTGTGCTCGCATCATCCTGTCAGGCATAGAGACAATGCATATGATCAGGAAAGGTCAGATGAAGGACGACGGCGTTACCCAAACCGCTGCCGATCAATTCTATTCGTTGGTGGCATAAGGACTCCTTGTCATCGCGAAAATTTCTTGCGTTGCTGACCTTATCGCGACACAACCACGGAGTGCGATCTACATCCAGTCCGATCTGTCTCATGGATTGCCGGTCCATTCTTGTGCTTGCCCGAGTGTTGAGTGACCGGCCTGGGACGCATTCATGCGGACGCCATTCTTGTGCTCCGCGAAAAACGTTTGAGGGCCGCGGGCGGCAGACAGGCGACGATCGAGTGCCTATGTTCGACTCACTACAACTGCCGAAACAGTATCAGCGAATACAAGACATTAGTTATCCAAGATAAATCCACACCGGTTGCCGCAGACGACCGCGGTTCTCGAAAAATGACGATCGCTGAGTCGCACCGAGTCCAACAACCGAGCGTCCGACGCGGACTGGAATCGCAACCGATGGGGAGGAGCGAGGTCAGCGTTAGAAACTTTTTTCGGAAGCGACTTGGATAAGTCTATAAGTTCGCATCGGGTGGCGAAATTACATGTTCATGTAATTGCACGACACGGCTGTCTATGCGTCCGTCCGACGATTCCGACGTGCGTTTGTTTCAGGGTTGCGCTGCGCAGGACATCCTATTCCGCAACTGATGGAAGAACGCTACCGAATCTTCCGGACGGCGGAACTCTTCGCGACATTCTGCGCGCCCCCAGGGGCAGTTGTGGACCTAGGCATCCCGCTGAAGGTTCGAGAGGCGTTCAGGGTTCCTGGTGGCGTCGGCTTCCAATTGTTGATAACGCCATGGACAACCTCCGAGCCATGTTTGAGAAAAGTTTGAACGACGGCGGCACTTTCATTATTACGGAATCGGAATTTTTGGCTGAACCAGTTCTTCGGTTCGCCACCGACACAGATCCGAAACGAGTCAGGGCCATTTTTATTCCATTCGCGCGATATCTTTATTTGCGCCGCCACCGGGCATTTGTTACCCACGTGTCAGACGGCTGTCATTTTGCGTCTAGAGAATCGGCGCTTTTGGTACGAGACGACGTTCACGGGATACGTCGGTTGCGTCGGCGACGGCGTAATCAATAGCGTTGTGTTCGTGGCGCAATCGTGTCGTACTCTAATTCATACAACGGAGTCCAAATTGAACAGCGGTGAAAACAACAAGAGTGGAATTGACCGTCGCACTTTTCTTGCCGGTCTCGCAGCAGGCACGGGCGCACTCGCGCTGTCGGCATGCGGAGGATCGTCCGATGATGGCAGCAGCACGAAGGTCAGTCCGGCCGGAAAACCCGGTGCGAGTTCCGGCAGCACATTGGCAAATGAAATCCCCTCACCCGGCGGCACGAACCGCTATGCGTTGCCACGCCCTGTATTGCCCGATCCGACGACTTCGGGCATCGATCACATCGTGCTCGTAACGATGGAAAACCGTTCGTTCGACCACTTCATGAGCTGGGTCCCAGGCGCCGAAGGAATGCCGCCGAACCAATTGTTCACCGACAACTTCGCACAGCAGCACGCGCCTTTCCTATTGTCCGCCAATCCCAACTATGGCTTCCAGGCATGCAATTTTGCGGACCCGAACCATAGCTTTGCCGGTGGACGCATCCACCTTGCCAATGGCGCGATGAACGGCTTCCTGTTGTCGACTGCGACGAGCAACACGCAGGGTGACTTACTGCCGATCGGCTTCTATCAGGCTGCCGACCTCGACTTCTTTCGGGGGGTAGCAAGCCAATATACGGTTTCCGATTTCTACTTCAGTGGCATCCTGTCCGAGACGTTCCCTAACCGCATCTATCTGCATGCGGGCGCAACGGATCGGCTTAGCAACACGACGACCGTCTCGACGCTGCCGACGATCTGGGACAAGCTGGCCGCCAAGAATGTCAGCGCCACCTATTTTTATCACGACACGCCGTTCACCGCGCTCTTCGGGAACCGCTACACGGGCATATCCCAGATGTTCCCGCAGTTTCTGACGCAGGCCGCGAACGGCACACTGCCTTCGTTTTGTATGATCGATCCGATCTTCTCCGGCGAAGCGCAGGGCGTCTCAGCAGACGATCATCCGCACGCGGACATTCGCAACGGCGAAGCCCTGCTCGGCCAGATCTACGACGCACTGCGGACCGGTCCGAACTGGGACCGCACATTGATGATCGTCGTCTATGATGAATGGGGCGGCTTCCACGACCACGTGATTCCCCCGACGCGTCCCATGAGCGACGCAGAAACGGCGCTTGGAAATGACGGAAAGCTGGGTTTTCGTGTGCCTTGCGTACTGCTCGGCCCGCGTGTTCCGGCGGCGACCGTTACGCGCTTTCCGTTTGACCCGAGTTCGATTCACCAACTGATTCAATGGCGCTTTGGCATCGACCCGGTCGGCGTCCGCGGCAATGCTCCCGGCACATTCAATCTTGCGTACGCTCTGGATTTCGCTCATCCGGCGCGTACCGACGCGCCGGCCATTCCGGTCGCTCCGGGACCGTTCGGCAGCGCATGTCCTATACCCGCGCCCGCAGCGCCGGCCAGCGGAGCGTCGGGAGCGGTTACGGCGGCGACCATGGCTGTCGCGATATCGAAAGAGGAACCGCGATTCACCGATGTGCGTGAACTCGCCGATACCTTCGGGTTCGCGAGACCCTAAGTTTGTCCGCGACCGTTGGCCGGTTATTGTCGGACCACGGGTGCTGCCAGGCTTCGAGAAGCTGCCAGCGATCAAATCGGCAGCTTGATGAACCCGGCCCGTCCACTTATAAACTCGGTTTGACCGTCCGCACCAACGGCGCCACCTCTATCTGCACGCCATAGATTGGACATTTAATTCCCCGACTCCCTAACTGCCTTCTCCCACGGCCTTCGTAGCGTAGGGGATCGTGGAAACTTACTTCTTCTTTCTCGAGCATGACCGCGTTATTCGTTTTCCTTGGCATCTGGCCGGTCGCGCTCGGCGTGCTGATCGCCTTCGCCGCGCGCATCGATCCTCGCTCAGGACGCTGGCGCCGACGCTCGCCCGAGCGACGGCGCGCGTAACGACCCGCATCGCCAACTGTCACATCCACATCTGTCGCTTCCCGCCCCGGCGCACTCTGCCGTCTCGTCGTCGCTCATCTCCGCGGTCCCCACCCTCATTGATGCCAAAAGCGATTGGGCGCAAGCGACCCTGTCGAGTGCACGTCGCAGCCGTTCGAGCATCTCGTTTATCAGGCCGAGTTCTCGCGTAACGACCTCGACGTCGGTCGCAGCGTCTGGTAGCAAAAGTTCTAAGACCAGTCCGGGTTGTGGTTTGCGGATAGCATGGTGGTATTTCAACAGCCAGTTAGTCCCCAAACGGGTTGCCGGTGTCTTTCACTTCGGTACTAAGGTTGTATTCCGCACGCACGGCCCTGAGCACGCCCTCGATGTCGCGCTCGAAGCCGACGGCGTTGCCGAAATGGGTCATGTTCCAGTTGCAACCTGTCATATCAGCTTCTTGCAACTGTGGCCGCGGCACACGAATCTTCACGCCGTCCTCGACGATTTCCTGCAGTCGATGGATGCGCCGGTTGACCTCCTGCTGAAGCTGCGAGGCATTGAGCGTCTTGCGTATCATCCAGGTCTCCCTCCGGTTGCTCAAGCCTGTCTAGCGCAAATGAGGCGTTCCGCGACCTGGCGCTGAAATGCAAAGCGCCTGAGAGAGAGCAGGCGCCTTGGTTCGTCCGGGTGCGTCAGTAAGTCAGTACGCGACAATCACTACGCCGCTGCCGCCAATGCCACGACCACCGATGCGCGCATCGATTGCTCTTTTTATGGCTAGCCTGGCAAACAGCTATATACCAGCGACTATTCCTGCAGGCGTCGACGCACCATTGCCAGCAGGACCACCATCAATCGCGTCTGCAATTGGAAACCTCCTGCGGTTCATTCACATTTCCAATCCACCGCGGCGGCCTTGCGTGACGGGTTACATAAAGATGTAATTGCGCGAGCCCTTCACGCTATCGTAGTTTGTCGGCTTTGGCCTGACCGAAGGGACTCGTACACGCGTATGAAAGTGAGGGATCGTAGAGTCACCGACCACCCAGTAATGAGGACAGTCATCGGTACCGCAGTCGAAGAAAGCGTTTCAAAGACGTGACCCATAGCAGCCTTGCCGATTCAATCCAGCACAATCCAACAACCAGTAGGTCAACGATGCCCTGTCGAAGGAAGGCAATGACGGTTGCCTGTTCTCAGCCCTCAATGATTCGACTCGAACGAACAACCCGTGCGAGGCGCCCGCGATAAACGCTTCGTTGTGGAGTTGCTGGCAAATACTGCGGGTATGTCTCCGAGTTCCTTTTGGGCTGACCGGCGCTACGAGGCTCGGGAAGGCAGCGAACGTGGGAATATCCGAAAGCACCGCTACAGTTATCACCGATGCATCAAACATCACAGGTAGGTCGATGGCGTGATGTAGCGCTCGATGCGAAACATTGAGGTCATTCATCAGCACCGCAATGTTACGAAACATATGAAGGACTGGTAGAGAACCAGAACGTCTCGCGGCCAGTCAATGTCGAACTCGAGGCTGACTTGCTTACCATGCGAATCTCACGCTTTTCTCAGATTGCCGCGCTGGCCATCGGCGTTTCGATCGCCTCTGGTACCGTATCGTTACTCGAATCCTATACCGGCTGCCTGGGTCTGGTCCTTGTAATTCTCTTCACCCATTTGTTGGGGCGAAACATCGGCCGCCTTTCTGCCGCTTTCGTCTCTACAGGAATCGTCTGGGTCTTGGTCGGCCTACCCCATCCTGTACTCGCATCAAGCTCATTCACCCGGTCCATTATTACGATTCCTGCAGCGTGGCTATGCGTGGAGCTGGTCTCTCGTCGCTCAAGAAAACCGGCATCTACCGCCCGGATGAAAGATGTCCCGTTTGACTTGCCTATTGAGAACCTCGCCAGTCAGCTCTGGTCGCGAACCATTGACGGTCAACTGGAATACGTGAACGACCGCAAGATTGCGGAGTCGCGTCTTCAGAGCGAATGGCAAAACTACAGGCGAATGGTTGACCGCGTGCCTGCTTGCGTGTGCGTTGCGGACCCCGCCGGCAAACTCGTTTACGTCAACAAGGTCGTACTTGCCGCATTGGGCCGTCCAAGCGAAGAGGTTGTCGGTGACCTGTGGATGAACTACATCCACCCCACCGAGGTAGAAGCTGTCCGTACCGAATGGGCGCAATGTATTGAAACGGGTCAACCCGTCGATGTCGTCGTCCGGATGCAGCAATACGATGGTGTGTACAGATGGCAACACCTCGTCGCTGAGCCGTTTTACGACGAAGGGGTCGTGGTCAACTGGTACCTGGTCGGTATCGAGGTCGACGACGCAATAAAGGCTCAGGAAGCGTTGCAGAAAAGCGAGAAGGAAGCCCGGGAACTGCTCGACCGCCTTCCGGGTCGCTTCGCCACAAGAACGACAGCGGATTTCGACTTCGTCAATCGCCACATCCTTGAGGAAACCGGTACTACGCTGAAGGAGCTACAAAAACTCGGATTTCTGCATTTCATTCACCCCGACGACAAGGAGCGAATCAGACAAGGTTATCTCCGGTCGGTCGAACAGATGGCAGCTTACGAGGACACGTACCGCTGGAAACATGCGGACGGCGAGTATCGCTGGCATCATTCCCGTTCCGTTCCTTATTTCAACGAGGACGGAAGCGTGTACAAATGGTATGCCATGAGCCTCGATATCGATGACCTGTACAAAACGAAAGAGGTCATCCGTGAGCGTGAAGCGCAACTTAACTGGCTCACCGATGCAGTGCCAGGCTTCCTATGGAGCGCTGACGCCGCGGGCTCAGTAGAGTATGTGAGCAAACAGGCTGAAGCCTACACCGGCAGAAGCCTCCATGAACTGACCAGCAACGGCTGGCTTGACCTTGTTCATCCGGACGATGCCGCGACAGTTAGAGAAGCATGGGACCGGTCGGTGAAAAGCGGGACGGCGTACGACACGGAATATCGCGTTCGCGGTGCTGACGGGTCCTATCGATGGTTCCAGTGCCGGGCCAATGTAACGCGTAACGCCCGAGGCGATATCACTGACTGGTACGGTGTGCTCACCGATATCCACGAACGCAAGATTGTAGAAGAACAATTAAGACGAAAGGAGTTACATCTTCGCAGGCTCATAGACGCAATGCCTGCCATGATTTGGCGCGCTACTCCAGGCGGGGACACCGACCGATGGAATTGCCGCATGCTTTCGTTCATCGGAAAGACCTGGGAGGAAATTGGGGAAGAGCCCTTATTCAGTCTCGTTCCGCCTGACGAGCGGGAGCGTGTCCATAGACATTGGCAGCAATGCGTCCTTGAGGGCTCATCTTACCAGGACACTTATCAGATTACGGGAGCTGATGGGAAACTACATTGGTATCTCGTCCGCGGTGAACCCTTCCGCGATGAGACGGGTGAAATCCTTCATTGGTATGGCGTTTGCACGGACATTGACGACATGAAAGAAACGGAAGTCACGCTCCAGCAGCGCGAGCACCAATTGCGGGAGATTACCGAAACAATCCCAGGAATGATTTGGTGCACCGATGCTGGCGGGCAACTGACCTACCTCAATCGGAGACTCGCAGAATACGCCGGCGTGGACATATTGGAAACTCGTGACCTCGGATATAGGAAGACCATCCACTCAGATGACTGGGAGGGTGTCTTTCAAAGATGGAGACACTCGGTTCGGACTGGTGAACCCTACACCGGCGTCCACCGTATGCGCAGCAAGGACGGGCAATACCGCTGGTATCAGGTACGCGCCGAAGCGATGCGCGATGCGGACGGCAACATCGTTCAATGGTACGGACTGAACATCGACATCGACGAACAAAAACGTGCTGAAAACAGCTTGCGAGAAGTTCAAACCGAACTCGCTCGGGCAACCCGGCTTGCAACGGTCGCAGAATTATCGGCCTCGATAGCGCACGAGCTCAATCAACCACTTACGTCTGTTATCCTCAATGCCCACGCCTGTCGGCGCTGGCTTGAGGCCAACCCGCCAAATCTCGATGATGCGCGCTCTTCGGTGGAACGCATACTCCGGGATGGCCGTGCTGCCGACGAAACGATGCAGAGCATCCGTGCCCTGTTCAAACGAGAGTCCTTCAGGAAGTCTCAATGCAGTATTCCTTGCATGGCCCAGGACGCAGTGAGATTGTTGAAAGAAGACCCCACTATGCGAGATGCTGCCATAACGCTGGAATTTCCTGACAATCTTCCAGACGTGAACGTCGACCAGATACAGATTCAGCAGGTCCTCATCAACCTGATGTCGAACGCAATCGAAGCAACAGAAAATACCGGCCGCACACCAGAAGTCGGCATCACTGGCGCCGTCCTGGATGAACTATTCGTGGCAGTCGAAATTTCTGACAACGGCGAGGGTATCGCTGACCTCGCAACTCTTTTCGAACCGTTTGTCACCTCAAAGGCAAAAGGCATGGGTATAGGTTTGGCAATTTCACGCTCAATTATCGAAGCACATGACGGTACGCTGACCGCGAGGAACAACCTCGACCAGGGTGCGACGTTTTCTCTGACGCTGCCAATTTTTGCCCTTTCTGGTGAACCACAAACCGTAGCCCCAGCAGCTTAAGCAACATCATCGCTGGATCTGGCCACCGTGATCAACGTGTCGCAGGCGGTGTCGTGCGAGATCATTCCGGAAAAGTTCATCGAATCGCTGTTGCGGACCGCCATCGAGCAGGCCGGCGCGGACCGTGGACTACTCATACTCCCGCGTGACAGCGAATTCCTGATCCAGGCGCAAGCGAAGACTTGCGGCAGCGTCGTTTCGGTCAGCCTGCGCGAGACGCCGGCTTCCGCGGACGAACTTCCCGAGTCGGTAGTACGTTATGCCGCGCGCACCCGGGAGATCGTGATCCTCGACGACACATCAGTCGGGAGTCCACATTCCACCGATGAGTACCTCGGTGCGCAAGGCGTGCGGTCGGTACTTTGCCTGCCGTTGATGAAGCAGGGTGCGCTGGTTGCGCTGCTGTACCTGGAAAACAGGCTTGCTGCAGGCGTTTTCACGCCCGGCAGGATTGCCCTCCTGAAGGTGCTGGCTTCCCAGGCCGCGATTTCTCTCGAAAACAGCGGGCTGTACCGCAAACTCCAGAAACGGGAAGCCGAGATCCGGCGCCTCGTCGACGCGAACATTATCGGGATCGTGATCTGGGACCGGAACGGCCAGATCGTCGAGGCCAATGACGCGTTCCTGCGCATCGTCGGGTACCAGCGCGAGGATCTCATGTCGGGTCGCTTGCGGTGGACCGACCTGACACCTCCAGAATCGCTCGCCCACGAACTTGAACATGTCGTGCCGCAGGTAGAGCTGTCGGGCAGCGTGCAACCCTTCGAGAAGGAATATTTCCATAAAAATGGCCAACGCGTTCCCGTGCTCGTCGGGGGGGCCGCTTTCGACGACGAACGCAGGCGTGGCGTGGCCTTTGTCGTCGATATGACGGAGCTCAAGCAGGCGGAGAATGAACTGCGGCGCAGTCGTCAGTACCTGGCGGAGGCGCAGAAGATCAGTCACACCGGAAGCTGGGCATGGAATCCCTTTTCAAATACGTTGCTGTATTTGTCGGATGAGTGGTACCGCATTCTCGGCCACGACACCGCGAACGGCGTGCCTTCGTTTGAGCAATTATTGGCGGACGTTCATCCGGATGATCGCCCCCGGATCCTGGCTACCCTGGAAAAGGCCGTGAGCGACGCTTCCGGCTGCGAATATGAATTCCGGATCATGAACTTCGATACCGGCTTGAGAACCCTCCGTTGCGTGGGCCATCCGGTTCTGGACCGCTCAGGCCAGGTGATCGAATACATCGGCACTACGATTGATGTCACCGAGCAGAAGCGTGCAGAAGAGGAGCGCGAGGAACATCTATGGTTTCTCGAGTCCATGGACCGTATCAACCGCGCCATGCAGCGAACAAACGAGGTTGAGGGCATGACGCGCGGCGTGCTTGAGGAGGCGCTGGCGATCTTCGATTGCGATCGTGCCTGGCTGGTCTATCCGTGCGATCCCGATGCGCCGACGTGTCGTGCGGTGATGGAGCACACCCATCCGGACTACCCGGGTGCCTTTGCGCTCGACCATGAACTGCGTGTGGACGCCCGGACGACGCAATCGCTGCGCGACATGCTGGACGCCCCAGGGGCGGTGGTGGATCTCGACATCACGCCAGAGATTCGCGAGCGCTTCAGCATCCTGTCAGCTCTCACGATCGTGGTGCGTCCGAGGGGCGACAGGCCGTACCTGTTCGGGCTGCATCAGTGCTCGCGCGTGCGCTCCTGGGCTGCCGTGGAGCGGCGGCTCTTTGAGGAGATCGGCAGGCGCCTGGAAGACGTGTTGACGAGCGCTCTCGCGCACCGCAACCTTCTCGCCAGCGAGGACGCGCTGCAACATGCGCGGAAAAAGCTTGCGCAGGCGTCACAGATGGCCACTGTTGCCGAGCTGTCCGCGTCCATCGCCCACGAAATCAACCAGCCGCTGCAGTCCGTTGTGGCCAATGGGCAGGCGTGCCGGCGCTGGCTCGCTGCAACGCCTCCCAACATCGACAACGCCCGACTCAGCGTCGAAGCCATCGTCCGTGACGGCTATGCCACCGCGGACGTGATAAGCCGTATTCGCGCGCTGTTCAAGCGAACGGCTCCCGAAAAGGTCGATCTTGACATCAACGCGTTGATTCTTCAGGTCTGCACGCTAATGGCTGATCAGATTCACGGAAGCGCGATCCTGCTCGAAACCAGGTTAGCCCAGGACGTGCCGATGATTAGGGCCGACGCAGTGCAGATTCAGCAGGTGGTTGTCAACCCTGTGCGAAACGCTATCGAGGCGTCGTCGTCGACGATCGAGGGTAAGAAGTCTTTATTGATCCAGTCCCGGCGCGATGCGGACACCCTGGTGGTCGACGTTCGGGATGAAGGCACGGGGTTGGCGAATCCGGAAAGGATATTCGAAGCATTTGCCACCACGAAGGAAACGGGCATGGGCATGGGGCTGGCGATCAGTAAGTCGATAGTCGAAGCACACGCCGGCCGTATCTGGGTCGTGCGCAATGAGGTTCGTGGCGTGACGTTCAGCTTCAGCCTTCCGATCGAGACTTCCGGGTAGGGACTGGCAACTCGTCATTTGTTGAATGCCTTGAATGAAGATGTCGACATGAACGCCCCTTGCGCCGGACTTTCGAGTGTTCAAAAAACAGAATGGACTGCCAATCTACACGCACGACCTCACGACGGTCTCCGACCACCCTTAGATAGCCGGCGACCAATTAGTTGGACGGGCGCATTCCTGGCCCGGTGTTAGTACGCCATGTCGCTCGTTTTTCTCAGTTCGCCAGCTAGCCGCCCGCAGCAGCTTGCCCCGAACCCGTTTGTGCGGCTAGCCGGTCCGGGTAGTGTTCCCCGGCGCCCCGTTCGAAGTCCTCAGGGTCCGGTAACGGAGAGATAAGCGGCGACCTGCTCGATCTGCGTGTCATTCAGCGTAGCCGCTATTGCGGTCATTGTTCCAGCTTTCGGAGGTGCGGCTTTTGCTCGCACCTGAAATTCGTGCAGCCGGGCGACGGTAAAAGCGGCGGGCTCGCCTGCGATCCCGGGGAAGCGCACGCCATTGCCTTTGCCGCCCGCGGCGTGGCAACTGAAACACGCCTGTACGCTCGTACCAGTTCCCGTTTCGGCGAGCTGCTTGCCGGCGGCGACGAGTTCCGGCGCTGGCCGCTGTGAAGCTCTCAAAAGTGGCGGACGCTGGTTCGAGAAGAACACCGCGAGGGCCCGCATGTCGCTGTCCGACAGGTTTTGAGCGACCGCCTGCATTTGAGGGCTGACACGCGTGCCGGCCTTGAACATCGACAGCGCATGTGCAAGGTACTCCGGATTCTTGCCTGCCAGCCGCGGCGCGCCTGTTTCACTTCCGGCACCCAGCGCACCATGGCACGCTACACAGGTCCCAACCGACGGACTTTGCGCAACGTTGCCTGTACTTGCGGTCGCAGCCTGGCTTTGGGCGAAGCATAGGCTCGCGAACGCGCCAAGCGACGCCACCAAACCTATTTGGGCGCCGCGGGAAATGGCGTGCCGAAGATATGAACCCGTCTTCTCGTGCCGCTCTGCGCGAGACCTGTCGTCCGGATTGCGTGCATTGAATCGCTTGATGATCTCGAGCATCTGATCTTCCCGTTGAGGTTTGCCAGAGTCTGTCTATAGTCGACGGGCGCGTGAATTTAATTCTATCGATGACCCTCATTGAAAATGGCTATGAATTGTCATGAATTGAGCATGCGTAAGGACTTGAGCCTCGGTAAAGACGATCAGCAAGCATGTCAGATGACAAAAACGTAATCGGACCGCAACGTAACGGTTATCCAGACGGCCCAATTCCGACGTCATAAACGGAGTCGGCACTTTCATTTCGCCTCGAGGGATTTCGCTGTGTAAAGTGCCGGACAATTCAAGAACGACACCGGAAGTTTGCGTAGAATTTTGGGTTCATTTTCGCTACTGCGTTGCGAGCCCTGCTACGCGACAACGCCCCTCGCACTACTCGTACCACTCGTACCACTCGCACCACTCGCACCACTCGCACCACTCGTACCATCCACACATCTCGTTCAGAAAGCGGACGGATCCTGGGTGAGCTCGGTGAAGTGATGCCATGCCGCGAAAAGGCTTGCAGCATTGTTTGCGATCCAGGGAGGCGCGCAGCAGATGGCGGTTCAGGGGGAAGTGCGCTGCCGGACCCGAAGCTCGACAGATGGCCGCCGCTTCGTTGTACACGCACATGCGAACACGCGCCTTTGCGACCTGGCCAGAAGCGGCAGCGCGGCCGATTTAATGCAGAGATGATCGAACGCTCGACAAGCGCCAGGAAGATCGTGAGATTGCTTCATGAGGGCAAGCCGGTCATGCTTTCTGCGGACATGGACCACGGCATCGAAAACTCTCTTTTGTGCCTTTTTGGGCGTCCCTGCGTGCACACTGACTTCTGTTTCGCGACTTGCGAGAATGGGACGCGCGCGTGGTGCCGTTCGTCACAGAAGTACTGCCGGATTTTAAAGGGTATCGGTTGAACGTTTTTGCGCCGCTCATCGATTTCCCATCGGGAAGCGACACGAATGATGCGTGTCGCATGAATGCGTTTCTCGAGGCTCTGCTGCAGATGACGATCAACTGGTTGCGGGTTTCCACGCTGATTTCGTAGAGAGGGATCGAACAAGCCAGAGGCGCGGATCGGTGTTCGGTATGGCGCGCTGAAAATACGAAGATATGTTTCGTTATGCGAATATGAACGTATCGACAGATCGAGCACGATCAGCGACGCTGAGCCGAGCGCCGACGATGCTATGCCAAGCCTGGCGTGAGGTCAGTTATGGCAGTAGTGACGCAGATTGATCATCGAATAGGCAAGTGCCTTTAGCGCGTAGTCACGTCACTGACGCGTTCGACGCGCAGCAGTAGACGACGGAACTTGTCTTCCCAGGCAAAGACGCGTTCGATGGTCCTGAAGCGCTCCCTCGAAGATCGCCGGATCAAAGCGCTCGCGAGCTCCGGAATCTCAGCTTTCGCGGCCGGATACCGCGGAGAGACTCGGGGTGAAATGACTCGCGCATTCCCCTAGGAAATGCCTGTCGATAGGCTTCAGAGTCTTGGTCTCCCGCCACCCTGCTATCCAAACTACGGGGCGCAAGTCCTCGCTGGCGACCCTCTCAGCGATCGCCTTTAGCGGGCGTCGCGCAACGCATATCCCGCGAGTGCGCCGACGATGCACAGCACCGACACATAGAGTTCGGGCGCGGCCGGGTTTGACGCCGACATCAGCGACACGGCCACCGGCGTCAGCCCGCCGAACACTGCGTACGAGACGTTATACGAGAGGGAGATTCCCGAGAAGCGCACGACTGGCGGGAAAGCTTTGACCATTGCGACTGGAATGGCCGCCACCGCACCGACAAAGAAACCGGCCATCGCATAGAGCGGCATAAGCGACGAGCGATCGACCATGATCTGCTTGCACATGAGAAAGTACGACGAGCCAAGGAGCAGGCAGCCCACAAAGATCGTACGGGCTGCGCCGAAGCGCCCTGCAATCAGACCAGCAACGACGCAGCCAATCGTCTGGGCGAGAGTCGCAACGACGTTCGCCTGCAGCGCGGTTGCTGCATCGATATGAAAGCGCTTTTGCAACAGAGTTGGCGTCATCAGGATGACGACGACAATCGCTGCGGTCAGCGTCCAAGTGAGCAGCATAGACACGAGTACAGCACCGCCGTGGTCGCGCAGCACCGTCTTGAGCGGCACCTCCGCGGCCAGCGACTTGCGCCGCTGCATTTCGATGAATACGGGCGTCTCGTGCAGCCAGCGGCGCAGGAAGGCAGAAAGAAGACCGAAAAGACCGCCGATGAGGAACGGAAACCGCCACGCATAGGCAAGAATCTCGGCATGCGAATAGTGGTGGTTGAGCGCGGAAGCGAACAATGAGCCGAGCAAAATGCCCAGCGTCAGCCCGCCGGTGAGCATTCCGCACGCGTATCCGATGTGACGCTGCGGCACATGCTCAGAGACGAATACCCACGCGCCCGGCACTTCGCCGCCGACTGCCGCACCCTGCAGCACCCGGCACACCAGCAAGAGCACTGGCGCGGCTACGCCGAGACGCTCGTAAGTCGGCAAAAGTCCAATCAGCAGCGTCGGCAACGACATCAGCAGCACGCTCAGCGTAAACATGCGCTTGCGCCCGATCAGGTCGCCGAAATGCGCCATGATGATGCCGCCGAGTGGACGCATGATGTAGCCTGCGGCAAAAATGCCGAAAGTTTGTACCTGGCGCAGCCAGTCCGGAATTGACTGCGGGAAGAACAGTTGCCCGATTACGGCCGCAAAGAATACATAGATGACGAAATCATAGAACTCGAGCGCACCGCCGAGCGCGGCGAGAAAGAGCGTCCGGTGGTCGCTAGCCGCCAGCGGACGATGCGGGACAAACGGAATCTGGTGTGAATCGGTGGTATCCATGCGAGCTTCAAATTGAACCAGGAGGATCGTTATCTTCGTGCCATCACGTCAAAGCGTTCCGTACGTGAATGCGGCGGACCCTGCGACGGCGGCAGGCGCGCAACGTCCCAACATCGGCTCACGGGACGCGCCTTTCGCGATTGCGCGGCTATCTCTGCGGCGGGCTGTCATGCTCGGCGACAGCAGACTATTACGCGTTTGACGTCACGCCACCGACACGGCCACGACCGTGCGTCCGGCCGAGCGCTCGACAAGTTGGTCGAGCGTCGGATGTGAACTCAACCATTTCGCGAGCCCGCGCAGTTTGCGATAACCGATGACGATCATGTCCGCGTCGACAAGGGCGGCGTGGCGGGCAATCGCGTCGACGACGCCGCCTTGCGAAGCATGGCCGCGCGGGACCGTCCCTTGGGCGGTGAGGTGAAGCACCGCTTCGTCGAGAATGACGGATGTCGCTCCCACCATGACGCTGTATGCGGCGCCACTCAGCATTCCCGCACTCGATGCCACCGCCGAGACGGTGTCGGTAACTACGAGCACGTGAACTTTTTTGCCGCAGGACGAAGCCAGTTTGCCCGTGCGCTCAAGCGCACACGTGGCCTCGGCTGAGCCGTCGTAGTAAACCAAAATCGATCCGGACTGGGTCATGGGCAATGGTTGTGCCGCCTGTAGGGTTCAAGGCGCTTCTATTCTCCATAACGTCGTTTGCCGAACAGTGTCACGTCGATTACCGAATTGTTATTTTTTTCGACAGGGGCCTGCCCCGCAGCCAACGAGAGGGGCGTCGGCTACAGTCCTCCACGGAGCGCAGCGGCCGGGCCGTGAAGCGTCAGTCGCGGAATTGCCTGGATCTGCTGCCTGCTCAAAGGAGCCAGTCGTGTGCATTTAACATGGAGTATGTCGATCGCCGTCGCCGCAGTGAATATCAAAGCCACGCCTGCGCCCGCCGTGACGCGCGCGGCAGCAATCGCCGGAGCGATATCGGCGGTTCCCCGTCGGTCCAGTTTCTGGCTCTTCCAGACCGCTGCTCCCCGGATTGTCATTCGCCGGCGACTCTTTGCTAGCGCCTCGCCGTTTCACGGCAAAGCAGGCAATGTCGCGAAGCCTGTTGCGTGCCGTCCCAAACGCCGAACAGGCGTCGGCCAACGCGAATGGGCAAGTGGCTGTTCCACGCTGAAAACCCGCCGTCCACAGCTTTGATCTGTCCGGCGGGAAAGGGTCCGTCATGCGCCTGTCGCGTCGCGTGGAAGCGCTCATGCGTTGGCGTGAACGCGCGCTGGGGCAATTGTCCGAATCTCCGAAATGTGGCGGTGGCCACGCGCGGAGCCGCACCAAGCTTACCCCCTCCACTAGCACGTTCTTCTTGCGAATCCCGACAGCGCGAACCACTGCGTCCTCGTCAAACCAAAGTCGCTTGTCTCAGCCACGAGTACGGATCTGCCCTTCGGATAACAAATTCTTAATGGACGCGTCACTGTCGAATCAGGTGCGGCCGCCATAATCGGATGGTTCCAATCAGAAAGGATCGCGATCGTGAAGCGTCTTTTACTGCCAACCCTGCTGACATTGTTGTGCAGCACCCCTATTGCGTGCTACGCCCAGAACTTGTCGATCCTGCAGCCGCAGATTGCTAATCCGCCGGCGTTGAACGCACCGCCTCTGCAGATGCCGCATGGATCGTCTGTGAGCGGCAACGATGCACGCAAGGCCCTGCAGGCTGCGATGCAAGATGACATCGTCCGCGCAAATCTGCAATTCCTGGACAACCCGTCGGGCGGCGTGGACATGATCAATATCGATCATGATCGTAAGCCTGAATCGACGCTGTTTGTTCACAACATATACCTGAATAGATGATGCGGAAGCTCTTTGCATTTCAAAGGCCCCGTAATTACGCAGCGACGTCTGTGCCGTTACGCGGATCATCGCCTTGCCTGACAACCGGGTCCGACGCGACGTCTGCGAACGAAACCGACTTGCGGTTTGCAAGCCGGTGATTGACCGGAAGCGCAACGAGAAACGGCTCAACCTACGCTGATGGACGCTCCCTCGTTTAAGTCGTTGCTTCGACACTCCCACTTTGGCACATTGATGCCACCTCGGGTGGTGGCGTCCATTCCATTACTGTTGACGTTAGCTCGTTCCGCGCACCTGGTCTCTAGCACGCTCGCGATATTCGAGCGTTTCAATGTAAGTCAAGGCTATGCGGAAGAAGCCGCCGTTTTCGCAGAAACGTTGCCGCTGAATTCCTGATTGGGAGATCGGTGAACCCGACGGGTTCGATTTCCAGGCGCCGAAGGACCTGGGAGCGGGTCTTTCGGTCCGTTCTGCCCGTTTATGGACGGATCGGTGCCAGGAGCCGGTCGGGGCTCTTGTAGATGTTGCTCAACGCCAGTACGGGGAAGGCGCGCGTGATGTTTCTTCGCGAGGCCGTGATAGCGGGCTTTGATAAACCGCAAACGACTCACCGCCGCTATCGGATCTATAGAGACAACCCATTTGCAACCATGTGTCGCAAACAATAGTATTGGAGACCAGTCTTTTTGCGACTCATCGTCCTAACATGCAACTGCTCTCGATCGGAATTAATCACCATACCGCGCCGGTTGCCTTGCGCGAACGAGTGGCGTTCTCGCTCGAACAGATCCGGCCCGCCCTGCAGACACTGAAAGCCGCGTGGCATAGGCACAGTAGTCCGCGCGGTGGTGCGGCGCATACCACGTCGGCGATGGATAGGCTCCCGTTCAGCTGCGACGCGCTGTCTGAAGCGGCGATTCTGTCGACCTGCAATCGCACCGAAATTTACTGCGCGACTGATGACCGCGCCGCGCCTGAGCGCGCGATTGCGTGGCTCTCCGCCTATCACGGCATTGATGCTGACGAACTGGCGCCGCATGTCTACACGCTGCCACAGTCGGAGGCGGTGCGACACGCGATGCGCGTGGCGTCGGGCCTCGACTCGATGGCGCTCGGTGAAACGCAGATTCTTGGCCAGATGAAGGAGGCCGTGCGCACCGCGTCCGAAGTCGGCGCGATGGGTACATATCTGAACCAGATGTTCCAGCGTACCTTCTCGGCCGCAAAGGAGGTGCGCGGCCAGACCGACGTCGGCGCCCATTCGGTATCGATGGCGGCAGCCGCGGTGCGGCTAGCGCAGCGCATCTTCGATAAGATCTCTAGCCAGCGCGTATTGTTCATCGGCGCAGGCGAGATGATCGAACTGTGCGCCACGCATTTTTCGGCGCAGACGCCGCGCGCTCTGGTAGTGGCGAACCGCACCCTTGAGCGCGGCAGCAAGCTCGCCAAACGCTTCGGCGGTCAGGCGATTCCACTTGCGGACCTGCCCGAGCGGCTGCACGAGTTCGACATCGTGGTGTCGTGCACCGCGTCGTCGTTGCCGATCATCGGCCTCGGAGCGCTCGAGCGCGCAATCAAGGCGCGCAAGCACCGGCCGATTTTCATGCTCGACCTCGCAGTGCCGCGCGACATCGAACCGGAAGCCGGGCGGCTCGAAGACGTGTTCCTTTACACGGTCGATGATCTCAGCACCATCGTGCGCGAAGGCTCCGCGATGCGTCAGGCCGCAGCGGCCCAAGCGGAAGCGATCATCGAGACGCGCGTTCAGGGGTTTATGCACTGGCTCGAGCAGCGCAGCGTGGTGCCGGTGATCCGCCATATGCACACGCGGGCCGACGCGCTGCGGCGCGTCGAACTCGGGCGAGCGCAGAAAATGCTCGCTCGCGGCGACGACCCTGCCGCGGTGCTCGAAGCTCTGTCGCAGGCGCTCACCAATAAGTTCATCCACGGTCCGACACATGCGCTCACGCGTGCTTGCGGCGGCGACCGGGACCACCTCGCCACTCTGTTGTCCGGCTGCTATCGGCACTCAGCCTCGTCCGAGCTCTAACGGCGCGCAACCCTCGTTAAAAAGAACGCCTGGTGTCAATCACGTTCATGCGATTCGTGGACGAAGCGAAGATTTTCTCCCGCAGTGCATTGAAATACTTGCGCTGTTTTCATGGGCCAATACGTTATCCGTGACGGTGATCCCACCGCAACACGAACACAGCGCAAGCCGGCGAATGGAACACAATGTGTGCCTCCCACTCACCGGAATCAGAGCCATCCACGCCTCTCAGATGCGTCAAGTCAGCTCTTGTGCGCAGTTATGAAAGCGATCTGACCGCGTCGTTGACTCGCACCGTCCCGGTCTGTACAGGCTCCAAGTACAAGCCGATGCGGCCAGACAAATTGCTCGAACTCCTCGGCACTCAATCTCGTTCAGACTTTCGCTACAATCGGCTTTGGGCCATTTCGACCTTCAACGCATGGGGATTCCAGCCGATTCCAGTGGGGCGACGCTAATCCATGCACCATGGCCGTCCAGCCGACTTTGCCGCTTGCAAAAAACCCGTAACCAGTTGAAGGTGTGGGAGCGCAACGTGACAATGTTGTCATGCGCGCGTCAGCTTGGGGGCACGGCCAGTTGCGCAGAATGAAATCAGCTCATCGTCTCTGGAGGCCTTGAGCACGCGCTTCGTTCAAAGAGAGTGAAGTTGAACTTCTCCTAACTCTACCTGTCATGCATTGCCGTTAACGCACCGATGCAAAGCAAAAGCCGGCGCTACGCACCCAGCCCTTCGAGACGTGGGAACGCGTGACGTGCATTTCGACGGTGCAGCACTCCCGACATATCCCTTCGTAATACTAACTAACGCTGGCGGGCCGAACGCGGCACACAAGTTGACAAATACCCTTTTAACGCTCGCGGCTTGAAATGATTCGTCATTGCGCACATCGAAAAAGACTCTTTACGCAATTCGCGTGTCATCACGATTACCCGCCGGGTACACTTCGCGCTCAATTATCAGAGTGTTTCGCCGCGGCCATCGGCGCCATGCCCAGCATCGCCAATCGCGCGGTCTGTTTTGTTTCACCATGCAATCTGGAGAAGAACATGAAGAAAACGCTTTTTGCCGCCTCATTGCTGGGCGCGTTTGCGGTCTCGGCGCAAGCTCAAAGCAGCGTGACCCTCTACGGCACGCTGGACGCAGGGCTGGTCTACTCCAATAATCAGTTGGGCCATAGCAACTTTCAGCAGGGAAGCGGGTCCCTGTCGAATACGTTGTTCGGCGTGCGCGGCAATGAAGACCTCGGTGGTGGCCTGCATGCGATTTTCACGTTGGAAAGCGGCTTCAACCTCAACAATGGCGCATTCAAAGAAAACGGCACGATGTTCAACCGTCAGGCTTATGTCGGCCTGAAGAGCGATCAATATGGCCAGATCACGCTGGGCCGCCAATATGATTCGATGGTCGACTATCTCGCACCGATTTCGGCCGCAGGCTACGGCTATGGCAACAATCTGGCCGCGCACCCGTTCGATAATGACAATCTCGACGGTACTTTCTCGGTTACGAACTCCGTAAAGTACACCAGCACGAATTACAACGGCATCCAGTTCGGCGGCTTGTATGGCTTCAGCAATGCGGCCGGTCAGTTCTCGAACAACCGAGCATGGAGCGCGGGCGCTTCATACCAGAACGGTCCGTTGAATGTCGCGGCCTCGTATCTGCAACTGAACAATTCCGGCAGCAACAACACCGGTGGCGCGGTCTCGTTGGGCAACGGCGACGCAAACATCGCCGCGGCCCTGCAGCGCACTTACGGCGCCGGCGCGAACTACACGTACGGCGCGGCGACCGTCGGCTTCGTGTATACCCACACGCAGCTGGACAATGTACAAGGCATCAACGTCGGCGGGACGGTCATCGGCGGCATCGGCGGCACGAACCTTCATATGGACAATTATGAACTCAACGGCCGTTACGCATTGACGCCGGCGCTGAGCCTCGCGGCCGCCTACACGTTCACCGACGGCAAGGTCACCGGTTCCAACGGAGCGGGCGATCCTAAGTGGCAGACGGCCTCGCTGCAAGGCGACTACGCTTTGAGCAAGCGCACGGATGTGTACCTGGAAGGTGTGTACCAGCACGCCTCGGGTCAGTTGGGATCGCTGGGTGCGAACGTGGCCGCGATCAATACGCTGTCGCCGTCGTCCACCGCCAACCAGACGGCGGTGACGATCGGCATGCGCCATCGCTTCTGAGGTGAATCCGCCATTTCCTGATTGAGCCGCTAGTCAGGAAAGCAACCACAACCGCGCACCGGTCGCAGGTCGGCGCGCGGTCGCGTGCGTTTGCGCGCTGTTCTCTCCGTGTCGTGGGCTTTCGGTCCTGTGGCCCTCCCGCTGGCCCTCAGGAGTTTCCTCAAATTTACTCATCATGCTATTCGTTTTTCCCGCAGGGCCGATTCGTCTTCGTGATGTCGTGCAATATGAAATGGCGCGAAGATTCTTGTACGGCGCAGACGAGGGGATCGTGGCGCGATGCGCCGACGGTGGAACAAAGATCTCGAGCGGCAAATCAGCTGTTGCAGTAGTGACGCAGGTTGTCGGGTAGCTGAGCGCGATCACCCGCGCCCAGCCTCCTCAGGTAGGGTCGAGAACTGGCGCGCACACCGGTAGGCGCCGGTGGTGATTCCACCGCTTTCGCGATGCCCCGCATCCGGCAACCATGGTCACGTGCTTAGCTCCCGCCACGTCGAACGGACCGGGCCGATTTGCGGCACTACGCTCTCCTGTGTGCTTCATGTCAAGATTTATGGGAGCTATCTCGCTGGGCGCGCTTTCGGTGGGGCAGCACGACGAACACGATAGCCGTTGACCAGCTTCAGTTCCTCATACAACCCGGTGCGGCTCTTGTCTTTATTGACCTCAACCTGCAGTTTGGCGAATTTTTCCTGAAGTCGCCTGGTCACCGCCCTCAGCAGCCACGCATGGGGCGGATGGGCATCGATCAGCACCACCAGATCGTCAGCGAATCGGGCATACCCGACGTAGGTGTACTTCCCGTTGCGCGCGGCTTCTTTCGCCCGCTCGGGCATACGGTCTACGTCAGTGAGATAGATGTTTACTGAGCAATGGTGAAAGCACCCCGACTTGCCGAACGCCTTGTTTGCCCGACGCCGTCAGCATCAGCTTCAGCACATGCATTACGTCGTCGTCGTTGACCCGACGCGCCACCTGACGCCGGTCTTGCACTGAACAATCGCCGTCGCCACCCGATGCACCGCTTCATGCGCGGTACGCTTGGGACAATATGCGTTATTTTGGTCTTCTCTGGCGATAGGACTAACCCGCGTTCCGCCCGAAATTCAATCGCTGCGGGCTTGAGCTCCTACGCAAACGCCCCACGAATGCCGTAAACGTTTCCTCCAGCCGCAGGTAGGCCGCCTGGTCGACCAACTGGGCACTAAGCGCGCGCAGCTCGTCCTGGAGGCTCAAGCGGCGCAACTCCGCTTGGCACGTGGTCGGACTTGGCTGCGATTCCATTCATAACGCCGGCGACCTCACTGAGGTTGTAGGGTCCGTTGTGAGTGTAGAAATGCGCGTCGACAGAGAACTTACTGTTCATCATGTATCTCGTCTTTTTAGCTCGGCTGTGCTCGCTAAATGTCGCGTAGCACATCACGTGCTTCTTTAACAGAGAAAATCATCCCCATATCTTTCATTGCCTCACTACGTGTGTATCGCAACTCACGATTTGCGTTGAAGCGGGTGTACGTTGCCCGGTTCACCGGCGCGAATACCACTTACCTCGGCAGCCGGTTCGGCAAACTGTAATAACGCCCCGGCGGCATCATCTGTAGACCACCTGGGCACAGTCGACCCAGCAGCGTTGGAGGCGGCCCCAGGTGCGTTTGCAGCAGCGGGCGCGGGGACAACTGTGCTGGACTGTCCGGCCGCTCCGGACGCCGGCGTGCTTATGCTGTCTGGGCCTGTATCGGGGCCCGAGTCGTCGTAGGCCGGCCGAGGTGGATTGCCGTCGGAGATCAGATACTGGCGACGCTGCAGATACGCGTCTCGTACGAACGAATACTTGTCGAGGGCAGCACCCGCCAGGAGATTCTCCGCACCGAGCAGCGATGCGCGCTCGCTAACGACCCGCACGCCATAAAGTGTCGTCCGGACCCAGATCGGCTGGATGTACGTTGTCAGATCCGCTTCGAACTCGGCGAGCATCCCCGCAGTGTCACGCACGGTGCTCGGACCGAGCAGCGGAAGAACGAGATACGGCCCCGGCGGCACGCCATAATGACCGAGCGTCAACCCAAAGTCGGCCGTGTGCTTTGGCAGTCTCGCGAGCGTCGCGACGTCGAACAGGCCGCCGACACCAAAGACCGTATTGATGGTGACGCGCATGACATCCTCGACGCCATCGGTAATTTTCAACTGCAGCAGATCGTTGGCAGCCGTGTACACGTCGCCAATGTTAGAAAAAAAGTTGGTAACGCTGTCCTGCACCGGCTGCGGCAGTGCCCGTACATACGCCTGAGCGACCGGCTTTAAGGCGTACTGGTCGACCTTGTCGTTGAACGTGAAGACAGTACGATTGAGCCCTTCCAGTGGATCACCCCTGGTCGGCGTCTGTACCGTCGCACAGCCCGCGAGTATCAGTGCTGCCGCCACTGCCATCCCTGTGGCGCGTATCGTTGTCGTTACTGTTTTGCTCATTTCGCCGGGACACTCGCTTGAGGCTAGATCTCTGACAATGCGTAACATTCAATACACCGCCAGCATGTCTAGCGGACGATGTTTGAAGCGTGGGTGCACCCAGTAATATTGCTCGGGAAATTTCACGATCTGTTCCTAAAGAAATTTATTCGTGCGGCCCGGATCGACCGTGTCACTCCAAACGGGAAATCGGTAAGCGGCTTGGAGATTGTCACCTTGTACCCTGGGTCATTCGCAACCAAGTGATTCGCTATCAACCTGACCACAGCGCATCGATCGACCATGTCCGCGCAATTGCGCCGGCACGATCAAGCGGGGCTTCGCGCCCGAGCCGGGAGTTTCGCGAAGTTGAACGGCAGCAGCTTCGAGACATTGGCATTCGGTGCGTGCTGCGACAATTCGGTGAGTTCATGCAGGACGTACACGTAGGGCTCGAGTTGCAGGCCGTCCCCCTGACGCCTGCCGATCCTGCCGTCCGCTTTGACATTTAGCGGTACTTCATCGACCTGGCTTGGCAATTTGTCGCAAACGCCTTGCGAGCGCTTTGGAGACGATCGGCGTGCCTTCTCCAGCCACGCCGCCTTGTGCCGCTTCGCTATCGCGCAGAAACAGGCTCACTTCGCCCGCTACAATTTCGCGCTCGTTGTCGGAGATGATCATGTGATACGAGTCGTCGAGATAGATAGAACGCACGAACGATGCCCCAATGTGCGCGTTGACGAATCTTGCGTTGTTGGCACTCGCGGTTTCATCATCTATGGCGTGAATCGTGAGGCAATCGGTCTTAATATCGCCCAGGAACCTGCGCACGCTTTTCGCGAGCCGGGACGCTTCATGAAGCGCCGACAGCGATATGGTGGAAGGACCAATCTCGCTGATCGCGTTGCTTTGCATCACGCGAGCAATTTTCGCGCGAAGCGCTTCGTTCTTGAGCCCGAATGGCGATTCTTCGCGATATCGCCACCTTCCTCGCATCGGCGTGTAATAGGCCAGACCTAGCAGGAATTGATACCACGGGATAGCCCAGCCGTCGTAGGCTAGCGTGACGGACAAGAGAATGACCGCCTGAGCCGAGGGTCGCTGCTTGACGAGCGCGAGCGCCAAAGTCGCCCCGATCGAGAGGCCGCACACCGACACGCGTCGATATCGTTGGGAAAGTTCGTCGAATCGGCCGACGGCCGCTGCGAGCCACTGCTCCATCCTTCTTTCCGGCGATCCGGCACTATAGCCGTCGAACACTGGCGCATAGGTTGCGAAGCCACTGCGCGCCAAAGCGCGAGCTAGAAACCGCATCTCGAGCGGCGAACTCGAAAGACCATGGACCAGGAGCACCGCGTGATCCCCACTTGCGTTGAACTGCGACTTCGTGTTTAACAATTTCAATCCTCACTTCGCTCACTAGAAACTCGCCGGCGTGCGTCAAAGTCTATTCGCTACACTGTCGATCAGCTTGTACTGTCCTACGCCCACGTCGATGCGAGTGCGATGGCTGCTACTAGGCACGAGTGTGGATGAGAGGCGGCTGGTATCGTTCGAATGGACATGCTCGTGGGGCATCCCCGGCACAGTCGCCGCTCGTTTCGTTTTTGGTGCGGAAGCGGGGTCACTCTCGCCATGGCAGCGCACTGCCTGATGAACGCGCGCCTGAGTCGGGATAATGTCATCGTGATAGCGAGGAAGATTCCGTATCAGCCGATGAGTTTCATCTGCAGCGCGACTGGCGATCTCGCGTTCATTATCCGCCCGCAAGAGCATTTCATAGCGCGACTGCGCCACTAGGGCGATGAGTTCGGCGCGATATTCAGAACGTCGCAACCTCTCTATCAGGCAAATCACCAGCATGCTAACCACCGGAAGCGATACGATCAGCGCAACGTCGGACTGATCCAATACTCCTATCTGCTGGTACGGGGGCACAAACAGGAAGTCGGCGATCGCAAGGCCAACTGTCATGACGGCGAGCGCAGGCGCCATTCCGAAGAAATATTCGATCAACGCGGCGGCGATGAAGTATGCCGTTCCAGGCATGATTGGTCCTAGTAGCGGGTGCAGCAGCAACCGAACTCCACTTGCGATGACGAGTGCGAATACCGCAAAATACCAGCCCCCGAGACCCCGCGGAGCCCAGCGGCTTGCATTACGAACTTTCATATAGTGTCGTTTGATTTGGTGCCTTGCATTCGGCGGTTGAGAGGGCGAGGACACGTCTGGCCCCCATATCGAGGAGAGCCAAAGCAGAGTGATAGCCGGCTATTACGGTCCATGAAACGAGCTAATATCCGCTGGGCGGAGAGCGCGTCCAGTGTTGACGGAACCGATACGTCGACAGGTTTAAGTTCGCAGCTCGCCCGTACTGTGAGACTGACCAGGTCGCGCACTTGAGATCGAGCAGACAGACAAAAGCGACATGTCTGACATTTGTGACAAGTAAATCAATGCGTCGCACCGACTTTTCTAAGCGCTTCCATTGCCGCCAGATTGCCTTGCGCTTGAACGGTCGCGAGGGCAGTGTTTCCCCGCGCGTCCGCATGATCCGGGTCCGCGCCATGCGCGATCAGGTCATCGAACAAGCCAAAGCGTCCAAAAAGCGCGGCGAAAGCAAGTGCGGTTTCGCCCGCGTTATTGGTTGCGTTAACATCGCAGCGCGCTTGCAAGAGCGTCCTTGCTATGTCGAGTTGGCCTTTGTAAATGACGCCCATCAAAGCCGTATTGCCGTTATGGTCGGCTGCGCACGCATTGGCGCCGGCGGCCATCAGCTTGTCGAGCGTATCGGGATGATTGTCATAGGCAGCAAGAATGAGCGCCGTGTAGCCGCTCGAATTGACGCTTTCAAGTGGGTAGCCCGCCTTGAGCAACGCATCGAGAATGTCCCATCTCCCCTCTCGTGCAGCGTTGAACCATTCCTTGTCGTATTGATGCGCGGCGACGTGCTGGCTCGCGTCCAGATGCAGAGCAGGAGCAGTCGTGACTTCCGATCCGCATCCTGCCAAAACCACTGCACATGCAGCCACGCTAGCGATGGAACGCCATGCAAAGCCAAAGTTTCCGAGATCCTTCATACCAGATGTTTCCGTGAGACGAGGCACGCTGGTTTAGCGGCGTGCCTCTTGTAAGCGGTGGCGACTAAAGGCGAATCAAGCTTGCCTGAAATTACTCGTCAGACAGCTTCGCCGACAATGTCTTCACCTTCGAGCCGTCCGCGTTCAGCGCACGGATCAGACGCGCGCCCAGGTCGGGATCGGCCTTGTTGAAGTAGGACAGCATCGTGTATTTGTTGTCTTCGTTCGTGACATGGCTCAAGTCGCCGGACAGCGCGGTCACGAGGTCGCCCTTGCCTTGCTCGGTAAGACTTTCGAAATACTGGCCCGCTTGCCGGAAATTCTGCTTGTTGTGAATCGCGATCTGCTGCGTCGTTCCGGACAATGGCGTCTGCACGTACTTGAATTTCGGGTTCTGGCTTAGCTCGCTGATCCCCGACGGCTCATAGTTGACGTCGCCGGTACGGCCGCTCGCGTTCATTTTTCCATCTTGATTGTTGTTGTGGACTTCAGCCAGCGGCCGGTTGATCGGAAGCGAATTGAAGTTCGCACCCAGCCGGTACATCTGCGTATCGGCGTACGCGAACAGACGGCCCTGAAGCATCCTGTCTTCCGACGGTTCAATGCCAGGAACCAGTCGCGACGGCGCAAACGCGGACTCTTCGGTGGACTCGAAGTAGTTGTCGGGCACGCGGTTCAGCGTCATTGTGCCGACCTTCCGCTCAGGCACACCAAGCCATTCCTTAGTGTCGTCAAGCGCATCGTAAGAGAACTTGTTCAGATCCGACGGCTTGAGAATCTGGACATACAGATCCCACTTCGGGAAATCGCCTTTACGGATCGCGCCGTAGAGATCGTTGGTCATCAGGTTCCAGTCCGCACCAATGGATGCGGCGATTTCACCGGGACGCAAATCCTTCTTGCCCTGATCGCTGACCCAGTGGAACTTGACGTAGTGCACCTCGCCCTTCGCATTCACGAACTTGAAGGCATGTACTCCAAATCCGTCCATGTGCCTGTAAGAATCGGGCATGCCCGCGTCGCTATAAAGATGCGCGAGCATATTCGTCGCTTCAGGCGTATGCGCAAAGAAATCAAAGGCCAGATTGGCGTCCTGGACGCCCGTGACCGCGCTGGGCTTGTTAGCGTGGACGAAGTCAGGGAACTTGATCGCGTCGCGAATGAAGAAGATCGGCCAATTAATGCCAACCATGTCCCAATTGCCTTGCTGAGTGTAGAACTTGATGGCAAAACCACGGGGATCGCGTGCTTGTTCGGGAGATCCGCGGTAGCCCATCACCGTTGAAAACCGCACGAATACCGGCGTTTTACTGCCTGGCGAGAAGACCTGCGCCTTTGTCAGGTCGGATAGATCGGCACTTGGAACGAAGTTGCCAAAGGCACCTGTGCCTCGCGCATGAACGACACGTTCAGGAATGCGCTCGCGATCGAAACGCTGCAGCTTTTCAACCAGATGCGAATCCTGCAGTAGCACGGGACCTTCGGGCCCCGCTGTTTCCGAATTCTGGTTGTCTCCAACAGGAGATCCGTTGTCGCGGGTCAGGTTGGCTGCAAAGACAGGCGGCAACATCGTGGCGCTCAAGACGACGGACAGAAGCGTTCCTTTCAAGACTCTAGTTGCATGTTGCATATGGGCTCCTGGGGATCGGTTACTACTCAAGACATCGCTAATCGGGCGTTGCATGCTATGTCGATGCCCTAGAGCGGTCCAATCGCCATTTTTAATGAACGCGATAGTCATGGACCAGGCATGCGTACATGACAGATTTGTCAGCGATAAGCACATTCGGTATCCTAACTTCCAAAACGGTGATTCAACGGCACCCGTACCGAATGACACGGATCCTTCATGCCACAGCAACCTCAGAGAAGAGGCTAACGCAGCAGCGCTGCCGGTCGGACATTCGTACGCGCCGTAGAAAACAACCGCGTGGGGCTTCGCTCTGGCACATGCGTGCGGTGACGAGGCACGCCAACGTCTGTGCTATTTAAAGAAGGTCATCTGTGCGATCTCGGCGATGTCGAGGCACTTGGCTAACACGAGCTAGCCCTGCAGTACGCCCCTCCCGGGGGCGCTCTCTGAGCGTGAGGTTCTACGCCGACGGTTCTTCCGCCGCAGCAGTACAAGCTACAACGCGATCCCACTGGATATCCGTCGGCCACGCCTGACGGTAGCCGTGGTCTGACCGGCAGACTCTGAAAGTTCCTAGTTTCTTCACAGACACTATTGCCGTGTCGACCAGGAGACGCAAACCAATCTCTTCGTTATGGCGATATACCACAAGGAGTCTAGATGCGTGATTCTGATGACTGTATGGCGTCAACATTACAGTTCGGTCACGTTCGAGATGGTCGTCAAAGAAATTTGTTTGACCCGTCACTTCCATCGAGGCTCATGCGAAGAGGCGGGCTCTCGACCGGGTGTTGTCAACTTGCCGAGCGTGAGACGAAAAACCGGCAGGTGTCTTGATCGTTTAGAAAGCGGTCGACGGACGCGATAGTTCAAGACTGATGTCACAGTCTGCGGCAACACCGGAACTGGGCGCTTTTTACGCACTTCAAATTCTTTTCCCGCAGTAAAGACTTTGGCTCGCTTCCGATCGGCAATACAGTTTTTCTCAAACGTATTGGAACTTGGCGCCTCGTGCTATTTCCTAGTGGAAACGGCAGACCCGCCGCGTGGATCGCGACCGACATCGACCGCCTCCAAGACGGCAACCTCGCCGATCACTGGGATGTCCTTCAGGACGAAGCGACCACGGCCCAATCCGTTAGTGGCCTGCCGATGTTCGGCGACCTGTTTCCTGCCTGACCACGGATGCACCAACAAGGATACGACTATGAAACTCACCGGAAACACGATCTTCATCACGGGAGGCGGTTCGGGCATCGGCCGCGGGCTTGCCGAGGCGCTGCACAGGCGCGGCAACAAGGTTATCATCGCCGGCCGCCGGCGCGGCCATCTCGACGAGGTGATTGCGGCGAACCCCGGGATGGCTGCGATCGAACTCGACATCACCGATCCGGCCAGCATCGACCGGGTGGCGGCGCAGTTGATCGCGGACTATCCCAAACTCAACGCTCTGATCAACAATGCAGGCATCATGCTGCTGGACCAGGTGGGCGGCCGGATTGACGATGCGCTGATGGTGTCCACCATTACGACCAACCTCATGGGGCCGATTCGCATGACGTCAGCTCTAATCGATCACCTCAAGACGCAGAATGACGCTGTCGTCGCCTATACCAGCTCGGTGCTTGCTTTCGTGCCGTTGGCCGCGGCCGCGGTGTACTCGTCGACCAAGGCGGCACTCCATTCGTACGTCCTCTCGCAGCGCTTGACGTTGCGGGATACGAAGGTTCGCGTGCTCGAGATTGCACCGCCCTGGGTGCGCACGGACCTCATCAACAGCCGCGAAGCCGAACTGGGGATGCCGCTTGACGCGTTCATCGCCGAAACGATCGCTGTCCTCGGTACCGATGCGGATGAGGTTTTGGTTGAAGGTGCCAGGCCGCTGCGAGCGAACCCCGGCCCCGGCGAACAAGCCGTCGTCCATAGCTTTAATGCGCAAATGACGGAAGCCCTGTCCGGGTCAACCTCAGACGTCGCTTGAGCGACCGCTGATCCCGGTGCCACATGTCGGTTCGTGAGGCATCGTCCACTATTAGACATGCTGGACGCGAGGACTCGTTAGTGGCTTGCATGGCGAGGTCCTCGGCCCAATGTAAAGAGGTGGTCGGAGGCACGATAGCATATAAGACGAAAAATGCGAGTCGTGTGAGTCTGCGATAGCTCGAGCAATGAACTCTATGACCGGACTGCTTGATTCCGTCGCAGTAAGGCGGCTCGCGCAGAAGCGATTTGTAATGTACTGCTTATGAAAGCAAAGATTAGAACCGCCGAGCGGCTGTTAGCGAGAAGCGTCGGGCAGCGGCCTTGTCGCGCTTGGCTGCAAGCAGGAATTCAATGGTCGTGCTCGCCTTGATTTTGCCGTCAAGGCAAAGTGCGGCGGTCCTGCGCAAGGGTCACGACGATGAAGGCCACGCTGCACAAGGTTGCGACATAGATCGCGGGCACCATTGTGCTGTTCTTCAGAAGCAGCCAAACGATGATCCGCGTCAGCCCGCCGAAGAGTGGTTACGCGACGTTGTACGAGAACGAGATTCACAAAAAACGGACCGCAGCGGGAAACGCGTGGATCATCACGAACGGGATCTAGCCGACTATTCCGACCAACAGGATATCGAGTTAAGTGCCGTGCTGATCGACTGCTCCGCACAGCAAATAAGACTCGCCGCGCAGCGTAACAAACACTTCGTCCATATGCCAGGTGGTATCCGGCTTTCGGCAAACCGCTTTTAGGCGATGCGAGAAGCGTTCTAAGCGTGCCACGCGCACTCGCGGGATCCAATCAATCACGTCGGGATCTTTCCGTGAAGCCCAGAAAACGTTTTCAAAGATGAGCCGCAGGATTTACCGCCTTACATCTGACACGGAAGATCAATATCGAAATCGCATCACCAGATTCCTATGGATACAGGCCGGGAAAATCGGTAAAACAGGCGATTGCGGTGACGCGCAAGCGTTGCTGGCAGTATGACTGGGTTGTTGAGTTTGACATCAAGGCGGCGTTCGATCAGATCGATCATGACGTCCTGCTCAAGGCGGTACGCAAGCACATCAAGGTGGATTGGCTTCTGCTGTATATCGAGCGATGGCTAAGGTCTTACGGGGCGTCTTGCCCGTCATGGCCATCGTGGTCGTCTCAATTTCGGTCGCCGAAGTTTACCTCATCGCCTTAGCGCGACAGAGCCCTCCGGGATCCCCCTCGGCGGCCATCCGGGTCTGCTCAGCCTCAACGGCCTTGCACGGAACATCTGCGCACGCGAGGCCATTGCGGCGCAGTCACTGGTGGTCAAGTCTGTGCGTACGTTGATCTGCGCACTATTCCGGTCGCACCTGCCCCGTGAGCTCCGCACTGGCGAAAATCTTTTCGGTCGCGCCGAAACTGGCGATTGCCGCCAGCCCCAGGAGCGCCAGCACGCCGCCGAACCAGAAATCGGCGGAAATGCCGACCCGGTCGACCACGGTGCCACCTATCGAGGAGCCGACAGCGATCGCGACCTGGATGATGCCAACGAACAGCGCGGACCCCGCCTCGGGCAGATCAGGCGTTGCGAGTTGCATCCACACGCTAAGACATAGCGGAATGGCGCCGAACGCAACGCCCCACACGAGTATGGCAACCATCACCGCAGGCTCGGAATGCCGCAGCAGCGGCATCGCCAATAGTGCGAACATGAGCAGTGACACGACCATCACCAGTGACGCCTTCAGCTTGCGCGTAACGATCGCCGAGAAAGCGAAGTTGGAAACGAACCCCACGAAGCCGAACCCGAGCAGCAGCAAGGTAATGCTTGACATGCTGAAGCTGGCGTTTTGCAGCAGGAACGGCGCAACGTACGTGTAGGACGAGAAGTGAGCGCCGAAGATCAGCGCGACCATCAGCAAACTTCTACGCGGAAGAGCGCGTCGGCATAGCGTGACCAGATCCGCCATCCGCAACGCTGCCGTCGACGGCAGCGAAGGAATCAGGAACGCCTGCGCGGCGAGCGCGACGGCCACCAGCACGCCGGTCGCCATGAACGACGTGCGCCAAGACGCCAAGCCGGCGATGAAGGTGCCGAGCGGTACTCCGATCACCGTTGCGCATGTGACCCCGGTGAGGATTGCCGCTGTCGCCTTTGCGGCATCGTGTGACCGTACCAGCCGTCCAGCAGCCGCCAGCGCAAGTGTCCAGAATCCGCCCAGACTCGCGCCGAGTATCGCGCGACCCAGCAGCATGAACGCAAAATTGGATGCGAAGGCCGATATCAGATTGGACGCCAGTAGCAATACCGACAGCATCAGCAGGATCCGGCGGCGGTCAATGCGTCCGGCACCCAGCATCATCCCCGGCGCAGAAAGAGCGGCGATAACGCCAGGAATGGTCACCATCAGCCCAGCAGTGCCGGGCGTGACGCCGAGATCCCGGGCAATCTGCGGCAGCAGACCAACGGGCAAAAACTCCGTTGTGACAAACGCAAATGCGCCGATCGTCACCGATCCCACTGCAAGCCACGCGCGCAAAGGGGACGAGTCGCCGCTTTCCGGCGGATCGTTACTCGCCGGCTGATTCTGTTCCATCATCATGATTCTGTTTTCTGTCTGCGTATGGGTGATCGAATGTTGGGACGGGCGCCGCGGCGCCGTAGGTCCAGTCGTTTGGGGGGAAATCACATCAAAGAAAAAGTCCTGTTTTCGGGGCCGTTGTTCATCGATGAACAGGCGACCTTCTCCGAGTTTTCACGACGCTCGACGATAAATGATGTTTGTGACGATAACCTGCGAAGCGTGCGCCTCTCACAACCGGCCGGTCGCGGACGTACTCAAGGTCGTTTGTACTGCCCGGCTCACACACATATCGACCGCCCGCCGCTAAAAGGGACGACACCATATCACCTCTTCCGCTGTCGTGCTGGATTGGAGAGCGCTTCAAAAAGTAGTCATCAGAACGCTAAAGCGTTCGCCAGCAGTGGTCGTCGGTCCATTAACAAGTCAACCGTCGACACAGCTTGTTCGCCTGGCAACCGACGAGCAGTTCGAGAGAACTGCCGCTCTCACCATCAATGACGGCAGTGAATGGCCTCAAGCCCCAACGAAAGCGTGGCGTCCTGATGGTTTCGAACTTAGGCTGAGGCAGCCGCGACACTTGGCCGCGCTCCCACGCGGGCGCGCCAGTCTTTGAATGAACTCGCAACTTAAGCAGTACTTCTCACATCGATCGTCTTTCGTCCGCGAGCCTTACTGCGACACAACCCTTTTGGGTCCTCACCCATTCGTCCCCCTGAATTACAGCTCGGGGCTATATCCAAGCCCACTGTACTGATTTGCCTTGCAAACGTAAGTCAAATTCGACTCCCCCGGGACCCTGAGACCGCGTTCGGCCGAGCCAAAAGCAAAGGCTGGGCCATGCGCTGGGGCTCATCGAACTGTTAGAGACCCATTGATCTCCGACGTTGCCGCCGCCGTTTGCCCCCTGTCGAGGCGTCGCAACGCAACCGCGCGCCGTGTAATCAGTTATTAAGCTGATGATAAGCTTTTACTCTTTATCCTCTTGAGGCGCGCGCAAGCAAGGTCGTTATCCCCACATTCAATTGGAGATAGAACATGTCGCGTTACATCACTACCCGTACCGCCTTGGCCGTTACTGCACTGACTGGCGTTGTTGCCATCGTTCAGGCCGTCACATCGCCTCGCAGCGGCGTGAATGCAATCGAGCCGGCGCCGAACAGCGCAATCGAATCAACGGATGCCGGAAGCCCGCTGCTGTCCCAGGTGCAGCTTGCGGTATTGCTTGAAGGGTTCGATTGGCAGGAGCCATTGGCTGCAATCCGCTCAGCCGGCGTGCAATAGCGCATCCAAGGGCCGCACCCGTCGCATTAGCGGCGAGCTGTCCCATCTGGAGACGATGGGACGCCAGGCCGGAGGCGATGCGCCGCCGCGCTTTGCCATTTTCAGGCGCTACATGGATTCACCTAAGTGACTCGTTATGTGGCGGGCAAGGACGTCGAAGGTGACAGGCCGCTTATGGGCTTGCGGTCATCTGATTGTGCAGCCGGATCTTGCGCTTTCCGCCGGGTCGCGCGCGGCGCATAGTCGCCGCCACGCACGATAGGCCTCTTTCGTTTTACAGGCTTTCGGCTTATCTGCAGACTTCGCCTGGTACGCCGCCCAATCGTGGGCGAGAACCTTCTCTTCCCGGTCAGTAAGTGGCGCGTCGGGCGGCTTACTGTGGTAAAAGAGCGCGGCAACTGCAACGCCAAGCCAGGGCTGTTAATTTCTCGTGGCTCCGCAGAGGCAGCGTCGCAAATGTTCAAAGTTCAGCGCGTTGCGGTGCCGCTCGATGGTGATGCTTCGGCCTGATGTAGCCCGCGCATGCAGTTCAGGGCGATGGAGCGCAGGCGCGCCAGAATTCCGGGCTTGGTTCGCGTCGAGCAGTGATCCTCTCGCAAGGCCACATGGCGCACATGATGATTCTGGTTCTCTATTGACAAGTGGCCACGGATGGCCATCTGACAGGTTGCGGCGCTCATAACGGATGTACTGACCCACCATGCGGTTTCCGCTGGTGCGGACCCAGCCGTCAGTGTGGTGGCAGCGTTCGACCGAACGCGAGCCGCTGACGATGTGCCGTACCAGCGGCTGCCAGTCCATCTTCCAGCCAGTCTAGCGGCACACTCCAGATACGCACGATACACGGCTCGCTACGGCTGTACCGGCTCGGATTGTCTGGACACGGTTTTGCAACGCAGGCGGCCTCTTCCAGGGTGGCTGCCTGACGGGCTTCATGGGGTAACTGAAGCCCGGTCTTTCGAGACGCCAGTGGCGATTGTAACAATCCTTGAACTCGACGACCGCAGGCCGGACTTTCTCGTCAGATTCCTGACGATGCGATCGGGCCAATTTTTTTCGCCGCACGTTACACTAGCCGCGAAAATTCCGGGAACCTCACTTGGCAAAAGTCTCCACGATCCGCGATGTCGCCGAATTGGCCAACGTGTCCAAGGCGACCGTCTCGCGTTACCTCAACGGTACGTTGACGCTGCCGGCGGAAACCAGGAAGCGCGTCGACGACGCCGTGATCGCCCTCAACTATCGGCAGAATAGTCTTGCGCGGCGTCTGAGCATCGGCAGCAGCGAGACCATCGGCCTCGCGATGCCGGACATTGCCAACCCGTTCTTCGCGGAACTTGCCGACGCGGTCGAAGAAGCCGCCTCCGAAGGCGGCTTCGGACTGTCGCTGTGCATCACGCGCAACCAGCTCGAACGCGAAGCGCTCTATCTGAGCTGGCTCGACACCCAGCATCTGGACGGCCTGATCTTCGCCACCAATCGCCCCGACGACGGCTCGCTGCAAAAGCTGATCGGCGAGCGCAGGAACATCGTGCTGATCGACGAGGACGTACCGGGCGTCGATGTACCCAAGGTGTTCGTCGACAACGCCGAAGGCGGCTATCTGGCCACCAAACATCTGATCGACGCCGGCCACACCCGCATTGCGCACGTCAGCGGACCGGAAACGCTCTTCACCGTGCGTGAGCGTCTGGCGGGCTACCGGCGTGCGCTCCACGAGGCAGGCCTGCCGTTCGACGCGTCACTCGTGCTGTTCGGCGCCTACGACCGCCGCTTCGGCCAGGTGGCCGCTGCCGAACTGATTGCACGCAAGACCGCCCCAACCGCCGTTTTCGCTGGCAGCGACTTTCTTGCGGTTGGCATGCTGGAGACGCTACGCGACCGCGGGTTTGAAGTGCCGCGCGACATGTCGATCGTCGGCTTCGACGACATGGAATTCGCCAGCCTGCTGATGCCGCCCATCACCACGCTGCGGCAGTCCGCGCGCGAACTCGGCCGCGCGGGCGTCGCTATTCTGCTGGCCATGCTCGCCGCCGACCAGGGCGAGGCCGCGGGCGCCGCAGCCGCCCTGGCGTCCGGTGCGGCGCTCGGTGCACCGGTACATCGCCTGCCGGTGCGGCTGATTGAACGCGCGTCGGTCGCGCCGCCGCGCAATACTTAGTCTCCTTTCGTATTTACCCTGATCTTTATTGAAATGGTTGACATCCCAATACTCTCCACATAACTTCAATAAACCGGTTTACAAGAAGGCGGGCGCAATGTTGGTTGCGTCCTTTGAAAGTCTTTTCCACTCACGGGACGGCGCCATTCCACGCGCCGCTCCGCTTACTCAGAAAAGGGATTTCGATGAACGCACCACATCATTTGCGCCGGCTCGCCGTCACCCTCTTCGCGCTGTCACTCATCGGCTCCAGCGGCAGCGCGTTCGCCGCGGACAAGAAGATCGCACTGGTGCAGATCAACCAGGAGGCACTCTTCTTCACACAGATGGACCAGGGCGCGCAGGCCGCCGCGAAAGCAGCCGGCGTCAACCTTGAGATCTACAACTCGAACAACGACCCGAACGCGCAGAACAACGCCATCGAGACGTATATCCAGCAGAAGGTGGATGCGATTCTAGTGGTCGCGATCGACGTGAACGGCATCAAGCCCGCCATCAGCGAAGCGAAGAAAGCCGGTATTCCGGTGGTCACCATCGACGCCATTGTGAACGGCGACAACGCCGTGCAGGTGGGCGTGGACAACAAGAAAGTCGGCGTGGATATCGGCAAGTACACGGCGAACTACATCAACAAGAATCTGGGCGGCAAGGCGCAGATCGGCGTGGTGGGCGCCCTGAATTCGTTCATCCAGAACGTACGGCTGGACGGTTTCAAGGAAGGTGTCGCAGCGGCACCCGGTGCAAAAATCGTGTCCACCGTCGATGGCCAAAACGTGCAGGATCAGGCCCAAACTGCCGCTGAAAACCTGATCTCGGGCAATCCGAATCTGCAGATTGTCTATGCGACCGGCGAGCCCGCGCTGATCGGTTTGGTCGCAGCGGCTTTGTCGCAGGGCACGACGGATCATCTGAAGATCGTCGGCTGGGACCTGAGCGCGCAGGCCATCAAGGGCATCGACGCGGGCTTCGTCACCGCCGTCGTGCAGCAGGACCCCGAAGGCGAAGGCAAGGCGGCAGTTGGCGCCGCGCTCAAACTGATCGCCAAACAGCCAGTCGAAAAGAATATCTCGGTGCCGGTCACCATCGTGACGAAAGCGAACGTGGACAAATACCGGGCTATCTTCAAGTAAGTCCAAGGGAATTCAATCGAGCACCAGGTGCGCCGGACGAGGACATGCAGATGAATAGCGTTGCCATCACTCCACGCGTACGCATGGAGAACATCATCAAGAGTTACGGCGCGGTGCAATCGTTGCGCGGCGTGAATCTCGAAGTGGCGCCTGGCGAAGTGCTGGGCCTCGTCGGCGATAACGGCGCGGGCAAATCCACGTTATCGAAGGTGCTGGCGGGTGCGGTGATTCCCGACGGAGGTCGCATCGAAATCGACGGCAAGCCCGTGCATTTCACGGACCCCGGCGACGCCCGCGCGCATCACATCGAAATGGTCTATCAGGACCTGTCGCTGTGCGATACGGTGGATGTGGCCGGCAACCTGTTCTTCGGCCGCGAGCCGCTGCGCCGCGTGCTCGGCATTCCCATGCTCGACCACGCGAAGATGCATCACGACGCCCGCGAAATGCTGGATGGTCTCGGCATCCGCATTCCGAACACGCATCTCGATGTCGAGAATCTGTCGGGCGGCCAGCGTCAGGCGATTGCGATTTCACGCGCTGTGTCGTTCGACCCTAAGGTGCTGATCATGGACGAACCGACCGCAGCGCTCGCCGTGGCTGAAGTCGAAGCGGTGCTCGAACTGGTTCAGACCATCAGCCAGCGTGGCGTCAGCGTCATTCTGATCAGCCATCGCTTGCAGGACCTGTTCCTCGTCTGCGACCGGATCAGCGTGATGTATGAAGGACAGAACGTGACGGATCGCAAAATTGGCGAAACGAATCTGGAAGAAGTCGTCGATCTGATCGTCGGACGTAAATTCAAGGCGCGCTCGGCGCGCGCGCTCTCGGAGGACTAATCGTGGAAATCGCCATGCACAAGGACCAGAGAGCGCCGCGCCGCTCGTTGCAACATCTGTTGGGCGGCAATGCGGGCGTGGCCAGCATTGCGGTGTTCTTCGTCTGCTGCGCCGTCGCTTTCAGCTTCGCCACCGATACCTTCCTCACCGCCGGCAACCTGCTGAACGTGCTGCGCCAGAGCGCACCGTTGCTGATCGTCGCGACCGCGATGACGCTCGTGATCACCACGGCTGGCATCGATCTTTCGATCGGCTCGACGCTTGCGCTGGTTGGCGCACTCGCCGCCGTTGCGCTGCACGCGGGGATGTCGGACAGCGTCGTCTTGATAGGCGGCCTCCTGCTCGGCGCGCTGATTGGTGCGATCAACGGCTACTTCATCGCGTGGGCCGGCATGCCCGCGTTTATCGTGACGCTCGGCACCTTGTCGGTCGTGCGCGGTCTTGCGTTGCTGATTACACAAGGCTATTCGGTGCCGATCGAAAACGACGGCTGGTTCGTGCAACTCGGACGTGGTCATATTCTCGGCGTGCCGATGCCCGCCATCATCTCCGCCGTGATCCTGTTCGCCGGCTGGTTTGCGCTGCGTCATATGCGGTTCGGGCGTTATGTGGTCGGTATCGGCACGAACGCGGAAGGTGTGCGCCGCGCGGGTGTAAACGTGCGGATCGTGACGTTGAAGGTCTACATTCTGAGCGGTGCGGCCGCGGGGCTCGCGGGTCTCATTACAACGGCGCGGCTCGGTAGCGGTTCGTCGAATCAGGGCGTCGGTTTCGAGCTCGCGGTGATCGCAGCCGTCGTGCTCGGCAGCACGAATCTGTTCGGCGGACGCGGCACGATTCTCGGTACGCTGCTCGGCGCGCTGACGATTGCCGTGCTCGGCAACGGGCTGATCCTCATCCACGTATCGCCGTTCTATACGCAGATCATTCAAGGCGCGATCATGCTGCTCGCCATCTGGATGAACACGCGGATCTTTTCACAGCGGCGCGGTAAAAAGGCTTGAACGATGACGTCGATCTTCCGTCATGTTTCGCCGCTGCCAATTGGCGTGGATACCGGCCATGTGATGACCGTGCTCGGTCCCCTGCCCGTCGAGAAGATGGGCGTCACGCTGATGCACGAGCACATCCTGCTCGATGCCTCGGGCAAGTGGGTGCCGCCCTCATGTTGCGGCGACCGTCATATCGGCGAACAGAAAGTGCATATCGGCATTCTCGGCGCGCTGCGGATGAATCCGTTGATGAACCGCGACAACTGCCAGCTGTTCGATGTCGAAACCGCGATTGACGAGCTGATGCGTTTTCGCGAGCTGGGCGGCGAGACGGTGGTGGACCCAACCAACCTCGGCATTGGCCGCGATCCTGCAGCGCTGCAGGTCATCGCCCGGCGTACCGGCCTGAACATCGTGATGTCGACCGGATTCTATCTGGAGCCCACGCATCCGCGCTACGTCAGCGAACGATCCATCGACGATCTAGCCGAACAACTGATTATCGAAGTGGGCGGCGCGGATCAAAAGCCTGATGTAATAGCGGGTTTGATCGGCGAGATTGGCGTGTCCGCGGCCTTCACGGCCAACGAAGAGAAATCGCTGCGGGCCGCGGCGCGTGCCAGCGCGGCGACGCGCGTGCCGTTGTCGGTACATCTGCCCGGCTGGGTGCGGCATGGGCACCGCGTGCTGGACATCGTTGAAGCGGAAGGTGCGGACCTGCGTCACACCATCCTCTGCCACATGAATCCAAGTCACATGGATACGGAATATCAGCACACGCTCGCGCGGCGCGGAGCGTGGCTCGAGTATGACATGATCGGCATGGACTACTTCTATGCCGACGAGGCAGCGCAATCGCCATCGGATGAAGAGAATGCGCGTGCGATCAAGGCGCTGATCGACGCCGGCTTTATCGACCGTGTGCTGATGTCACAAGACGTGTTTCTCAAGACCATGCTGACGCGTTACGGCGGTTACGGCTATGGCTACATCCTCAAGTACTTCGTGCCGAGATTGCGACGCCATGGTGTGACCGATGCCCAGATCGAAACCATGATGATCGCCAATCCGGCAAAGGTCTTTGCGCGGCAACGCTAAGCGCGAGCTACATGTTTGTCGCACAACTCGGCAGCGCTCATTCGACTCATAACCAAATTCGGTAAACCGGTTTAACGCCGCGAGGACTGCCGCCGACACGACAATCCTCGCGCCTCACAGGAGATTTCGCATGACCCAATCCGCCCCATCGGCCAAGTCGATATTGCTTGCGGGGGAAAGCTGGACCAGCACGTCGACGCACATCAAAGGCTTCGACCAGTTTCCGACGGTGACGTATCACAATGGCGCAAAGCTCTTTCTCGATGCGCTGAAAGACAGCCGCTATGCAATCACGCATATGCCGAGTCACGAAGCGCAGGAAGAGTTTCCGGTCACGCTCGAAGGACTGCTTGCGTACGACGCGATCATCCTGTCCGACATCGGCGCCAATACGTTGCTGCTGCACCCCGATACGTGGGCCAAAAGCCAGCGCACGCCGAACCGCCTGAAGCTACTGCGCGAATATGTGAAAGCGGGACGGGGCTTGATGATGGTGGGTGGCTATTTGAGTTTTCAGGGCATCGCCGGCAGCGCGCGGTTTCGCGGCACGCCGGTTGAAGAGGTGTTGCCAGTCACTTGCCTGCCCTACGACGACCGCTGCGAAGTGCCGGAAGGATTCACGCCTCAGATCGTCGCGCAGCATCCGATCGTCGCCGGACTCGGTACCACGTGGCCGCATCTGCTGGGGTACAACGAGGTGCAAGTGAAGCCGGGCGCGACCGTGATTGCGACGGTGCCGGACACCGGGCATCCGTTGCTCGTTGCCGGAGAATACGGCGAGGGCCGCACGATGGCCTGGACGAGCGACATGTCGCATCACTGGCTGCCACCGGAATTCTCGGACTGGGACGGCAATGCGACGCTATGGCTGAACTGTCTGGACTGGCTAACGTCGGCCGCGAAGTAATCTCCTGAGACGCAAGAGGCGCAACGGCCACCATGCACGCACTCGACCTTATCGAACTGACTCGCAAGCTGGTCGCCGCCGACGCGGTCAACCCGCCTGGCGACGAGCAGTGGGATCGGCTGTTGGAAGCGGTCGATCTGTATCGCGTCGCCCTGACCGACTGGGCGGGGCGATGAGCACAGCCGTCAGTCCTACGCCGCGCATCTGCGTGGTCGGCAATGCGGCGATCGATCTGAGCCTGAACGTCGCGCGTTTGCCGTCGCCCGGCGAAACCACGCTTGCTTTGGACAGCACGTCCGGCTTCGGCGGCAAGGGTGCGAACCAGGCCGTGGCCGCGGCGCGCGCGGGGGCATCGACGCTGCTGTTTGCCGCCGTCGGCGAAGACGCGGACGGCGACCGGCTGATCGCGCAACTGAACGCCGAAGGCATCGACACGCGCCATCTGCTGCGCATGCCGTGCCCGACCGATCTGTCCATCGTCACGGTGGATGCCGCCGGCGAAAACACTATTGTCACGCGCAACCTGGCGGCGGCCAACTATCGCCCGGACCGCTGTGCGTTGCACGAAGCCACGCGCGACGGCGACTGGATCGCGCTACAAGGCAACCTGAGCGCCGATGTCACCGCCGAGGTCCTGCGCACCGCGCGGCTCGGTGCGTGCCGCACGCTCCTCAATCCTGGGCCGGTCCGTTTCGATTGCATGCCCTTGCTGGCCGACCTGGATGTGCTCGTGGTCAATCGCGTCGAAGCCGCCACGTTAACCGCGCTGGACGACCCAGCGCTCGCCGCTGCTGCGCTGCATCGCGCCGGCGCGCACGACGTCTGCGTCACGCTCGGCGCGGACGGCGTAATTTGGTGCGATAACCACGGCACGCGGCATCTCGCAGCAGTACCTGCTGAAGCCGTCGATACAGTCGGCGCCGGCGACGCCTTTTGCGGCACGCTGCTCGCCGGGCTGGCGCTCAACCTGCCGATGCCAAACGCGTTACGCTGGGCGCAGGCGGTGGCCGCTTACGCGGTCGCCCGACCCGGCGCGCAAGCGAGCTTTCCCCAGCGCGCCGCGATGCACGCGTTGCTGCACGCGGCAGTCCCGCAGTCTGTTCTTTCGTCAGTCACCTACTCTCAGGCACGTTGAACCGATATGGAAACTTCTTCTGGTGTTGGCCGCGGGCGTCGCGACTGCGTCGAGCGGATTTTTGGCCGCGCGCGCGGCGTGGTGATCGGCGTGATTCACTGTCCGGCTTTTCCCGGCTCGCCCCGCTATCAGGGTGCCGCGAGCGACGCGCTTTACGCCACCGCGCGTGCCGATGCGCTCGCGTACGCGAGCGGCGGCGTCGACGGCCTGATCATCGAAAATCACGGTGACGTGCCGTTCTCGAAGCCCGACGATATTGGTCACGAGACCTCGGCGTTCATGGCGGTGACGGCGGATCGCATCGCGCGCGAAACCGGCCTGCCGATCGGCATCAACGTGCTGGCGAATGCGGCGATTCCTGCGCTCGCCATCGCGGCGGCGAGCCAGGCGGCCTTTGTGCGCGTCAATCAATGGGCCAATGCGTATGTCGCCAACGAAGGGCTGATCGAAGGCGCGGCGGCCAACGCGCTGCGCTATCGGGCGCGGCTGCGCGCGGACGGCATCAGCGTGTTCGCAGATGCGCACGTCAAGCACGGCGCGCATGCCATCGTGGCGGATCGCGCGCTGGAAGAACTGGTGCGCGACGTGGAATTCTTCGACGCCGACGCGATCATCGCCACCGGTCAACGTACGGGAGACGCCGCCAGCCCCGACTATCTGCGGCAGATTCGTGCGGCGACGACCTTGCCGCTGCTGGTGGGCAGTGGCTGCACGGAGAGCAACGTGGCGGAGATTCTGTCGATTGTCGACGCCGTGATCGTCGCCAGTTCGTTGAAGGTGGGCGGCGTGTGGTGGAACCCGGTCGACGAGGACAAAGTGCGGGCGTTCATGCAGGCGGCGCGGTAGTGCTCGCAAGGGGACTGTCACGTTGTGGGCATGTAGCCGGAAATGCAGCGACAATTGCGGGTATGAAACGAACTGCTCTCCAACACAACGCACCTGCCAACGACGTTATCTGCTATGCCGGCTACCGGTTTCCACCCGATGTGATCAGTTATGCGGTGTGGCTGTACTAGCGTTCTCCCTTGAGCCTGGGCATGGTCGAGGAGTTGCTGGCTACCCGTGGCATTGAACTGACGTATGAGACGGTGCGACGCTGGTCGCTGAAGCAGTAAGGAGCTGAAATGGAACTGGCAACGAAGCGAAACAAGAGCGTGACGAAGACGGATTTGCTCGCACTTGTGAAGGGGCAGTACTCAGGTGATCCGGCGTTTGCTTGATCGGGTCGCGCAGTACCTTCTTCAAGGCGTGTCTGACGGACTGCGGACGTCTCTCGCCCAAAGCGGCAGGGAACTGTTCGCTAGTGACGCGGCGCGCGAGGCGGTTGCCGCCTCGCTGGGCGAGATGCTGCAGACGACGGCGCGAACAGGCCGCTGTCTGAAGCGAAAACGTTGCCAGTCTCCAGATTGAGCCATGAGGAGGTACTCAAGCTCGCTTAATGATTTCTTCTTCTCCATGCGTGCCGTGCTGCGTTTCTTTGCGCGCTGTTCGGCACGTTCACGTGCTTCCTTCACCCGGTAGGACTCGCCTTCGATCGCGACGACTTCGGCGCGATTCACCAGCCGGTCAACCACGCGGCCCGCCCATGTTGAGTCATCCTCGCTAAACCCAGCAACCCGTGGAAGGCCTTCAGCAAGACGATATTGCGTCAAGAATCCCTGGTCGCATCCGTAGCACGGGACCTCATGGCGGTCCCAACAAAGCCTGATAAAACATCCCCGTCGTTCGCGTCAGTTGCTCTTCGGGGACACCACCTGGCCGCGGATCTCGCCGTTCGGATTGTTTTTGGTGTGAACGTTGATGTACATGTCACCGGCTTCAAAGCTCTTGGCATCATCCGGGGATAGCGTGGCCTGACCGGTGATCGGGCTTGTCGCCTCCATGTTGCCCTTCTGGGAGAGCCAGACCTTCACGCCGGCGTTTTTGCCGGCCGGGGCGGGCCCGTGGAAATGCGCCATCGTGGCCGGACTCGACAATCCGCTGAAGCTGATGTTCCACGTTACGACCCGCGTGCCCGCGTCGTACGTGAGGTCGGCGCTGCCGCTGCCCGGAGTCTGCACCGGCGGAACCTGTTGGGTGCCCGTCAACGGCACCTGAAACGAGACCGGCGCCGCTTGCGCCCAGCTCAGCGTACCCGCTAAGGCCAAGCCACCGAACACCATGAAAGCGCGCTGCGAAATGGACCGTGACATTTAGTTTTCTCCTCTAGGGAACAACGAACGCGCGATGATGCGAATATCATAAATCGACGGGCTGCGGAGCTTGAACCACGTGCTACCGCAGCGGGTAGGTCATCCATCCGACCGCTAATCGACTACATCGGCGGAGCGATTCCATCCTTTTCGACCACCACGCGTTGCGCGACGAATGCGCCCTGCGAGGCGGCCGTCGCGACCACAAACACCTTCTTGCCCGCGGTCAGGTCGGTGCGTGCGGCCGGCGCGAAAGTCACGATGGGTACGTTAGGCGGTACGGTCACCTCATTGCTCCCGCCTTTGTACGACAGCTTCAGATCCCGGCCGCTGGTACCCTGAACAACGGCGTCGACGTTCGCATTCGTCATCGTGCTGTTCGGACCGAGATCCCATGCGTAGTGACCTTCACCCATGCCGCGCGCGGATTCGGGGAAGACAAGCACTTCGGTGGCCGTCAACTTTCCGTCAGTGCCCGTCGTTGCGGCTGTGCCGACGAAGGAGCCCGGCTTGATGTCCGAAAGCTGCATGGCTTTGACGGCCGACACCGCAACCGCCGGTTTGAGCTCGATCGACACAGTGTCGCCGCTACGGCGGTGCACCTTCAGCACGTCGCCGTCGAGCGAGACGATCTCGCCGCGGATGCGCGACGGTTTGGCGGCGGGCGTCTGAGCGAGCACGACGCTGGTAAAAGCCAGCGTGGCGAGGGTGACGCCAACTTTCAAGCGAATAGACATGGATGCTCCGTAAAGGACTGTTGAGCTGCGAGTGGTAGTGAACATCAGGAACCGCCGAACCAGTTGTAGCCCTGGTTTTCCCAGTAACCACCGGGAAATTCGTTCGTCGCACTGATTGCGACGATATGCTTCGGGTTCTTGTAGCCGAGCTTGGTCGGCATACGCAGCTTCATCGGGAAGCCGTACTTCGGCGGCAGCACCTCGCCGTCGTATGTGAGTGTGAGCAGGGTCTGCGCATGCAATGCAGTTGCCATGTCGATGCTCGTCCAGTAGTTGTCCGCACAGTGCAATGACACGTACTTCGCCGTGATGTCCGCGCCCGCACGCTTCAGGAAATCGGAGAAGCGCACGCCACCCCACCGGCCGATCGCGCTCCATCCTTCAATGCAGATATGACGCGTGATCTGGTTTTCCTGCGGCAACGCGCGCAGCTCGTCGAGCGTCCAGAGACGCTTGCCGTTGGCAACGCCACCTACCTGCAGCCGGTATGTAGTGGCGTCGACTTCGGGCACATCATCGATGTCGTAGAACGCGTTGAACGGAAACGGCCGTGTGATCATCGACTCCGGATAGGTCGGTGCCATCTGGTTCGGGTTGAACAACAGGGCCTGCACGTCATCGTTGAAGAACGAGATTCTGCGCAGCATGGTGTTCACCGACTTGTCACTGGACAAATCGCAACCTGACAGCAACGCAATGCCGCCGAGCGTGAGAAGCCGCTTTCCGAGCAGTCGGCGTGCCGGATTTTTCAGCTCGTTACGCGCATCATTTATGATGGATTCGGCGTGAGACGAAACAAACGTATTGCGATTCTGGGCCTTTTTTCGCAAAGTCATGGTCACCGTCCGCGAATCATCAAAACCAACGAGCGCGGCACGAGTGCGACCATGACGACATGCACGACAAAGAACGCAACCAGCACGCTCATTGCAATGAAATGTACGACGCGCGCATTGTCGTACCCGCCCATGAGCGTGCGCAACAGTGGGAACTGCACCGACTTCCATACCGCCAGTCCCGACAGGATGATGAGCGCAATATCGACGATGACGACGAGATAGGCCAATTTCTGTACCGCGTTATAGCGTGCGTGGTCCTCATGCACGAGCTTGCCACGCAGCGCGGCGAAGAGATCCGTTGTAAGCGACTCAAGGCTGATCGGCAGCAGTTTCCGGCGCAGACGTCCGGACGCCAGATTCAGCCCGACGTATGCAATGAAATTCGCGACCAGCATCCACATGACTGCGAAGTGCCATTGCAAGGCCCCACCGAGCCAGCCGCCCAAGGTCATGGCGGAAGGAAACCCTAAAGCTGGAAAGATCGGCGAGGCGTCATAGATCTGCCAGCCGCTCATGACCATCAGTACGACAGCGAGCGCGTTAATCCAGTGTGTGATGCGGACCCAGGCGGGTTGAATCGTTGTGTGAATCAAAGCGATCTCATGATTGATGACGTAGCACATGCTCGGACTCGTGGCCGGCCGCGACCAGGTCGGGTCGCCATGCGTAAACGCAACGTGCGCTCAACTATTCCATTGCGCGACAATTAATTTTCCTACAAGCGAATATTCCAGCTTTATGTAATAGCCGCCCTTCGCCCCGCCAACTATCATCAGAAAATTGGCTCCATAAACCTCTCTTGGCTTCGATATCAGAGGTAGTTCTTTTCGGCACGACGGGCACGAAAATGAACAAACCCGCGGCTCTTTAACACAAGCTCTAGCCACGATCAAAACGAAATTCACGCCTGAGTCGTCGGCGCCAACGCCAGCGCAAGCTGCGAAACTGTCACACGTTCCCGGCTACCCGGCGGTATCCAGTCGCGCCCGACATTCAGTCTCTCTTCCAATGGCAATGACCCGAAAGGACACACGATGACGTTGCCCCGAATCAGCGGAACGAATGTTTCCGCGGACCTGACCCGCACCGGCCGATTGTTTTTCCTCGAATTGAGCGGCGGCCGCATTCACTCAAGCAATCCCGACGGATCCGACCTGAAGACGATCGTCGCGGATTGCCGCCTCCCCGACGGCATCGTCGTGGACGTGGATGCCGGTCATATCTACTGGACAAACATGGGTTCCATCGGCCTCCATGATGGCTCGATTGAACGCGCCGGCCTGGATGGCGGGAATCGCGTGGTCATCGTCCCGCAAGGCGTCACGCACACGCCGAAGCAGCTTCATCTCGACAAGGCAGGTAGCAAGCTCTATTGGTGCGATCGAGAAGGCATGCGCGTGATGCGCGCCAATCTCGACGGCTCTCAAGTCGAAACGCTAGTCGAGACCGGACATGGCGACCACGACCGGCTCGACCAGACGCGCTGGTGCGTCGGAATCACTATCGATACGCAGCTCGGCGAACTCTACTGGACGCAGAAAGGTCCGGACAATGCCGGCCTCGGCCGCATCTTCCGCGCCAACATCGACATCCCGCAAGGCGAAGACCCGGCGAACCGCTCCGACATCGAGGTGTTGTTCGATCGGCTGCCGGAACCCATCGACCTCGAACTCGACCTGGCGAACCGCGTCCTCTACTGGACCGACCGCGGCGATCCTCCGCGCGGCAATACCGTCAATCGCGTGCCGGTCGACCGAGCGGCGGCGCCTGAAATCGTCGTTACGCACCTGATGGAGGGAATCGGTATCGCGCTCGACGTTTCCGGTAACCGGATGTTTGTCACGGACCTTGCCGGCTCCGTCTATCGCGTCGATCTGGATGGAAAGAACCAGCGCAACTTCCTCTTCGCCCAAGGCAATCTCACCGGCATTGCCTATGCCGAAGTCTGACCAACGCATTGGAGACATGACATGACTGATACCACGTCCATTCGTCGCATCGCTGTGATTGGCACCGGTGTGATCGGTGCCAGCTGGACCGCACTGTTTCTCGCCAAAGGGCTGAAGGTCGTTGCAACGGACATCGCGCCGAATGCCGAAGCTCAACTCAAGGAGTTCGTGGAGTCCGCCTGGCCGGCGCTCAAGAGATTGGGCCTTGCGCCCGGAGCGTCGCAAGCGAACCTGACATTCACGCCCGTGCTCGCACAAGCGCTCACGGATGTGGACCTCGTTCAGGAAAACGGCCCCGAGCGGCTCGAGTTCAAGCAGGAACTCTATCGGCAACTCGATGAGCTGCTGCCGCACGACGTGATCATTGCGTCGAGCACGTCGACTCTCCCCATGAGCAGCATCCAGTTAGGTGCCGCGCTGCATCCCCAGCGCTGCGTGGTCGCGCATCCGTTCAATCCGCCGCACCTGATTCCGCTGGTCGAGATCGTCGGAGGGGTAAAGACCTCGGAAGAGACGATCCGGCGCGCTACGGAGTTCTACGCATCGATCGGAAAAAAGACCGTGCGCCTGCACAAGGAATTGCAGGGCCACGTCGCCAACCGTCTGCAGTTCGCGGTGGCGCGCGAGGTCTATTACCTGGTGGCAGAGGGTGTGCTGAGCGCCGCCGACGTCGACACCGCCCTCTCATGGGGGCCGGGCCTGCGCTGGGGCGTAATGGGCAACATGATGCTCAATCACCTCGGCGGCGGCCCGGGCGGCATCGAGCACTTCTTCCATCAGTTCACCGGTCCGATGACGGCTGGCTGGAAGGATCTCGGCTCGCCCGAGCTGACGCCGGAAGTGCAGAAGAAGCTCATCGACGGCGTTCATGCGGAGGTCGGATCGCGCTCCATAGAGGAGCTGGAGGCGGAGCGCGACAAGATGCTGCTCGGCCTCATAGAACTGCGCACTAAAGGACAGGCGCGTTAAAGGTACGAATGCGTCCACGCCGGCGAGGCCGCGGCTCGGGCGGGCTGATCGCGCGCAGTTGACACTCCCCATCAAAATGGAATTTCGCAAATGAATGACTCGACCAATCTCCCAGTCGAAAACGAAACGGATCGGCTCACCGGAATCATTCAATCGAAGCTCGCGAATCCGGCGCGGAGCTCGGATATCGACCTGCACGGCGTGCTCAATGAAGTACTAAAAGACGTTGGGTTATCGACGGCGGACAGCGGTGGCAAGATCACTTTCCACGGCCGGGATCCGATCATTCCCGCTCTGTTCCGGTTCGGCTCTTTGTCCGCGATCGCCCTGGCCGCCAAGGCTGTCGGCGTCGCTGCGCTATGGCGACTGCGCAGCGGCGAGGAACAGGACATCGAAGTGGACGTACGTAAAGCGTTGCGGCGTTTCGCCGGATTCTTCGATCTGAAATGGGAGACGATCAATGGACGTCCTCCAGCCCTCAAAGTCGATACAAATCTCTTTCGCGAAACCCGCGATGGGCGGCACGTCGTGCCCCTGAACATCTACCCGAAGCTGGCTGCCCGCGAGCTCCGCCTGCTGCGGTGCGACGCCAGCCCGGAATCCGTGCGCAACGCCATTCTGCAATGGCGCGCCGACGACCTGGAGAATGCGGCGGCGGACGCCGGGATCGTCATCGCCAAGGTGCGTACTTTCGAGGAATTCTGCAAGGAGCCTCAGTACACCGAGGTCCTCTCGAGAATGTCGCTGATCACCGTGGAAAAGATCGGCGAAAGTGAGCCGATCCCTTTCAGGAAAGAGGGCACTAGTCCGCTGGACGGCATTCGCGCACTTGGGATGGGTCACGTGATTGCCGGAGCAGCCATCGGGAGAGACCTCGCTCTGCACGGGGCGGATGTCCTCAACATCTGGCGGCCTTTCGACGACAGCGAGATCGAGGCGTTCGCGTGGGACACTCAGGTCGGGATGCGCTCGACGATCCTGGATTACTCGAAGGAGGATCGCGCGACATTCGATCTCCTGCTGAAGGATGCCGACGTCTTCTTCGCGAACAAGCGTCCCGGCTATCTGGAACGCCATGGTCTCGACGCCGACGAACTCTGCGGCGCGAAGCCTGGGTTGATCCATGCCAGTGTCCTGCTTCACGGCGCCACGGGCCCCTGGAAGTATCGTCCGGGATTCGATGAAATCGGCGCGGCCGTCTCGGGGCTGTTCGCCGTCGAAGGCACGCTCGCGCGTCCGAAGTCGCCGCCGATCATCCCCATTGTCGACAACGTAGTCGGCTGGCTCGGCACGGTCGGCATACTCGCGGCGCTGCGCCGGCGTGCGATCGAGGGTGGCAGCTATCGGGTCACCGTTTCTCTGACCCGAACCGTGCTGTGGCTGTTCTCGCTCGGCATCTTCGACAGGGACTATGCCCACGCAACCGCCGGATCTTCCGACGAGCACGTCTACGTCGCCCCCGATCTGTTCACGGCAGAGACCCCTCTGGGCACGTATCAGGGCATGACCGACCAGGTGGTGTTGTCGAAGACTCCCGGGGCCTTCAGCACGGTGCTCGTGCCACGAGGCTCCAGCAAGCCCGAATGGCTGACGCGGTGAGGGTACGCAACCTGCACTTTTGCGAAATCGGCGAGGAGCGCAACGGCGTTACCGCTGATGTTGGTCGGCTTCCTGCAATCAAAGGACGCCATTCCGTTTCCGCCGTCTCCGGTTGCGACTGAAACGGCGGAGGTCGCCGCGCACCCCTGGACAGCGCGCCAAGGGACGAGAGCCGTTGGTTCGTCTCTTGGCGACGTTTCGGCGTTCGTCCCGTAGTCCAGTGTCTTTCGCGGACGCTCATTCAATCGTCTTGCCACAGCGTTAAGTTTCGCCTGTGAATACACTGACAGGTCGGAGTCCTTCGGGAAATACTGTCTCAACAGTCCATTCGTATTTTCGTTCGATCTGCGCTGCCATGGATGCTGGGGGTCGCAGAAGTAGACAGCGATGTCAGTGGCGACGGTGACGCGTTTGTGCCCAGCCATCTCCCTTCGCCGATCCCGTGTCAGCGATTTGTAGAGTTCCTGCGGCAATTTGCTGGCATGTTTAGTGGGCGCATTGATGACCGTTTCGCGGTCCTTGCTAGCTATCTTCACCAGCATGACGTAACGTGTCTGGCGCTCGACGAGTGTCGCAATCTGGCTGCTCCCGCTGCCGCACAGAAGATCGCCTTCCCAGTGTCCCGGTACCGCGCGGTCTTCAACTGTGGCTGGAAGTTCGCTGATTGACACCCTGTCGCGAATCCTGCCGTGGTCGTCCGTCTTCTGCGTGTGATGGCGCGAACGGCGCATGGCCCGGGTGCGCCGCAAATATTCCAGCAGCTCCTTCTTCAAGGCACCACGGGCCTGGATGAAGAGACTGCGATAGATGGTCTCGTGGGACACGTGGTAGTCCTCGTTGTCTGGATACGCACGCATGAGCCATCCGGCAATCTGCTGCGGTGACCCTTTTCATAGGCACTCGGATGCCGTGCATGGAACGCGTAGAGGCGCAAGCTCTGATCCACAGATCTCCTTCCAGTGCGAGAGAAGGAAAATGTGTCAATCGGTCTTGCAGCGTCCCGCCAGCTGGAGGTTAGCGCTGGTGGTGCTTGTCTTTCGGCTTAACGTCAGGCTGAACGCTGGGCAGGCATCGTAAAGAAGGCATGCATCGCATGCCAGATACGGTGCCGGTTGATGCCCAGCACCGCAATGTGCGCCACTCCCTTGATCTCGCAGAACTGCTTGTCCCTGTTCGGCAACTGCGAAAAGAAATCGAGCAGTTCTGCATCGGTCGCATTGCCGTCATGCTCGGCTCTCGTCATGCAAACGGGACACTGCAGCCGTTTCGGATCGACCATCGGCATATGAATCGCCATGTCGATGTAGGTGCCGTTCGGCGTCCGGTTGGTAAGCTTGAGTTCATAGTCGGCCAGTGCTTTCGGTACTCTTGAATCGACCGTCGACGGGTCATCGCGGGAGAAGATGGCATCGAAGCTCGCTGGCGTGGTTGGACGGAAGTTGCTGGCCTCGAGAGCTGCGATGTTCGCGCGCCGCCTCATGATTTCCGGTGCGCCCTCGCCCGTATAGGTGATCGCATCCAGGACCATACGGTCCACGCGATCCGGCACTTCCATCGCAAAAACACCCAGGCGGAGGGCGCCGGACGACTGACCATAAAACATGAACGTTTTCTGGCCAGTTGCGCTTTCGACAACCGGCATCGCAGCTTTCAGATCCTCCACACCGGAGCGGACATCGGAGTTCGAATCCGTCTGCGAGGAGCGGCCGTAGTTTTCATGGTCCATGGTCCAGACGTCAAAGCCGTAGCGAGCAAACTCGTCCATGAACGAGTAGTTCTCCGTGCCCGGCAGTTGCAGATCGAAGCCTCCGCGACCCGAAAACGACGAACCGTGCACGAGAAACAGCACCGGCTTCCGGTCGGAACTTGCGTTCCGGTCGTCCGCAAGTCGCTTACGATAAAGATACAGTTTCACCGCGCCTTTCTGCGCCCAGTGTTCTTCGGCAATGATCCGCGGCGCCGCCGCACTGGCAGAGACTGGCACTGCCGTGGCCATCAGTGAGAGGGCCGCGCCTCGCAGCAAACGGCGTCGCTGGGCCATCCGCTGCGTGTCTTTCGTTTTGCTCATTGTTTTTTTCCGGTGATTAGACTCAATGCATTCCCCTCTTCGCGCTTCTGTCGCGGACCTTGGGCAATCCTCGTGCCGCGTTTACGAGATCTATGAAGTATGTTCATTCAGGTTCGCTCCTTTGTGTCGACTCCACGGCGTGTGCCGTGACACGGAACAAATCAATTCGCCGGTGAGACGAGGTCGAACCCGTTCGCCTTCAAAGACGTTTGCACCGCTGGTCCGGTGAGATACGAAAGGAGCTTTTTCGCTGCGTCCGGTTGCTTGCTGTTTGTGCCAATGCCCGCGGCGTACGTCGTTACGAGTTGCAAATCTTCCGGGATTGGCCCGACAAGGGCGACACCGTGCACGGGCTTGATTTCGCTGATCTGTCCCAGTCCCAGCGACACCTCCCCTCGTGCCATCGCTTCCATGGCGGTTTGCCCTTCCGGATAGTATTTGACCTTGGGACCCACCGTTGCCCCAATCCCCAAACGATCGATCAGGCGGGCCAGATAGATGCCGGAGGTTGCGCCGCTGGCAGGGTCGGCCATACCGATCGAAGGGGTATCGCGCAGGACTTTCGTGAACGCCTCATCGTCATTGATCGCGGGCAAAGCGGTACCCGCTTTCACCGCGACTCCGAGCCGCACGCGTGCGATATCTACCTGTGAACCCTCTTTGACAAGATGGCGCCCGGTCAGTTTGGCGAGCGGCTCGGGAGGAACGATGACGAGGTCGAATGCCTGGTCCGATACAGCCCGGTCACGCACCTGTCCCGCGGTGCCGTAGATGACTCGCACCCGATCACCTGTTGCAGCCAGATATCGTTCAGGCAGATCCTCGAGTGCACCTTTCATTGCAGCCGCCGAGAGAACGACCAGGTCCGCCGCGTGAGCGGACTGAATGGCGACGAGCAGCGTGGTAAGCAGAAGTCCCGTTTTGGCTTTCATAAGATTGTGCTCCTGCGAGCATCAATGAGTACTGCGTTGTCTACCTGGCGAATTTATCCAGGCTTGGAAATCGCGAACCGGTGGTGGCTTTCATGCCCCATGGCCGCCACGAGTGCGGCGGCCATGGGCATTTGGCGTACACCCAGCGATACCCCGCAAACACTAGCGTCACTGATGACGCTTGCGTGCCGTCATACTACGACGTCAGAACCTGTGGTGCATCCCGACCCGGGCGACGAGCTGATGGTTGTTCGACGAATCGCCAAGGGCGCCGATATCCGCCACCGCCGCCGCGCCCGTCGAACTCGTGCCGCTTGCAGCCTGGAACGTGCCTTCCATATAGACGTCCGTGCGTTTCGACAGAAGGTAGTCCAGCAACAGCGAGAACTGATTGTACTTCTGGTCGCCGATGTCCCCTCGCACTGCGTTGCCCTTCGTTACGCTGACAGACATCGACAGACTGTTCAACGGCCGTCACTTTGACCGCGAAGTCATCGTCCTTAAACAATTTGATCGAGCAGAATCGTCGCAATATCAAGTCCAGGGTCAACACAATGCTCGGCTTCAAACGCTTCCGGGATGCGGCCATTACGATATCGGGCGTCGAGTTGATACATCGCATTCGCAAAGGTCAGTTCAACCTCGCACGGTTGCGCCTCAAAGATACCACCGCGCCTTCTGTTTGGAAGGCACTGTCAGGTTGATGGAGAGGCGGCGGTAGAATGAAGCGATGAAGAAGACAAAATCGCTTTATCACGGCCACCGCTTCCCTGCCGTCGCCATAAGCTGTGCGGTTCGATGGTATTTCCGGTTCAGCCTGAGCCTGCGCGACATCGAGGAGTTGTTGCTCGAGCGTGGTGTCGCGGTCACGTACGAAACGATCCGTTGCTGGTGCGACAAGTTTGGCGCCGGGTTCGCCCGTTGCGCGAAAGCGGCGCGGCGCAAACCGGGCAGCACATGGCATCTGGATGAAATGTTCGTGATGCTGCGCGGCGAGAAGTATCTGTTGTGGCGAGCGGTCGACGAGCATGGTGCCGAACTCGACGTGCTGGTGCAAAAGCGGCGCGACAAGGCTGCGGCGAAGCGTTTCTTCCTGAGGGTGCTGCGTTCAAACCCGGTGCCGCGCAAGATCGTGACCGACCAGCTGCGCAGCTATCCGACGGCGAAAGCTGACATTCCCGAACTCGCTCATGTGAAGCACGTTTTCGTCAAGGCGGCTGCACGCGTGAACAACCGTGCCGAGAACAGCCACCAGCCGACCCGCCGGCGCGAACGCCAGATGTGCGGCTTTCGCGATGCGCGTCGCACGCAGGCGTTTCTGTCATGCTTCGGCCCCATCCGGCAGCATTTCGCGTTGCCCAGACACAAGATGAACGCGGCATGTCATCGTGCCGCTCTCCAGGAACGCATCACCGCATGGCATGGTTGGACTGCCACGGCTACATCCCGGAACGTTATCTAATAAGGATAACTATACTTTATGGAAAAAGATAGTCTATGCCCGTCAAGTTGACAACGCCGTTTGAAGAGCGGACGGACGCAGCCCGACCCACTCCGGTCAGGTAACTTTCTCGAAACCGGTCTGTCAGCCAAATTCAGGTTTTGCGAACTGGAGTGCCAATAAGCGGCCGTTGGCGAACTCGCCCAATCGGCCAGGAACGGTCCATCGCAATCGATTTGCGATCGGCCGCTCTCGCGAGGAAAGCCGCCTTTTAGATACGGCAATGCTAGCGATACGCGGAAACAGTAAATTGAAATGTCATTCCCGAGCCAATATTGCGGGACGCCCACACCCGCCCTCCGTGGGCCTCGATGATCGAACGACAGATGGAGAGTCCCATACCCATACCATCTGGCTTCGTCGTGTAAAACGCGGCGAAAAGCCGGTCCACCACCTCGGGCTCCGTGCCGATGCCGACGTCCTGTACGGCCACGAGCACCTCGTCAGATTCGCGCTGTTCCGTTCGGATGGTTAGCACACGCGCGCGATCGGTGACGGTCGCCATGGCTTGGACACCATTGATTGCAAGGTTGATGATCAATTGCAGCAGTTGGACCCGGTCGCCACGCACCAAGGGCAATCCCGACGCAAGTTGCAGTTGCACTGTCACCCAATGTCGGAGCGCTTCCGGCTTTACAAGCGCGACCGCCTCGTCGATGACCTCGTTGATGTCGAGTGGAATCAGCTCCGGATCTGCCCTCCTGGCAAGATTGCGAACGCTCCGGATGATTTCGCTCGCCCGATTGGCTTCGTCGACAATGTGACTCACGCAGGCGCGCGCCTCGTCCACTTTCGGAACTTCGCGGGTCAGCCAGCGCAAGCCAGCTGCGGCGGTAGTGGCAATGGAAGCGAGGGGCTGATTCACTTCATGCGCAATCGAGGCACTCATCTGTCCTAGGGCTGTTACACGAGCGACGCGGGCGAGTTCCGCCTGCGCCGTATACAACGCCTCTTGCGCTTCCCTGGTTGCCGTGACGTCCATCAGTGCACCAACGAGTTCCTCTTCGCCCGATTCGAATTTCACGCGATGGGTCCGGACAATCAGGTGTTTGATCGCTCCATTCGGCATCAGAAGACGGTGTTCGTAGTCGTCGGATGGTTGGCCAAGTGCCGCACGATTGATTTCATGCCGTACAAGTTCTCGGTCATCCGGATGAACACATTGGAGGATGAGGTCGATCGTCGGCTTGACCGTTTCGTCCACTCCAAATATCCGATATGTCTCCTTCGACCAGACAATGTTGCCGCTGGCTATCCTCCAGGCAAAGCTCCCTGTATGACTCAGCCGTTGAGCATCCGCCAAATAGGCCTCACTGCGCCGCAATGCGCTTTCGGCACCTCTTCGCGCGACGTTCAGCCACACCACAAACAGGGCTGTCACCGCAAGCAGGACGATGCGCGGCAAGTCCGTAGGCGCAACCTCGACCGAACCGATCGGCGGGACAAAATAATAGGTGAAACCCGCGACGGACAGTGCGGTCGCGGACAACCCCGGGCCGACGCCACCGAACCAGGCACTGAACATGACCGCGCATAGAGACAGCGATACGAACGCACTACCGTGCATGTGAGGTTCTAGTAGCAGTGCGGCCCCGAGCGTCGCAAGAACCGATAGAACTGCAACTGCATAGTTAACAAGAGCGGACCGTCCGGACCACTGTAGAGGACTAGACTGGGACATATCTCCTGCCTCCACAAATCAGCAATGCCTCGCGCAATCTGGCTGCCTAAGCCATTCGGATTGACATCTTCAGAGCCGCGACCAACTCGCCAGGGAAATTCGCAATGCAGATGCCATCGACGGCGGCCTCGATCTCGTCGCACTCGTGCGCGAAACCGCAGTCGCGCAACGCCGCGGTGACCGTCCGGCTCGGCGGGGCGAAGCGCACCGCGGCCCGGTCCTTGCTCACTGATCGTCGCGGTGGATGCCGGCAATCATACAGCCATCGAGCTGGCGCAACCCATGGTGAGTCAGTGCGCCCGAGCGCACCGACGAAAGCTTTCGCGGTTCCAGGCGAAGTCTGTTTCCGGGTCAACGGCCGCGGGTTACCTGAAACGGCTATGGTAGCTGCGCGTTGAACGGCTGGTCAGGTACGGACAGGGGACATCGGGTGAGCGAGTCTGAATGACCGAAGCGGGACCCATCGCCGACGGTCGAGTGGTCGCGATTCCAACGGCGGCAATCAGAGCGGAGCCGCCATACTGCGCCTTCATCTACGGACTCGTCTTCGGCCTTGCCGGCATTCATGCATTGATGCTGGTGTTGCATCCACCGGTTGAATCCGCCGTCGCTTTCCTGACATTCGTGCATCGATGGCCGCGAATGTCAGGGCTCACTACACCCGGATGCGTACTTTCGGCCCAAAGCTGACCGCTGGCGGCCTCGACGGCGTGCATGCCTGTGCCGCGTAGTCAGATCCGGGATCTCGGGCTCGACAAACTTCGCCAACTGAACAAGCGACTCTTGCCAGCCGAGGTAGCACATCTCCGCAGGAATGACCTCGGGTAGCAGCTAACTGGATCCCGTGTCTGTGCCCGAAGCTGAACGCGGTTGAATAGTTTCCAATTTATTTTCGTGCTTAAATTAAGTGCTTGCTGCGTCCGCTTTCCCGGCGCGTAACGAGCGAAGAGACTTACAGGCCCGTCAAAACTCTTTGCTTCATCACACGAGACCAACCAATGAAGAATGCAACGTCGATCACCGTTTTCAAAGCTGCTTTACTGCTGGTTGCGACGCTGGGCGCCAGCGCCGCATTCGCCGCTGGGCCCCTCCACTACGGACTGGAAGCGCAATATCCGCCGTTTGAGTCGAAGTCCGCGTCGGGGGAGTTGCAAGGCCTCGACATCGACATCGGCAATGCCATCTGCTCAGAACTCAAGATGAAGTGCGAGTGGACGGAAAGCTCGTTTGACGGCATCATCCCCGCGCTGCAAGCCCGCAAGTTCGACGTGATCAACTCGGCCATGAACGTCACAGCGAAACGCCGCGAAGTAATCGACTTCACCAACATCATCTACAAGGTGCCTACTCAATTGGTCGCTAAGTCCGGTGTCGGCCTGATGCCGACACCGGAGTCGCTCAAAGGCAAGAACATTGGCGTACTGCAAGGCTCGACGCAGGAAACGTATGCGAAGGCAAAATGGGCCAACAACGGCGTTACGGTAACCACCTATCAGGACCAGAACCAGATCTACGCTGATTTGAAGTCCGGTCGTATCGACGGCACGCTGGTTCTGGCCGCCGCAGGCCAATCGGGCTTCTTATCGAAACCGGACGGCGCGGGTTTCGGCTTCGCCGGCGGTCCAGTGAATGATGACGCGATCCTTGGAAGCGGCATTGCGTTCGGAATTCGCAAAGACGACGCCGCGTTAAAGGAGCGCCTGAACCAGGCGATCGCCAAGCTGCAGGCGAAGGGCACTGTGAAATCGCTGGCGAAAAAGTACCTGGGCGACATCGACGTCTCGTCGAAGTAAACATTCCCGGGAAGGTCCGTCGACGCTAGAACGGATAACGCCCACCCCAGTTCGCGGGCTTTTGTCGTTTTTGTGAACGTCGGCGATAAGGACGCATCCATCGAGACCGGAGCAGCCTTTCGCGCCGGTTTCCCAGCGAACGACCGGTCTGCAGCGGTGAGCGGGCATATCAACGTCGATGCTTATCGATAATCTTTTGCGTCCATGGCGTGACGACTGCCCCTTGTGGCGTTCCTCGGTCCCGCGATACCAGAGCGCCGTCGGGCATACAAGCCGGTGCGACTAGCCATCTCTCGATGTCTACCGAAATCGTATTATTCGACACCGATGGCCACGTAGACAACAAGCTTCTTACCGTTCGGCCAAGGCACGTTCGCGCGACCGAGCACCGGCGCGTAGTCATAGCCGTCGTATTTGAGCGCCCCTGCGGGCGAAACCGGGGAAAGTCGAGGAGGCCATGCGAGCCCTCAGAAGGCGGTCACGATGGCGGCGAATACGCCCTCCTGGCTGTGCCCGTAATTCGGCGCCGTACTGGTGCTGCCGCTCGCCGGATCATTATTGATGTTGGCGCCGTACGGATCACTATAGCCGTTCCCCAGCCCGATGTTCGAAGTGGAACTGTTGCGCATGTAACCGACTTCCGAGTATAGGAAAGTCCGCTGCGACAGGTTGTAGGTTCCGCCGAGCGTGTACATCGTCGCGTTGCCGTTGTTCGCGTTGGCGTGATAGACGGCGCCCGACAAGGCAGTCGCGGGAGTGACCTGCCAGTTGGCGCCAAGCCATTCATGATTGACCGAGGTCGGCAGCGACACGCCGTCTGGAAGTGCGGTCGGGGTCCCGGCCGCGCCATAGACACCGGCATTCGATGCGTTCGGCGCACTCAGGTGCTGGTAACCAGCGAAGAGCTTGACGGGGCCCAATGTAACCGTTCCCCCCGTCATGAGTGAGCGCGAATTCAGGTAGACGTTGTCGAACTGGTTGTGATGCAATTTCGGCGCGTCGGTCTGTTGCCCTTGAGCTTTTGACGACCACGAGCCAATGAGCAAGCTGAAAGATCTCGAATTGTTGTTCAACGGGCGTCATTTCGACCGCGAAGTCATCGTCCTTTGCGTGCGTTGGTATCTGCGCTACAAGCTCAGTCTGCGTGATCTTGTGGAGATGATGGCTGAGCGCGGCCTGTCCCTCCCCCACACTACGATCCTGCGTTGGGTGAAGCGCTACACGCCGGAGTTCGTCAAGCGCTGGAATCGGTTGGCTACGACAGCCGGTCAGTCGTGGCGGGTCGACGAGACCTAGGTGAAGATTCGCGGGTCGTCAAGGATTATTGTTCGGGAACGGCGGGGCTCAAAGGCGTTGCTCGCCGCCATAATGTGGATGTTACGTCGCTACGCAAATGGGTGGCAGGTTATCGTTGGCGGATTCAACCGGTGGATGCAATAGTTTTCTGGAATCGTTCGGCGGGCGTCTCGTAGTCCAGCGTCTTTCTTGGACGCTCGTTCAGTCGTCTTGCCACCGCGTTGAGTTTGGCTGGGCGGCCTCAAAAGCCGTTTTACACGGCTACGCGAGCGCGGCATGCTCACCGCGAACGAGCTCGCCGCGCAACTCGGCGTTTGCGCGACAACAATCTACCAGTGGGGACAAAGCGGGTTCTTGCGCCAACATCGTTATGGAAATCTACACCGCTGTCTCTTCGAACCCGTCGGCAACGTCTTGCTGGTCAAGGGGCAAGGTGGTCGCTACAGTTCCACCGCTCCGATGCTTATCGCTGTTCAATCAACCACACAAGGTGCAATATGAAACCTACGCTTTGTCCCTCGGGCGATAGACGCGAGCAGGCAGGAATGACGTACCGTAAGGACGCGCGAAGTCCAGCACGGTATCGCCGGCACGCGGTTCATAGCGGTCGGGATCGGTAATCATCGCGCGCGGGTTGTCCGGCACGATCAGTTGTGGCACTCCGCCATAGAAGGTCAGCGCGCGTGCGATGCCGCCCAGCCAGTCCTCCATCGTTTCGGCCGGCGTCGCGCACGCGAACGTGTAGCTCGAGGCGCCCATGGCTGCCACAAAGATGTGCGCGCGGCGCCCCATGGTCAGCGGCAACGTGGGGCCGGCGAAGTCGACGAACAGCTTCTCGCCGGCGCGGTAAATCTGCCGCATTGAGCGCTTCAGGCGTTTCGTGAATGCCTTGTAATGCTCGCAGAACTGCGTGTAGCGGTAGGTCTGCCGGTCCGCAAACTCGGCCTGGTACTCCTCCCACAGCAACGTCAGCGTCACGCCCTTGCGGCGCAATTCCTGATGGATACGCCCGTAGTCGGGCTGGGCGTAGGCTGCTGGACCAGTGGGCTTGCCGAGAAGCCGCCGCTCGAGTTCGCCTTCGTCCAAGTCACAGGCACTCGCCCAGTCCAGCCCGGCGGCGCCAGCCAGTCCGACGTACTTCGTGACCACGCCCTTGGAAATGCCCAGCGATGCGGCAATCCGATCGTGCGAGAAACCGCCGTCGAATTTAAGTCGTAAAACGTCCTTGATCATGCGCATGTTCATCCGGTGCGCGGGCATGTTCTCTCCGGCCAAAGCCGGCGAGCATAGCCCGCGTGGTTGATGTCATGCGCAACGCCAATCCTGCCGTCCGGTCCGCTCGGTCACGTTCCCGAAATGATCGGTCACGTTGCCGAAATCGCCGGTCACGATCCCGAAACGGCCGGTCACGTTCATCCGAAATACGCATTCACAACCTGGGCTACTCCGAACACGCTTCAATGGCGGGCTGGCCATCGACGCTCGATTCAGAATCCGGAAACCAGGGGCTTTCGGGCTCGCATGGGGATCCAAGTGAAGTTGGTAGCAGCGGCTCGCGGAAGGCGTACAGTGCTCGGTTCTCGGGGAGAGTGTGCTGAAGTCGATCCAAATCGCGCTCACATGGCCGAGTTAAATCACTTGGCCATGTTCCGCTCCTGTCCCAGCCGCTGCAACTCAAAGCCCAGATTAACAAGTTAGCATCGTAAGCCTAATCTAAATCAATCAACGAAGCGGTTTTAGTTTCCGGCATCCAAAGGTAACAAATAAGGGAGAAGAAAATACAGAGTGAAACATACCAAAAGAACCAGTTTTCATGCCCGATCTTTTTAGTCCACAGCGCGATGTATTCTACCGTTCCACTGAAAAGTGAAACGCTAATGGCATAGGGAACCGCCAGGCCGAAGGAGCGGACTTCGACAGGAAATAGCTCAGCTTTAGTAATGGTGCTGACTGACGAATACATTGCCACAATTGCAAGTGCCGCCATAACCAAGGCGAAGACGATGAACGGGTTTTTTATGCCAGTGAGAAACGTGAAAAAAGGAATAGTTCCGAAGGTCCCAACCGTTCCGAAAGTTAAAAGCAGGGGGCGACGCCCGATTCTATCTGATAAAGCTCCAAAAACCGGTTGAATCACTGTGAACCCAATTAACGACAACACTGAAATAAGGCTGGCGGTACTCCTGTCCATGCCAGCACTGTTTATAAGGAACTTCTGCATATAGGCGGCAAAAGTATAGTTCGCGACAGAACCACCCAATGTCAAACCAAATACCATCAGACAGGCCTTTTTATGGCGCATCGCCTCGCGAATTGCGCCCCCTTGTCGTGAAGTTTTGGCATGTTTGGCAAAAGACTCAGTTTCTTCCATGTTCCGGCGCAGCACAATTCCGACGAGCGCGATTGATGCGCCAATCAGAAACGGAATGCGCCATCCCCAGCTTTGTAGCTGCGTCGACGTCAAAAAGAACTGCTGAAGCAGTACAAGCGTCGCCATAGCCAGAAGCTGGCCAAGAGAAATTGTGGTGTATAAGAAACTTGAGTAAAATCCTCGCCGCCCCTTGGGCGCTGTTTCGCTCAAGTAAGCGGCCGCACTTCCACCTTCCCCACCAAGGCTGAGACCTTGTAAAACTCTGGCAATGAGCAAAATAACGGGTGCCGCAATCCCGATGCTCTGATACGTCGGAGTCACGCCAATCATCAGTGAACCAAAACACATCATGGAAACGGACACCAGCAGCGCTGATTTACGGCCGCGGCGGTCAGCGTAAATTCCTAATATCCATGCTCCAATCGGGCGCACAAGAAACCCAATGGCAAACACGGCCGCGGATTTAAGTAGTGCTACGGTCTGGTCACCATCCGGGAAAAATCCCTTGACAAAATAAATCTCTAGCGCGGAATAAATAAACCAGTCGTAATATTCGAGCATGTTGCCAATGGAGCCACTAAAGATTCCCCAAAGCCGACTGCGCATATTCATATCATCACTCAGACTTCCATGCGACGTCTGCTGTTGATCTTGCCCTTCCGCGCTGACATAAATATTTCTTTGCGCTTGTGTCTCTTGCATCGTTCCGCTCTTTCTATGTAAAAAACGTTTTAGTGATCGATCCAATTGGATCTATGCAGATTTGATACGAACCCGTAAATTTTTGAGTTGCCTGACGCAGGAAGTCGTCGACCATCTGGTGTTTCAAACCAGGTAAAGAGTTCGACAGGTCTGTCCGGAAATCTCAGAAAGCCGAACTCACGCGAGTACGGCGCAGGAGATGTGATTGCGCCAGTTACGTGTTTTGCAACATTGGCAGCCCCTCGGGTCCGGTTAGTTGCCTGGCCTCCCGATGAAACTGCTCGATCTTCCAGCGCAGGCCGACGCGTTATGTGTGGCCTGCGAAGAATCCTGAGTGAGGTCGTTGGTGTCCGTCGCGACCATGGTGTTCCTGTTTGCTGCAGTGACTGGCGCGGATCGGTCATTTTCAGCGTTGGACGACGGGGCTTGCAAACGTTCGGAGACGTCACGACCGAGAGGGTGGGTTCTGCCTGCCAATTACCCGCGAGACGCCTGTCCCTTAAAAGCTGTTCCATTCTCCTGCCTCGGCGGTTTGCGCCAACCGCACGGGCCGTGATGCAGCCCGCTTCACGGCTGTCGTGGTCGGCGCCCTGGCGCGCGTCGGGGCCGTTGTGCGCGTCTGCTCGTCGCTCCCCCGGCCGAAGTCGTGCGAGAAGTCCAGCCTGAACATCGAAACAGCGGCTTTCAGATCGCTCGCCTGCGACTCCAGCGCACCGGCCGCGGCAGCCGCCTGTTCGACCAGGGCCGCGTTCTGCTGCGTAACTTCGTCCATCTGCGTGACGGCCTGGTTGACCTGGCCGATGCCCTTGCTCTGCTCCTGTGATGCTGCGGTGATTTCACCCATGATGTCGGTCACACGTCTGATTTCGTGAGTGATCTCGCGCATCTTCGCACCCGCTTCCCGTACATGGCCGGCGCCTGCCTGCACGCGCTCCACGGAATCGTGGATGAGCTCCTTGATTTCCTTGGCCGCCCCGGAGGAGCGCTGCGCCAGCGAACGCACTTCCGAGGCCACCACCGCAAAGCCCCGCCCCTGCTCACCCGCCCGCGCTGCTTCGACAGCCGCGTTCAGCGCGAGGATATTCGTCTGGAAGGCGATGCCCTCGATGATGCCGACAATGTTGGCAATCTTGTCTGAGCTGGCGTTGATGCCTTCCATGGTTTCGACCACGCGCGAAACCACAGTACCGCCCTGTTCGGCCACCTGGGCGGCCTGTGCAGCAAGCTGGTTGGCCTGACTGGCATTGTCGGCGTTCTGCGTGACGGTCGAAGTCAACTGCTCCATGCTGGACGCGGTTTCCTCCAGCGAGGCGGCCTGCTCTTCGGTGCGCTGCGACAGGTCCTGGTTGCCCGCCGCGATCTGATGCGTGGCGGTGGCAATCGAGTCGGCCGAAACCTTGATCGTACCGATCGTCTGTGCGAGCTGCTCCTGCATGCGCTTCATCGAGAACAACAGGCTTGAGCGGTCATCCGGCGCCGTCTTCACCACGGCAGTCAGATCGTTGTTGGCAATCTGGTTGGCGATTTCCGCAGCATACGACGGCTCGCCGCCCAGCGAGCGGAGGATGCCGCGGTTCAGCAGTACCACCACACCCGACAACGCCGCGGCCAGTACTACCAGAATCCCAAGGCTCTGGTACAGCGACGAGCGGAACGCGGCGTCGATGTCGTCAACATAAAGCCCCGTCATAAGAATCCAGTCCCACGGCCGATAGGTCACGCTGTAGGCAATTTTCGGAGAGGCCTCGGTGGCTCCCGGCTTTGGAGCGCTAAACGCGGTAAAACCCTGGCCATCGCGCTTGATGACAGCAACGATATCCCTGAAGAGGTAAACGCCGTTCGGATCCTTGTAGTCGTCGGCGTCCTTGCCATCCAGTTTCGCGTTCGCTGGGTGCATCAGGACCCTCCGCTGCGAATTGATGATCTCAATGTAGCCGTTCTCGCCATACCGCATGTTCCGGATGCGAGCCATTGCCCGCTTCTGGGCTTCCGCCAAAGGAAGGGTGCCGGCGGCCGCGTCGTCGCCAGAGGTCTTGACGACACTGAGGGCGATCTGCGCCGCGTGTATCAGGTCGGCCTTGCGCTCATCCAGCCGCACTTGTCTCGTCTGGTACGCGTTGTAGATCGATACTCCGGCGAGACACAGCAGGCTCAGGATCAATGGCAGCCAGAGTTTTTGTATAAAGGACAATTTCATAGGATTACGAATCTTTCAGTATGGAAATTGTAAGCAGATGCATACAAACTGTTTAACGGCACTCTAACCGGAAACTTCAGATCATGGAATCGTCCGGGCTCTGCGTTCGGCGATCGCGGGCGCAACCGCCTCCTCATGTTGACATTGAAGAAAACCGCAGGCGTCGGTGTCACGATCGGGACGGCGACGGACTCGGTGCCTGCGCTGCTTGATGCCAATCCATCCGCACATGCCTGCACTGGTCTCTACCGCGGCATGAAGCTCTGGGAGGCTGTGGTGCGTGAGGCGGCCACCGTCGACCAGGACAAGGTGATCGCCGCGCTCGGCCACGCGAAGATCGCGCAAGGCCCCGGCGCCCCGGCGAAGATGGTGCCCGCATGAACATGTTCCTCGCCTAGGCGACGGGCGGCCTGGTTCAACGCCGTCAAAAAGCTGGGCGGCATCGATCCGAAAGAACGGATCATGGGTGGTCTTTGAACCAACGCGGCTCGGGAGCGCCGCTTAAGCTGCGTCTCTTGTGCGTCGCCTTCTGCCGGTACCGCATCCGGCAGTAGTCGGCCGGCGGCCAGCGTCAAATGCAGCGCACACGACCACACATGGCAGAATCCAACGCCGGATTGGCAGAATCCGCTGCAAGCTTTTGCGCGTCGCAAAGGTGTTAAGGCAGTAGCCTGTAGTTCAGCCTGACGCCTCGGCCGCGCAAGAACAGGAAGCCTTTGCCATGTCACCATCGCAAGCCATTGTTGCATCGATTCACCGATATCCCGTCAAGTCAATGATGGGTGAGGAACTCAACTCAGTCGCGATTACCACGCGCGGAGTGGCGGGCGATCGCGCCTACTCGCTCATTGATGTCGAGACCAATACGCTCGTCAATGCGAAGCATCGCCAAAAGTGGCCGGAGATGTTTGCCTACCGTGCCCGCTACACGTCGCCCCCGGTTTCGCCGGAGCATGTGCCGCCGGTGTACATCCACGTCAGTCGTAACGTCTGTTGTCCCTATGCCGCGGACTACATCAAAGGATATCGATGCCGCGGTAATTCACGAGGTCCACACAATGAAGACCTGGCAGTGCGTCGTTTGCGGATTCGTTTATAACGAAGCCGAGGGTATCCCTGAGGATGGCATAGCATCCGGCACGCCGTGGGAGGATCTCCCCCCGACTGGGTCTGACCAGAGTGTGCTGTGAGCAAAGCCGAGTTCGTAATGGTCGAGCTCGCTTGAAACATGTGAGAGGCTTTGATGGATCTGCTTATGTTTGGCCTTGTCGCGATGGGATTCGGCGCTTATTCCACTTACCTTCTGGCGACGAGTCTGCCGGACGAGGTCCTTGATGCTGCTGCGAAACACTGTCGGTTCGCCGGCGTTGGCGGCGACACCGTTCACGAAGAAACGGAACCGGAGATCAATCGGTTATCTGAAGGAAAGGGCAGTCGCTTGCCTACATGCCCGGCTAGACGAGACATCTAGTGCACCACTTTTCGCGCAGGAAGCTCAACTGAAAAACATCCCGGCCAGGTGTGGCAGAAATCCGCTTGTAGTCGATAAACTCCTATCCGCCGCGTGCATTCCCCGCCTTGACTGGCAGCGAGCCGCAGTTCCCACAGTATCGGTGATCGTGGTGCGACGCTGATCCCCGAATACATCAGCATCTCCCGGCATCCCCACATGGGGAGGCTCCACGATGATCGGCATTCTCGCCGGCGTCCTAAGCTTGCCAGGAATCGGGAGCTCGCCCAAGTCGTGTCCAGCAAACTTCAGTTGCAGTGGTCGCCAGAACAGATTGCCGCTGCTGCTCCTAATTCCCGAGTTGCGCGACGTCGAACTCGAATGACCCTTGGCCTGCGGTACGGCGCGAGCGCTCGGCACCTGGCCGCTCGCTGAAATTCCCCAAGCGAACCCACCCGGGCAAACTACCGCCTTGCTTCAAACTTTCGCTGTCAACCCCGAGTGGATCTTCGGGCTTGCCGAATGCGGCCGCTCAATGCACAGAAGGCCGCTCAAGATTCGAGGCCGGTCCTCGTGGCAGTCGGGATCAACAGGAGGCCAGCCGCAGCAATGGCGGTCATCGATGCGCGCCAAGGGATGTGGGAAGACGACGAGCGGGGCTCGAAATAGTACGCTGCGACATCGTGACTCGCCCGACTATGCTTTCACGTCAATCGCTTGTGGTGACCGCAGTACGCATGTTGCATTGCGCGACGAACCCGTGCCCATGCCCCTCCCCGTATGCGTATTGGTGCTTACGTCAACACCTGCCCGCCATCGACCACCAAGGTCTGGCCGGTGATCCAGCTCGCGTGCGAACTGGCGAGAAACAGCACCGCGCTCGCGACCTCCGCGGGTGTCCCGAGCCGGCCGAACGGAACCGAACGCTGTATCCGCTCATACAGCTTGGGATCGGAAGTCTTGCGCTGTTCCCACGCTCCACCGGGAAACTCGATCGAGCCGGGCGCAACCGAGTTGACCCGGATCCGATCCGGCGCGAGTGTCAATGCATGCGAAGCCGTGTAGTGCACGACCGCTGCTTTGATCGCCGCGTAAGACTGGGTGCGTGTCGACGGACGCAGCGCCGAGATGGACGTCACATTGACGATGGCGGCGTTGGCCGACTGCCGCAGGAACGCAAGCGCGGCATGTCCCGCGCGCACCGTTGCCATGAGGTCGACTTGGATGCCGGCCTCCCAGCCGGCTTCGGTATCCCCACCCCCGAAGCCGGACGCGTTGTTGATCAAAATGTCGATACCGCCGAGCGCGTTGCCAGCGGTCGCAATGTAAGCGGTGATCGCGTCGCTGTCAGCGAGATCGCAAGGTGCTGTATGGACCGGACGGTCATAGACGGCCAACTCGGCCTCGACCGCTTTCAATCCTTCCAGGTTGCGTGCACAGACGGACACGGAGGCACCTGCCTGCGCGAACGCTAGCGCGATGCTGCGGCCGATACCGCGCGAGCCCCCCGCGACAACGACGCGACTACCGTTGAAATCGAAACCCATGTTTTTGCCTCCAAAACCGTTAAACCAGCACGTGACCACCGTCGACAACAATGACCTGCCCCGTGCTAAAGCCCTGCTGCATCAGGTAAAGATACGCTTGCGCGACGTCGCTCGCCTCCCCGACCCGCTGTACTGGCATCTTCCCGGCAATATGGTCGTAGAGACTCTCGCGATCGGCTTTGCTCATGTTGTCCCACAGCGCGGTACGCAAGACGCCAGGCGCCACGGCATTCACACGGAGCGGCGCAAGCTCGACGGCCAGTGTCCGTGTGAGCGACTCGATCGCCCCCAGGATACTGGACGGGATCGTCCACGCAGGCAACGGACGCGACGAGGCCACTCCGCTCGTAAGGGTGATGGAGCCGCCCGCGCGAATGAGGGGAGCCGCATATTTGACGGCCTTCAGCGCACCCCAATAGCGCACCTCGAAGGCCCGCTGCGCGGCTTCGATGCTAAGCTCAGCAAGGGTTTGCAGGAACAATGATTCCCCTGCGGTGTAGACCAGATGGTCTAGCGCACCGATGCGTGCGAAAAACGCGCGCACTTGCTCCTCGTCGGTGAAATCGAGTGACTCGCCGCGCGTGCCTTGAGGTAGGCGCTCAAGCGCGGCCGCGACGCGCTCCGGCCTGCTCGACGCGATGATGACTTCGGCTCCGGAATGCGCCGCAGCTTCGGCTACGGCAAAGCCAATCCCTGACGTGCCCCCGGCCACGACTACCCGGCTTTGTTGAAGGGTAATGCTGGTAGATTGGTTGTTTCCCATGCTTGAAGTTTCCGTAAGAGAGCGGTCCACGCGGTAGCGCCCTATGTAACGCAGCACGTGCTGCCGAGCCACTGATCGATGCGCTATCGCGGTCGCGCCGAGTGTACGAGATTTGCGGCAATCGCGTTGGAGGCGCCCCGCGGAGAGTCAGGCGACGGAGCATGCTCAATCGTCGAGTAGTGCCTCCAGTATCTGGAAGCGCTCTGAACCGCTTGGGTTTCCTGGACACATTGCAATGTTAGTGTCAGGCCTTTCATGAGCCTTCGGCCGTAGGCCGAAGGCTGTGCTGCCGGGCAAACTCGCCCGGCGTCAAGTCGTTGAGCGC
>NZ_JBFOAH010000030.1:0-77933 GCF_040812055.1 Paraburkholderia suaedae | reverse complement strand
TCTTGCATCTCGTCCATTCCACGCATCGCACTCATCGCCCAAGGTCATGAACACAATATCCATAACGCTCGGGCCTCGAAGCCCGTTTACACCGTTCCCAATTTCAACAGCCTGTTAGGGCCTACTCCTGTCCCATGCAAGTCATTGCGGTCGACTGGAGTTGGCGCTTTAGCCCTTACTCCGGTCCCCTGCAAGACAGTCGCTGTTTTGTCTAACCCCGGATGCTTTGGTCACTTGTTGTTCGCTGATGATTCGTGCTGCCAGGCGCTTGATGTTCACACGCCCGTTAGCTAGTTCTACCACCGATTGGCGCCAAGCGAGAGGCGAATTGCGCGATTGCTGTCCGCGTTCATCCTGCGCACGATCGACTGTTGCGCCGCGGACATCCGTGCGGCACAACACATAGGAGCATGATCTCGGCGGCCGCAATATGCATGCCACGCTCGCCGTGGCAGCGGGCTCGACTGCGTCAGCGGCCGCGCGGTGGCGCGGCGCGTCGTAAAATCGTGCGCTCATGGCCGCGGGTTGCAGCCCTTCGGCCGGCCCGCGCGCTAACCTCGCCGGCTCCCTACCAGTCTTTCTTTTCGCAAAACATCTCGATGAGTCTTCGCCGCTACTGCCTGCTTGCGTTATTGACCACTTCAGCGTCGGCCGTTGCGCCCGCCGTTTCCTCTGCTTCTGCCGCCACGCTGCCCAATGCCGCCGCCAATGCCGCGGTCACCGACAGCGGTTCGGCCGCGGCCGCCGTGTCGGGCGACGACGCTGAGGGCCCCGCATATGGGCCCGAGCTGCAAGGCTTTGACTATCCGGCGCCGGTCGAGCGCTTCGACTTCACGTCGCAAGGCGTGCCCCTGCAGATGGCCTACATGGACATGAAGCCGGCGCATCCGAACGGCCGCACGGCGGTGCTGCTGCACGGCAAGAACTTTTGTGCCGCGACGTGGGGCGCCACCATTCATCGGCTGAGCGACGCCGGCTATCGTGTGATCGCGCCGGACCAGATCGGCTTTTGTAAATCGAGCAAGCCCGAGCGCTATCAGTACAGTTTTCAGCAGCTGGCGCGCAACACGCATGCGCTGCTCGCATCGCTGGGCATCAACGACGCGACGATGATCGGTCATTCCACCGGCGGCATGCTCGCAATCCGCTACGCGCTGATGTATCCGCGCGAAACGCAGCAACTCGTGCTGGTGAATCCGATCGGTCTCGAAGACTGGAAGGCGAAGGGCGTGCCGTCGCTATCGGTGGACGAATGGTATGAACGCGAGTTGAAGACGAGCGCTGCCGGCATCCGCCGCTACGAGCAAGCCACCTATTACGCGGGTCAGTGGCGCGCGGACTACGAACCGTGGGTACAGATGCTGGCGGGGATGTACAGGGGGCCGGGCAAACGGATCGTCGCGTGGAATTCCGCGCTGCTGGACGACATGATTTACACGCAGCCGGTGGTGTACGAGCTCGGGCAGCTGAGCATGCCTACGCTGCTGCTGATCGGCCAGAAAGATACCACCGCGATCGGCAAGGATGCGGCGCCTGTCGAAGTGCGCGCGAGAATCGGCCACTACCCGGAACTCGGCAAGGCGGCGGCGCAGGCGATCCCGCATGCGACGCTCGTCGAGTTCGCCGGGTTGGGGCATGCGCCGCAGATGCAGGACCCGCAGGCGTTCCACCAGGCGCTGCTGGATGGGATGGCGGCGGTGTCAGCGAATCGGTGAGCCGGGGGTCGGGCTGGCGGCTGGTTGGCGGCGGGGGGAGCGGTTGGGTGGACCGCGCGTTTGAAGCAGCGAGATAAAGCGCCGCGTTGGAGCAGCCAATCGAACGGGCGAATCGAAACAGCAGATTCGAACGATGAATCGAAACGGCGAGGAGAAGCGGCGAATCGAAGCCGCGAATTTAAGCAGTGAATCGAAGCCGCGAATCAAAGCCGCGAATCGAAGCAGCGAATCGAAGCAGCGAATCGAAGCAGCGAATCCAAACAGCGAATCCAACCAGCGAATCCCCGACGGCGCTTGCCGCTGCGCCCAGCAAGCGCGGCGGCGGCCCGCCGTTTTTCCATCGCAGACCCTAGGCGTCGGCGGCCATCAACTCTTCATGCACTTGTGCGCCGATCTCGAACGAGCGCAGCCGCGCGTCGTGATCGTAGATCTGCGCGGTCAGCATCAACTCGTCCGCGCCCGTCTGGGCGATGATCGACCGCAGTGCCTCACGCACAGCGTCCCGATCGCCGAGCGCGGTGCACGCGAGCGAGTGCGCGACGTTGTTCAGATCCATCTCCGATGCATCCAGCCGCTCCACCGGCGGCTGCAACTGACCCGGCGTGCCGCGTCGCAAATTGATGAACTGCTGCTGCAGCGAGGTGAACAGCAGCCGCGCTTCGTCATTGGAGCGGGCGGCAAACAGATTGACGCCCACCATCGCATACGGTTTGTCGAGCGCCGCCGAGGGCCGGAACTGCGAGCGATATACCTGCAACGCGCTCAGCATGTAGTCGGGCGCGAAGTGCGACGCGAACGCGAACGGCAGACCGAGCGCCGCCGCCAGCTGCGCGCTGTAGAGCGACGAGCCGAGCAGCCACAACGGCACATGCAGCCCGGCGCCGGGTACCGCGCGAATGCGCTGGCCGGGCACCGGATCGTCGAAGTAGCGCTGCAGCTCGACGACGTCGTCGGGGAAAGACTCCGCGCTGTTTTGCAGATCGCGGCGCAACGCGCGTGCGGTGGTCTGATCGGTGCCCGGCGCGCGGCCCAGGCCGAGGTCGATGCGCCCGGGGTAGAGCGACGCGAGCGTGCCGAACTGCTCCGCGATGACGAGCGGCGCGTGGTTCGGCAGCATGATGCCGCCAGAGCCGACGCGGATCGTCTTCGTGCCGCCTGCAACGTGGCCGATCACCACCGAAGTCGCCGCGCTTGCTATGCCTGTCATGTTGTGATGTTCCGCCAGCCAGAAGCGGCGGTAATTCCAGCGTTCCGCGTGCTGTGCGAGGTCGAGCGTGTTCCTGAATGCGTCCGCCGGCGTGGCGCCCGCAGCGACAGGCGAGAGGTCGAGGACCGAGAAGGGAATCATTGTCTGTACGTTTTCTGTTTGCGGCGCTTTCGCGCGATGGGGGCATTGTGGCAAAGCCTGCATTTTTCTGCTGACGCCGCGCCGATGTCCACGTTCATCGAAGGGGGTTTGTCGCCCCTATGTGCGGCGCAAGGCGCTGTGCGAAAGTGCTAGCGTTACGTGGAGCGTCGGCATGCAAATGACCGATCGATATTGAACACGCACATGCGCCGCTGCCAGGTTCAGGCCGTCGAACAGGCGCGAAACACAGCGCGTGGCGAAGCAACCGACTTTGGATTGCGCAACGCCGCGCCGCTTGAACCTTCCTGCGCAGGGGCTCGATCAACATGCCGCGTGGCGCGCAAATTGCGACCTCATGCGTGCCGATGCGCACCCGCACGCATCCCCCGCGAGCGGTGCTTTTGGTGACCGTACGTCGACCGGCATTCGCGTGTACGGTGGAATGATCCGAACGATGATGCGCTCGGTCAATTGCAGCGACACGGTTCGCATGACTTCGGTCCCGAACCCATCGGATCGCCATTCGAACGACGTGTCGCCGAACATTTGCAACGTTTCAAGGAGTTTCACATCCCATGAGTGTCGCAAACGAATTCCGTACCCGAACCTGCGAAGACGTGCGCCGCACGCTGATCACAGGCGAGGAAATCGCGCTCGTCGACGTGCGCGAGGAAGATCCGCACGCGCGCAGTCATCCGCTCTTTGCCGCCTGTATGCCGATGTCGCGGCTCGAACTGGAGGCGCCGGAACGCTTGCCGCGTCCCGCGGTGCCGATCGTCGTGCTGGACGCCGGCGAAGGCCTCGCGCAGCGCGCCGCGCAACGTCTGGCCGAACTTGGCTATACCAACGTCGCGTTGCTCGACGGCGGCCTGCAAGGCTGGCGCGAGGCAGGCGGCGAGCTGTTTCGTGACGTCAACGTGCCGGGCAAGGCATTCGGCGAACTGGTGGAAAGCGTGCGCCATACGCCCTCGCTCGACGCGCATCAGGTGCAGGCGCTGCTCGATCAGGAAGCCGACGTGGTGGTGCTCGACGCGCGCCCGTTCGACGAGTACCGGATCATGAACATTCCCGGCAGCATCAACGTGCCGGGCGCCGAACTGGTGTTGCGCGCGCGGCAGCTCGCGCCGAACCCGGCCACGCGGATCATCGTCAATTGCGCCGGGCGCACGCGCAGCATCATTGGCGCGCAGTCGCTGATCAATGCGGGCGTGCCGAATCCGGTCGCGGCGCTGCGCGACGGCACGATCGGCTGGACGCTGGCGGGTCAGCCGCTCGCTCACGGCGGCTCGCGGCGCTACGAACCGGTGCTCGACGACTCGCTGCGTCTGGCCGCCGCCGACGGCGCGCGTGCGGTGGCCGAGCGCGCGCGCGTCGGCCGTACCTCGCGCGATGAAGCGCGCCGCTGGGCGGGCGAGGCGGTGCGTACCGTGTATCGCTTCGACGTGCGCTCGCCGGAGGAATACGAAGCGGGTCACGTGCCCGGCTTTCGCAGCGCGCCGGGTGGACAACTGGTACAGGAAATCGACCGCTTCGCGCCGGTGCGCGGCGCGCGCGTCATTCTGTCGGACAACGACGGCGTGCGGGCCAACATGAGCGCGTCGTGGCTCGCGCAGATGAACGTCGAAGTGTATGTGGTCGATGGGCTCACGCCCGCGGACTTCGCGGAGAAGGGCGCGGCGCCGCCCGCGCGCTATGCGAGCGCGCCGCCCGCCGTCGACGAGATCGCGCCGGCCGAGCTCGCCGCGGTGCTGCAGTCGCCGGGTACGGTCGTGCTCGATTTCGCGCGCAGCGCGGACTACGTGAAGCGGCACATCCCGGGCGCGTGGTTCGTGATTCGCAGCGACCTGGACGCCGCATTGCGCAAGTTGCCCGCGGCAGAACGATACGTGGCGACCTGCGGCAACGGCCAGCTTGCGCGCTTTGCGGCGCCGGAGCTGGCGGCCGCAACCGGCCGGCCTGTGCAGGTGCTGGTGGGCGGCAACGAGGCGTGGATCGAAGCGGGCTTGGCCGTGGAAAGTGGCGAAACGCGGCTCGCTTCGCCGTCTATCGATCGCTACCGGCGGCCGTATGAAAGCACCGACGTTTCGCGCGAGGCGATGAGCGCATACCTGGAGTGGGAAAGGGGGCTCGTCGCGCAGTTGGAGCGCGATGGTACGCATCGGTTCCACGTGATCTGAGCGGATTCGGCATGCGCTGCGTTTCGGAGTGGCGGCGTTGTGGCGGTGCGGCGCAGCCGCGCGCACGCGGTGCCGCAGAAGAAAATCCGCAGGTTGGTTTAGGGAACAGCGCGCTTGTCCCACACGAAAGCGTGCCTTTCGTCGCGGGCAAAATCGCTTCGAATCGCTTCATGCTACCGGGCAAGCGCCGCCATGACGATCGGCCGTTTTCATTCGTCATCCTCTCTATTTTCCTGCGCGCGAGGTAAAGGTGGCGCGGCGGACGTCCATGCTGGGGTGCGCGGTTGAACGCCGGGCGATTCGAACGCGGTAACCAGCAGACACGACCGCCCACGCAACAAATTCATCCCGCGCGCGCCCCGCCAGGAGCTTCTCGGGCCCCGCAAATCCTCTGCAAATTCGGTGTAAACGCGCTCTCGTCTAAATCGCCGAATGCGATTAAATTGGATGAACTTGGAAGGCTTATCGAGGGACCAGGGCGGCCGATCAAGCAGCGGTTTGCCATTCCGGCGATGGCGCAAGGTGCGTAGCCAAGGTTGCTCACCGCTACGTCCGGAACCAGACCGCTGCGTGTCGTCCAGGTGCTTCGAATCGTGCGGCCGGTGGCCGCTTTCTCTTCCGGTTGACCGTATCGACCGACCCGGCGACGCTTTGCACAGCGTCGCCTTTTTGCTTCTGGCGACGTATTCGCGTCGCGGTGCAGCTCGCTTCGCGTCGATGCAAGGACTCGCGCGCCAGCTTGCAGACCGCCGCCGCGTCGCGCGCGGCACCCATGCGGCCTATTCCTCGCGCCTTTGCGCTCAGCCGCGCGCAGTGCTTCGAATCCCGGGATTCCGATCGGCTCGCGAACACCCCCGCCCGGCACCGACTTGCCCGTCTCGCTCGCGGTTTTGCGCGTGCGCGGTTATCCTTGGAGTAGACACTACACACCGGACGCGCGCCTGCAGCGCATCCGAACCAGGGAATTCGCCGTGAGCCTCAAACTGCTTACCGTCGCAATGCTGAGCGCGTGCGTCGCACTGACCGGCTGCGACGATCAACAAAGCGAGCGCGCCGTGCAAAAACTCAAGGAGTTCTTCAACGCGGTTAAACCGGATGCGCTGCTGCTCAGCAACATGACGCCGGGCATCACAACGGAAGCTCAGATCCGCGAGCAGATGGGCAAGCCCGAAACCGAGCGCACCTTCACCGACGGTTCGAAGCGCTTCGAATATCCGCGCGGTCCCCAGGGGCTCAACACGTATATGGTCGACATCGACCGTGACGGCAAACTGCAAGCCATCACGCAGGTGCTGACGGCCGCGAACTTCGCGAAGATCCGCATCGGCATGAGCGAGGACGAAGTGCGCCGGTTGCTCGGCAAGCCCGGCCAGGTCGCGGTCTTTCCGCTCAAGCCGGAGACCGTATGGAGCTGGAAGTGGCGCGAAGGCGGCGTCACGGAGGAGGGCATTTTCAACGTGCACTTCGACAGGGATCTGAAGGTGTACACGACATCGCGTTCGGACGTGATACGCGGGCGATAAGACACAGAAGCAAAGACAACAGCGGGGTCATGATGATACGTCGACGTCGAAGCAGCCGTATCGGGCTGGTGTTGGGGGGCGGCGCCGCGCGCGGCTGGGCGCATATTGGCGCGATCCGCGCGTTGCATGACGCGGGCATCAAGCCCGATGTGGTGTGCGGCACGTCGATTGGCGCGCTGGTGGGCGCCGTCTATGCGAACGGCGACCTGGACTGGCTCGAGGAATGGGTCGCGCGGCTGACGTGGCAGACGGTGGTGCGCCTGCTCGATCTGCGCATCTCGGGCGGCCTGCTCGGCGGGCGCAAGGTGATCCAGCTTTTCGCCGACAAGTTCGACGGCCGTTCCATTGCGCAATTGGACTTGCCGTTCGCGGCGGTCGCCACCGAACTCGATACGGGCCGCGAAGTCTGGCTGCAGGACGGCAGCACCGTCGACTCGGTGCGCGCGTCGATTGCGATCCCGGGCATTTTCACGCCGGTGTGGCACAACGGCGTGTGGCTGGTGGACGGCGGTCTGTGCAACCCGGTGCCGGTGTCGGTTGCGCGCGGCATGCGTGCGGACTGCGTGATCGCGATCGATCTGAACAACGACATTCTGAACGGCCGCGACTTCGGCGGCGCGGTGGTCGAAACGCCTTCGCTCGATCCGGCCGAGCCGCCGCCGGTGGCCCTGCGCCGCAACGGCAAGCCTTGGCCGCGCTGGCTCGCGCCGGCCGACGCGGCAGTCTCCGACGACGTGCGCGTGCCGCCTGCGCCGAGCGCGCACGTGCCGTCGATGCTCAGTTCGATCGCGCAAAGCATCGACATCATGCAAGTGCGGATCACGCGCAGCCGGCTTGCCGGCGAGCCGGCCGACATCCTGATTCAGCCGCGCCTGGGCGGGATGGGCATTTTCGATTTTCACCGCGCGGCGCCCGCAATCGAGGAAGGGCGCGCGGCCGTCGAACAGATGCTGCCGGCGATTCGCGCGCGCCTCGGAATCGACTAGGCAGAGACGAGGCGAACCTGCGAGGCCGGTCGGCGGGCTCGTGCAAAAAGAGAGCGGGCGCGCTCGCGCAATCAGTCACGACAAAGGAAACGCGTTCGCGATTCGCCCGCGGTCCGTGGACCCCGCGCTGATGCGCGGTCCACCTCGAATTCTTTTTTACCTCACTGTGTCACCCCTCACTGAGCCGCCCAGGCTATCGCAAAAGCGACCCCAAACTTGCGAAATCGCGGCAGTACCGATCACCGGCGCCGCGCCTTACAAAAGGATATCCCCCGCAGCACCAAGCGCTAACGGCGGGCGCCCGGCATAACCGTGCGATGTTGCATCGCAACACAGCGCGCTCCGTCCATTTGAGAAATTGATTTTCGCTTGCGAGACTTCGCGCCATGCCGGACGAGTGTGGCAAGCGCAAGACGCCGCCGTCCGTGACATGTTCAATAAACCTGGGATGGAGACGCGCGTGTTTCTTTACGGCTTTGGTCCGGTGTTGCTGGCCGGCACGATCCAGACGATCGAGCTGTCCGTCCTGTCGCTCGCCGCCGCCGTGCTGCTCGGCCTCGGGGGCGCGGCGGCGAAGCTCTCGTCGAACCGCCCGTTGCGGGCCATCGCGACCGGCTACACCACGCTGATCCGCTCGGTGCCCGATCTCGTGCTGATGCTGCTGCTGTTCTACAGCATCCAGATCGCCGTCAACAATCTGACCGACGCGCTCGAGCTGCCGCAGTTCGATATCGATCCGTTCGTGGCCGGTGTGCTGACGCTCGGTTTCATCTACGGCGCGTACTTCACCGAGACGTTCCGCGGCGCGTTTCTGGCGGTGCCGCGTGGCCAGCTCGAAGCGGGCAGCGCGTACGGGATGAGCGGCGCGCGCGTGTTCACACGCATCCTGTTTCCGCAGATGATGCGCTTCGCGCTGCCGGGCATCGGCAATAACTGGCAGGTGCTGGTCAAGGCGACCGCGCTGGTGTCGATCATCGGTCTCGCCGACGTCGTCAAGGCCGCGCAGGACGCGGGCAAGAGCACCTTCAACATGTTCTTCTTCATTCTGATCGCCGCACTGATCTATCTGGCGATCACCACCGTATCGAACCTCGTGCTGATCTGGCTGGCCCGGCGCTATTCGATCGGCGTGCGCCACGCGGAGCTCTGAGCGACCATGATCGACATCCTCAATCAATTCTGGCGCGCGTTCCTGTTCTGGGACGGCCAGCGCATCTCGGGTCTCGCGGTCACGCTATGGCTGCTGGTGGCGTCGATCGGGATCGGCTTCGTCGTGTCGATTCCGCTCGCGGTCGCGCGCGTGTCGAAGAAGCGCTGGCTGTCGACGCCCGTGCGCATCTACACCTATGTGTTCCGCGGCACGCCGCTGTACGTGCAATTGCTGCTGATCTACACCGGCATCTACAGTCTCGCGTTCGTGCGCTCACACGATCTGCTCGACGCGTTCTTTCGCAGCGGCTTTCACTGCGCGATTCTCGCGTTCGCGCTGAACACCTGCGCGTACACCACGGAAATTTTCGCCGGCGCGATCCGTTCGACCTCGCACGGCGAAGTGGAGGCGGCGCGGGCCTACGGCATGAGCTGGTTCACGATGTACCGGCGCATTGTGATACCGTCCGCGCTGCGCCGGGCGTTGCCGTTGTACAGTAACGAAGTGATTCTGATGCTGCATGCCACGACCGTCGCGTTCACGGCCACGGTGCCCGATATCCTCAAGGTCGCGCGCGACGCGAACTCGGCCACGTATCAGTCGTTCAATGCGTTTGGCCTGGCGGCGCTGCTCTATCTGATGGTGTCGTTCGCGCTGGTTTTGTTGTTCCGGCGCGCCGAGCGACATTGGCTGGCTTACCTGGCGGTGCGCACGCACTGAGCGCGCGCTATTGGCCCCGGGCGGCGCCGCGCATGCGCGCCGTCACAGAACGATCCGACTTTTCAAAGGGAGAGCATCTTGCTCCACACCACCCAGACCGAAGCCTGCATGCTCGCCGTACAGGACATCCACAAGCGCTACGGCGACAACGAAGTGCTCAAGGGCGTGTCGCTGAATGCAAACAAGGGCGACGTCATCAGCATCATCGGCGCGAGCGGGTCGGGCAAGAGCACGTTCCTGCGCTGCATCAATTTTCTCGAACGGCCCAACGCCGGGCAGATCGTCGTCGACGGCGAGACGGTCAAGACGAAAGCCGACCGTGCCGGCAACCTGGAAGTCGCGGATCACAAGCAGTTGCAGCGCATCCGCACGAAGCTCGCCATGGTGTTCCAGCACTTCAACCTGTGGGCGCACATGAACGTGATCGAGAACATCGTCGAAGCGCCGATTCATGTGCTCGGCTTGCCGCGTCGCGAAGCCGAGGAGCGCGCGCGCGAATACCTCGAGAAGGTCGGCCTCGCGCCGCGTCTGGAAAAGCAGTACCCGTCGCATCTGTCGGGTGGGCAGCAGCAGCGCGTGGCCATTGCGCGCGCCCTCGCGATGAACCCGGACGTGATGCTGTTCGACGAGCCCACCTCTGCGCTCGATCCCGAACTGGTCGGCGAAGTGCTGAAGGTCATGCAGAAACTCGCGGAGGAGGGCCGCACGATGATCGTCGTCACGCACGAAATGGGTTTCGCGCGCAACGTCTCCAACCACGTGATGTTCCTGCATCAGGGCCGCACCGAAGAGGAAGGCTTGCCCGCCGAAGTGCTGACCACGCCGCGCAGCGAACGGCTCAAGCAGTTCCTGTCCGGCAGTCTGAAGTAACGCGCGGCCCGCGCAGTCGCGTCGTCTCGCCCAAGCGATGGCCCGAACATCCAGCCCGGCTCGCACCACCCAGGTTGCAATCGTCGCGTTGCCGCCGGTGTCGATGTCGGGCGTCGGGCCGATCGTCGATGCGCTGAATCTCGCCAATGAAATCGACGGCCGCGCGCTGTACCGCATTCAGGTGTGTTCGTGGGACGGCCGCGCGGTGCCGCTCGCCGGCGGCGCGCACTGGCCCGCCGACGCCGCGTTCGGCGACGCGATCGCGTGCGATTGGCTGATCCTCATCAGCGAACGGTTTCAGCAATTCGCCGACTACCGGCTGTTTCTCGCGAGCCTGTCGCGCGTCGGCCAGCGCACGCCGCTCGTCACCGGCATTCATCACGGCGTATGGTGGCTGGCGATGGCGGGGCAGTTGTCCGGCTATCGCGTGAGCGTGAACTGGGAAACCTATCAGCAGTTCTCCGAGCAGTTCGAGCGCTCCATCGTCACCCAACAGATCTTCGAAATAGACCGCGATCGCGCCACCTGCGCGGGCGGTCAGGCGAGCGTCGACTTCATGCTGGCGATGATCGGTCGCGAGCACGGCCCCGAACTGGCCGACCGGATCGCCGACGCGCTCGGCGTCGGCGTGTTGCGCGCGGGCGAGGAGCGTCAGCGCATTCCGTTCGTGACTGCGCCGGGCGAGCGCCATCCGCGTCTGAACGATGCGCTGATGCTGATGGAAGCGAATATCGAAGACCCGCTCGCCACCGACGAAATCGCCGGTCTCGTGGGCGTGTCGCGGCGACAGCTCGAACGCCTGTTCCGCCAGTATCTCGGCTCGATGCCGTCGAAATACTATCTGGGGCTGCGGCTGTCGAAAGCGCGTACGCAACTGCAGCGCACCAGCAAATCGGTCGTGCAGATCAGTCTCGCGTGCGGGTTTTCGTCGGCGGCGCACTTTTCGAACGCATATCGGGAACGCTTTGGCGTCACTCCGCGCGAGGATCGTCGTAACTGGATCGACAAGCAGACCGGTGCGAGCGGCGTCGCGGCCAGCGAGCCACGGCCGGCTGCGCTGATCGAGCGGCCGGATCGGTCGGATTGAAGTGGTCGAGGCGGCAAAGGCAGCGACAGCAGCGATGCGCCTCAAAGCCTCAACCTCGCCGCACGCGCGGAAGCTCATAGAAAGCGTCGCCTATGCGCAAGAAGTATTGCGTGCGGTTTCCTACACTAGCTGTATTACCTCTCACCTGTAACGAGGATTTGCCATGAACGACCTGACTGTGACACGCCAGACCTTCGACGAAGTCATGGTGCCGGTGTTTGCGCCCGCCGCCTTCGTACCGGATCGCGGTTTAGGCTCACGCGTCTGGGATACGCAAGGCCGCGACTATATCGACTTCGCCGGCGGCATTGCCGTCACCGCGCTCGGCCATGCGCATCCCGAGTTGCTCAAAGTGTTGCACGAGCAGGGCGGCAAGTTGTGGCACATCGGCAATGGCTACACCAACGAGCCGGTGCTGCGATTGGCGAAACGCCTCGAAGACCTGACCTTCGCCGACCGCGCGTTTTTCGCCAACTCCGGCGCGGAAGCGAACGAAGCTGCGTTGAAGCTGGCACGCCGCGTCGCGTTCGACCGTCATGGCGCACACAAGGCCGAGATCATCTCGTTCACGCAGTCGTTTCATGGCCGCACATTCTTCACCGTGAGCGTCGGCGGCCAGCCGAAGTATTCGGAAGGCTTCGGCCCAGTGCCGGCCGGCATCAAGCACTTGCCGTACAACGACATCGAAGCGGCGAAGAAAGCGATCGGCGCGCAGACCTGCGCGGTGATCGTCGAGCCGATCCAGGGCGAAGGCGGCGTGATTCCCGCCGATCCCGCATTTCTGAAAGCGCTGCGCGAGGCCTGCGATCAGCACGGCGCGCTGCTGATTTTCGACGAAGTGCAAACGGGCGTAGGCCGCAGCGGCTATTTCTACGCTTACCAGGACACCGGTGTCACGCCGGACATCCTGACCACGGCTAAGGCGCTCGGCAATGGCTTTCCGATCGGCGCAATGCTGACCACCACGGAGCTGTCCGCGCATTTCAAGGTCGGCGTGCATGGCACGACTTACGGCGGCAATCCGCTCGGCGCGGCGATCGCGGAGAAGGTGGTCGAGCTGGTCAGCGACCCGCAACTGCTCGAAGGTGTGCGTGCGCGCAGCGAGGTGTTGAAGGGCCACCTCGCGAAGCTGCACGAGCGCCTGGGCCTCTTCACCCAAGTGCGCGGCAAGGGCTTGCTGATCGGCGCGGAACTGACCGACGCGTTCAAGGGCCGCGCCAAAGACTTTGTCACCGCGGCGGGCCAGCATGGCGTGATCATGCTGATGGCGGGTCCGGACGTGCTGCGTTTCGTGCCGTCGCTGATCATGCCGCTCGAGGACATGAGCGAAGGCTTCGAGCGCCTGACCAAGGCCTTCGTTGAAATCGCCGGCGCGACTGCGCAGGCGGCGTCGCATTGATTCACCAGACCGTTCCCATGAGCCGGCACCTGCGCCGGCGCATGCGTCACCTTCAACAGGATCGATGATGCTCTTCGTACGCCCCGGCCGACTCGCCGATCTCGATGCACTGGAACACATGGCGCGCACCGCGCAGCCGGTGTTGCATTCGTTGCCGCACGACCGGCGCGCGCTCGAAGCGCGCGTCGCGTTGTCGGAAGACTCGTTTCGCGCGGATGTCGATTTTCCGGGCGAGGAGTTCTATCTGTTCGTACTCGAAGACAGCGAGAGCGGCAAGCTGATGGGCACCGCGAGCATCGTCGCCGCGGCCGGTTATTCGGACCCGTTCTACGCGTTTCGCAACGACGCGCTGATTCATGCGTCGCACGAACTGCACGTGAACCGCAAGATCCACGCGCTCACCATGTCGCACGAACTGACCGGCAAAAGCCGGCTCGCCGGCTTTTACATCGATCCGTCGCTGCGCAGCGAGGCGGCCGCGCAGCTGATGTCGCGCGCGCGAATGATGTACATCGCCGCCAATCGCAAGCGCTTTACGCCCGAGGTGTTCTCGCTGCTGCTCGGCGTCACCGACGAGAACGGCGTTTCGCCATTCTGGGAAGCGTTGGGACGCAAGTTCTTCGGCCGCGATTTCGCCGACATCGAAATCGAATCAGGCGGCCGCAGCCGCACCTTCATCGCGGAAGTGATGCCGACCTATCCGGTGTACGTGCCGCTGTTGCCCGAAGCGGCGCAGCGCGTGCTCGGCGAGCCGGATTCGAAAGCGCTGCTCGCGTATGAGATTCACCTGGAAGAAGGCTTCGAGACCGATCGCTTCGTCGACATTTTCGATGCGGGCCCGGTGCTGACCGCCCAGGTGGATCGCAGCGCCAGTGTCACGTGCAACGAAACGCGGCGGGTGCGCGAGTCGGCCGCGGCGCACGGCTCGACTTATCTGATCGCGCATAACGGTGCAGCCGGCGAATTTCGCTGCGTGCTGGGCGAGCTGGCCGACAACAAGGACGCGGGCGCGTCGCTGTCGCACGCGGCGCGCGCCGCGCTCGGCGTAGAAGAGGGCGATGCCGTGCGGTGTGTGCCGCTGCATGCGCCGCATCGGGATGAACCATTGGGAGAGGCGCAATGATCGTCGTTCGCGTGGTACAACGAGGCGATGTCGACGCGCTGATGCGGCTCGCGCACGAAACCGGCCCCGGCCTCACCACCTTCAAGCCGGACCGCGAGGCGCTCGCCGCGCGCGTCGAACGTGCGCGCCGCACGATGGAAGACAAGGCCGAGCCGCACGAGGCGGGCTACTTCTTCGTGATGGAAGACACCGACACGGGCGACGTGGCCGGCGTGTGCGGGATCGAAACGGCGGTGGGGTTGAAGCAGCCGTTCTACAACTATCGCGTGAGCACGGTGGTGCATGCGAGTCAGGACCTCGGCATCTGGACGCGCATGAGCGCGCTGAACATCTCACACGACCTGACCGGTTACGCCGAGGTGTGCTCGCTGTTCCTGAGCCCGCGTTATCGCACGAGCGGCGTGGGCGGGCTGCTGTCGCGTTCGCGCTTCATGTTTCTCGCGCAGTTTCGCGAGCGTTTCCCGCAGCGCCTGTGCGCGGAATTGCGCGGCCATTTCGACGCGGACGGCACCTCGCCGTTCTGGCGCGCGGTGGGCTCGCATTTCTACCAGATCGATTTCAACGTGGCGGACTATCTGAGCTCGCATGGCCGCAAGGCGTTTCTCGCCGAACTGATGCCGCGCTATCCGGTGTATGTCGAACTGTTGCCGCAAGAGGCGCAGCAATGCGTCGGCCTCACGCATGCCGACACGATTCCCGCGCGCCGCATGCTCGAAGCGGAAGGGCTGCGCTATGAGAACCACGTCGATATTTTCGATGCGGGTCCGGTGCTCGAATGTCATATCGCCGATTTGCGCACCGTGCGCGAGAGCGTGCTGGTGCCGGCGCAGATCGTCGATACGGCCGCCGCCGCGCCGCAGGATGGGCCCAGGTCGATGGTGTCGAATACGTCGCTCGGCGATTTTCGCGTCGGCGTGGTGGCGGGCGTGCCGCAAGACGGCGCGTTCCGTCTGCGCGCGGCCGAAGCCGCCGCGCTTCGCGTCAATGCGGGCGACCCGGTGCGGGTGCAGCCGCAGAAACACAAACAAGGATGATCATGAACGAGCTTTTCATCGACGGCGAATGGGCCGCCGCCACCGGACCCGCATTCGCGTCGCGCAACCCCGGCACGGGCGCGACGGTGTGGGAAGGCAACAGCGCGTCGGCGGACGATGTCGATCGCGCCGTGCGCAGCGCGCGCCGCGCGTTTGCGGGGTGGTCGGCGTCCAGCCTCGACGAGCGTTGCGCCGTGGTGCGCCGCTTCGCCGCGCTCGTGACCGAGCGCAAGGAAGCGCTGGCCGAAGCGATCGGCCGCGAGACTGGCAAGCCGCTGTGGGAAGCGCGCACCGAAGCGGCGTCGATGGCCGCGAAGGTCGAGATTTCGATTCAGGCCTATCACGAGCGCACCGGCGAAAAGCGTTCCGCGATGGCCGACGGCACGGCCGTATTGCGGCATCGCCCGCATGGCGTGGTGGCCGTGTTCGGGCCGTACAACTTTCCTGGCCACTTGCCGAACGGGCATATCGTGCCGGCGCTGATCGCGGGCAACGCGGTCGTGTTCAAACCGTCCGAACTCGCGCCAGGTGTGGCCGCCGTCACCGTGCAGATCTGGCGCGACGCGGGCTTGCCGGCCGGCGTGCTGAATCTGGTCCAGGGCGAAAAGGAAACCGGCATTGCGCTGGCCAATCACCGACAGATCGATGGTCTGTTTTTCACGGGTAGTTCGGACACCGGAACATTGTTGCACAAACAGTTCGGTGGCCGGCCGGAGATCGTGCTGGCGCTGGAGATGGGCGGCAACAATCCGCTCGTGATCGGTCCGGTCGCGGACGTGGATGCCGCCGTGCATCACACGATTCAATCCGCGTTCCTGTCGGCGGGGCAGCGCTGCACGTGCGCGCGGCGCCTGTTGGTGCCGAACGACGCGTTCGGCGAGCGCTTCGTGCAACGGCTCGTGGATGTCACGTCGCGCATCAGCGTCGGCGAATATGACGCCGATCCGCAACCCTTCATGGGCGCGGTGATTTCGGCCCGCGCGGCCTCACGGCTCGTCGCCGCGCAGGAGCGGCTACTCGCCGACGGCGCGAAGGCGCTGCTGAAGATGGAGCAGCGCGATCCGCAACTCGGCTTCGTCACGCCGGCCATCCTCGACGTGAGCGCGGTGAAGGACTTGCCCGACGAAGAACACTTCGGCCCGCTCGTGCAGCTCATCCGCTACGGCAGCTTCGACGAAGCGCTGGAACAAGCCAACGACACCGAGTTCGGCCTGTCCGCCGGCTTGCTCGCCGACGACGAAGCGCTGTGGACGCAGTTCCAGCGCACCATCCGCGCGGGCATCGTCAACTGGAACCGGCCGACCAATGGCGCGTCGTCGGGCGCGCCGTTCGGTGGTCCTGGCCGCTCGGGCAATCACCGGCCCAGCGCTTACTATGCCGCCGACTACTGCGCGTACCCGATGGCTTCCGTCGAAAGCGCGCAACTGCACATGCCCGCGAGCGTCTCGCCGGGCCTTCAATTCTAAGGATCGACGATGCAAGCCACTGAAGCCAATTTCGACGGCCTGGTCGGCCCGACTCACAACTACGCGGGGTTGTCGTTCGGCAACGTCGCGTCGCAGAACAACGAGAAGTCGGTTGCCAATCCGAAGGCGGCGGCCCGCCAGGGTCTGCGCAAGATGAAACGGCTCGCCGATCTCGGTTTTCATCAGGGCGTGCTGCCGCCGCAGGAGCGTCCGTCGATGCGCCTGTTGCGCGAACTCGGTTTCTCCGGCGACGACGCGTCGGTGATCGCGCGCGTCGCGAAGCACGCGCCTGAGTTGCTCGCGGCCGCCAGCTCCGCCTCGGCGATGTGGACCGCGAACGCGGCGACCGTGAGCCCTTCGGCCGACACCAACGACGGCCGCGTGCATTTCACGCCGGCCAATCTGTGCAGCAAGCTGCATCGCGCGATCGAACATGAATCGACGCGCCGCACGCTGCGCGCGATATTCAGTGACACGGATCGCTTCATGGTTCACGAGGCGCTGCCGGGCACGCCGGCGCTCGGCGACGAAGGCGCGGCGAATCACACGCGCTTTTGCGCGGACTACAGCGCACGCGGCGTCGAATTCTTCGTGTACGGCCGCAGCGAATATCGCCGCGCTGCCGAGCCCAAGCGCTTTCCTGCGCGGCAGACCTTCGAGGCGAGCCGCGCGGTCGCGCATCGTCACGGGCTGGCGGATGCGGCCACCGTGTTCGCGCAGCAGAACCCCGACGTGATCGACGCGGGCGTGTTCCATAACGACGTGATCGCAGTCGGCAATCGCAACACGCTGTTCTGCCATCAACTGGCGTTCGTCGAGCAGAGTGCGGTGTACGACGAACTGCGCACCAAGCTCGCGGCCATGAGCGCGGGCCTGGACGTGATCGAAGTGCCTGACGCTCAGGTCAGCGTCGCCGATGCCGTCACGTCGTATCTGTTCAACAGTCAGCTGTTGACGCGTCCTGACGGCAAGCAGGTGCTGGTGGTGCCGCAGGAATGCCGGGAGAATCCGCGCGTCGCGGCCTACCTCGACGAGCTGGCTTCGCACGCGGGTCCGATCGATGACGTGCTGGTGTTCGATCTGCGCGAGAGCATGAAGAACGGCGGCGGCCCCGCGTGTCTGCGGCTGCGCGTGGTGCTCGACGACGCGGAACGCGCGGCGGTCGCGCCGGGCGTGTGGATCGACGACGCGCTGTTCGGCCGGCTCGACGCGTGGATCGAAAAGCATTACCGCGATCGTCTCGCGCCGGCCGATCTCAGCGATCCGACCTTGCTGGTCGAGTCGCGCACCGCGCTTGACGAGCTCACGCAGATTCTCGGCCTCGGTTCGCTGTATGACTTCCAGCGCTGAGCACGCGATGATGCTCGATGATTTCCTCGCCTATACGCTGAAGGGGACGCGGCCAGCCGCGCATGACGCGCACGGCGTATGCGGGAACGGTGTGCGCTGGTCGTGGCTCGACAACGGCGTGCTCGTCATGGAGCCCGCCGCGCCGATGGCCGAGGTGCGCAGCGTGCTGGTATCGGCCGGCATTCACGGCGACGAAACGGCGCCGATCGAATTGCTGTCGCGGCTGGTGCGCGATCTCGCGCAAGGCGGCGCGGCGCTGGCGTGCCGGCTGCTGGTGATCCTCGGCAACGTCGACGCAATGCGCGATGCGGTCCGCTATCGCGACGACGATCTGAACCGGCTCTTCAGCAGCCGTCATCTGCAGGTGCCGCACAGCCACGAAGCGCCGCGTGCGGCGGCACTGGAGCAGGCCGCGACGCGCTTCTTCGCGGCGGCGCCGCAGGCCGTTGGCGCGCGCTGGCACATCGACATGCATACCGCGATCCGCGCGTCCGCCTTCGAGCAGTTCGCGTTGCTGCCGCATACCGGCAAGCCCCTGTCTCGCGCGATGTTCGAATGGCTCGGCGACGCGCGCATCAGCGCGGTACTGTTGCACACCACCCAAGGCAACACGTATTCGCACTTCACCGCGCAGGCCTGCGGGGCCGATGCGTGCACGCTGGAACTGGGCAAGGTGCGCCCGTTCGGCAACAACGATCTGACGCGCTTTGCCGGCGCTGACGCGGCATTGAGGCGGCTGCTGGCCGGCGCGCCCGCGAACGCAAGCGCTGCACTGCCGCGCGTTTTCACCGTGATCGACCAGCTCACCAAGCACAGCGAGGCGTTCGAACTGCTGTTCGCGGCGGACGTGCCCAACTTCACGCCGTTCGCGAAAGGCAGCCTGCTCGCGCGCGACGGCGCGTATCGCTACACGGTGCGTCACGACGAAGAGTGCATCGTGTTTCCGAATGCGACGGTCAAGCCGGGTTTGCGCGCCGGTTTGCTGGTGATCGAAACGACTGCGGACACCCTGTCGCAACTTGTCTAGTCATGCGGGGCCGGGCGTGCCCCCGACCCTGTTGAATCCCGCGTCGCGGCGGCCGCGCTGCATCACGCAGGCCGCGCGAGTCCGGATCGCATGCCGGCGCAGTTGCGTTGTGCGCTCTTGTCCGGCTCCGTTTTATTCAATACCGTAGAGGAACACCCTTAATGAAAATGAATTGGCCAAACATGGTCGCGCTCACGCTGTTTTCGGCGGCGGCTGTCGCGTCTGGTGCTGCGTCGGCGGCGCAGATCAAGGAAGTGCGCTTCGGCGTCGAGGCGTCGTATGCGCCGTTCGAATCGAAGGCGCCGTCGGGCGAACTGCAAGGTTTCGACATCGACGTCGGCAACGCAGTGTGCGCGAAGCTAAAGGCCAAATGCGTGTGGGTCGAGAACGCGTTCGACGGCCTGATTCCGGCGCTCGAAGCCCGCAAGTTCAGTGCGATCAATTCGGACATGACGATTACGGATCAGCGCCGCCAGGCGGTCGATTTCACCGATCCGATCTACACGATCCCGAATCGGATGATCGCAAAGAAGGGTAGCGGTCTGCTGCCGACGCCGGCATCGCTGAAGGGCAAGCACGTCGGCGTGCTGCAGGGCACGATTCAGGAAACCTACGCGAAGGCACGTTGGGCGCCGGCCGGCGTCGACGTCGTGCCGTATCAGACGCAGGACCAGATTTACGCCGATCTGGCGTCGGGGCGCCTCGACGCATCGTTTCAGGACGCGGAAGCCGCATCCAAAGGCTTTCTGAAGAAGCCGCAAGGTGCGGGCTTCGAATTCGCCGGTCCGGCCGTGACCGACGAGAAGCTGCTCGGCGCGGGCGTCGGCTACGGCATCCGCAAGAGCGACAAGGCGCTCAAGGATGCGCTCAACGAGGCGCTGCGGGAATTGAAGGCGGACGGCACGCTCGACCGTATCGCGGCCAGATACTTCGACGTTAGCGTCGTGCTGAAGTAGCGCGGCGTGCGGCTTCTCGCGTGCGATGCTGCATGCGACGAAGCTGGGTTTGCACAGGGCGCCGCGATCTCCGTATCCGGCCATCGATGGTCGCAACCGTTCGAAGCGCCAGGCATTGCAACGCGGTGATGTCGATCGCGTCAGCGATGGCACCCGCACCAATTATTTCTCTATATTGCGCCGTTGGCCTCTCGGAGCCTGACTGCCTGCGCTAGAATCTGCGGGCATACCGTCGGCGCCACGGGCTCACCCGGGTCAACGACACGCGCCACGGGGCGGCTAAAACCAAAATACAGCGGGAAAGCGCCAAAGGCGCCGCGCGGGGGAACGTAATGACCACCATCGCAATCGAGACTTCGAGGCAGACCGGCGCGGCGCACGAGACGCAATGGCTTGCCAGCTTCGTCCGGCAGCCGATTCTGAACGGGGACGGCATGCTGTGCGGCTACGAGCTCAAGGTCCGCGCGCCCGAAGTGCCGCCGGCCGAAGCCACCGCAGCCACCGCAGCCACCGCAGCAAGCCAGCCGTCAGACCCCGATGCCTTGCCCGGCCGCGCGTGCGATCCGGCGCAACTGGCGGCGCGCGCTATCGTCCGCGGCCTGCTTCAAGGCGATGTGCGCGGCGCGCTCACCGGGCATGTCGCGTATGTCGACGTCAGCCGCGAGATGCTGCTCGACGACTCCATCGTGCGCCTGCCTGCCGATCGCTTCATGTTCGAGCTCGCGCCGCCGCTCGCGGTCGACGACGAACTGATCGCGCGTATCGTGCAGCTCCATGGCCGGCGCTATCGTTTCGTGCTCGACGAAGTGACGCAGCCCAACGAGAGCTTCGCCAAACTGCTGCCGTATGCCGAGGTCGTGAAGATCGACGTCGCGCGTACGCCGGGTGCGCTGCTGCCCAAGCTCGCGAGCGTGCTGAAGTCGGCGGGCAAGCTGCTGGTCGCATCGGGTATCGACACGCAGGCCGATTTCGAAGCCACGCAAGCGCTCGGCTTCGACCGCTTTCAGGGCTACTTCTTCGCGCGCGCGCAAAGCGCGGCCTCGCGCCGCGTCAGCGCCCCCCGCCACGCGCTGCTCAATCTGCTGCAATTGCTGGCGGGCGAGCCCACCGTCGCGCAACTCGAAGCCGAACTGAAGCTCAATCCGCTGCTGGTCATGCATCTGATGAAGCTCGCGAATGCGAGCGGTCTGGCAGTGGGCCATAAAGTGACGACGCTGCGTGACGCGATCAATGCGACCGGCACCGACCGCATCGCGCGCTGGACGCAGTTGCTGCTGTATGCGGATGGCCGCAAGGTCGCGCTCGAGGACGACCCGTTGCTGCAACTCGCGGCGACCCGCGCGCGCTTCATGGAACTGGCGATCGAGCGTCTGCCCGAGGCGGGCCGCGACGAGGCAGACGCCGCGTTTCTCACGGGCGTGTTTTCATTCGTCGACGCGGTGTTCGGCGGCTCGCTCGAAAGCACGTTGAATGTGCTGACGCTGTCGCGTCCGATCCAGGCCGCGATCCTGCGTCGCGAGGGCAAGCTGGGCGAACTGCTGAGCGTGATCGAGGCCCTCGAGGGGGGTGAGTGGGAGAACCTCGCCATGCTGTGCGAACGCCTGTCGCCGTTGACGCTGGAAGAGGTCGCGCAGATGGGCCTCGCCGCGGCGGCGTGGGCGGGCGTCGCGGACCACAGCGCGCAGGGACTGGAACGGATCGAGGATTGACTGGCCGCGACGGGGAGCGGGCGCGGCGCTACAGCTTTTAAGCGCGGGCACGGTCTGAGCCCGCATGAACCGCATGACCCACAGCGCGCACGTCCGGCATACGCCGCCCCCGCGGACTGGGCAGTCTCGAACAGCTTGAAGCAGGGCAGACACTGAATCGGTGAGAGTGAAGCCAGGGCATATGATCAACGATCACGCCACGTCCTCACATCGTCTCCATTTCCCGCATCTGCCCCAAGCCGAAAAAACGGCTTAATTCCTTTGCCAGTTCGTTGAGCACGCTCATCTCCTTCTGCGAGATGCGGCGCGGCTCCTGAGTATGCGACCAGTCGCCGTATAGCAGCGACACTGTCTGGTCGCTCTCGTCGACGACCGGCAGCAGCAAGAACGCGCGGGTGTCGTCGAACGAGCGGCGGAACCACTCCGGTAATCGCGCGACCATCTTCGGGTCGCGCGCGTTCTCGATGAAGATGCCCACCGAATTCGCGATGGCCAGATGAAACACGTCGGGCTCGAACGCGCTGTTGAAGGTCAGCTTGGGAAGCGCCGAATCGATCTTGGGACCTAGACCAAGCCGTGCCTTGAACGTGCCGTTGCTGTGCTTGACGAACACCACCGTGCGCGCAAAGCCGAGGCCGGCCAGCACGGTTTCCGCGGCCATGGCGAGCGCGGGCGCGAGCGGGCTGCCTTCGGGCAGGCCGCGCAGATCCTTGACGCCCACCGCGATGCGCGCCTCGGGGTCGAGCGCCTCGCGTGCGATGGCATCCGCATTCGCGCGCAACTCGACGATCTCGGCCATCACGCCGTCGCCGCCTTCCTCGCGGGCGAGCGCCACACTCATTTCCAGCAGCACCTCGGGGTCGGTATTCAACGCGCTGCTATAGTCCTGCGCGAGTTCGGCGATGCGCGCTTCACGTTCGCAGTCAGGCATGCTCTGCTGGGTCAGCACGTCGGCGACCGCCGTCGAGTAATTGGTGATGGCGCGCAGCCACTGTACCTGGCGGGGTTCTTCCACGTCCTGCGGATCGAACTCGCGCATGCCCGAGCGGATCGTGTCGGGCAGACGCCAACGCACGGCCGCTTCGGCGCCGATCTCGTCGAAGGTCACGCCGAGCACCAGCACGCAGGCTTCGGCTTCGTGCGTGCCCTCGTCGATATGCCGGCGAATCTGGTCCCACTCGGCGTCCAGATAGAACACCACCAGCAGCTTGCCGATCTGCCGCATCAGCGTGCAGACCACCGCTTCCTCGCCGGCACGCAGATCGCCGCGCTCGGTGAGCTTGCGCGCGACGCAGCCCGACAGCAGCGTGCGGTTCAGTTCGAGTTTCGCGTCGATGCGGCGCGGCGCGCTGTGATGAAAGTGATCGACGATCTTCAGGCCGACGACGAGATGGCCGACCGCGTCCATGCCGAGCACCATCAACGCGCGCGATACGGTGGTGATATTGCCGCCGAACGCCATGTACATGGCCGAGTTGGCGAGCCGCAGCACTTTCTGCGTCAATGCGAAGTCCGACAGCACCACCTGCACGAGGCCCGTGAAATCGAGGTCGTCATTGTTCACCGCTGCCATAGTCGTGCGCAGCGACTGCGACAGCATGGGGAAATCGCCCCGCTCGCTCATTCGCGTCCAAAGCCGGTCGAGCACTGCCGCCTTTAGCATGTGAGTCCCGCAAATACCATACACGTTCCATTGATTGCCACGCCGGCTCGCGGCCGGCTTGTTCCACTGAGTAAGCGTTGCGCCCGCACGGCTAGGCGCAGTGCAAGTGAAGCGTGCGCGCTTCGAAACGCTGCGCAAGTTCTTCCGAAGGCAGCGCCTTGCAGACGAGCCATCCCTGAATATGATCGCATCCCATCTCGGTGAGCAGCGTGCGCTGCGCTTCTGTTTCGACGCCTTCGGCGACCAGCTCGAGGTCGAGTGTCTGCGCGAGCCCGACCACCGCGCTAACGATTGCCTGATCGTTTCGCGAGGTTAGCAGATTCTCGACGAAACTCCGGTCGATCTTGAGCTTGGCGAGCGGAAACCGTTGCAGATAAGCGAGGCTCGAATAGCCAGTGCCGAAGTCGTCGACGGCAAAGCGGATGCCCATCGCGGTCAACTCTTCGAGCAGACCCGTGGCGTGGGCCGGGTCGTGCATCAGCAGGCTTTCGGTGATCTCGAACACGAGGCGGCGCGGATCGATGCCGGTCAGCGCGATCGCCTCGCGCACGCTGTCCTTGAAGCGCGGATCGCGGAACTGCTGCGGCGACACGTTCACGGCCACGTATTGCAGCGAGATGCCTTGCGCGTCCCACTGAATCAATTGCATGCACGCGACCTTCAGCACCCAGTTGCCGAGGAAGTTGATCAGGCCGATCGACTCGGCGAGCGGAATGAACATCGACGGCGGCACGAGCCCATGCACCGGATGAGCCCAGCGGATCAACGCCTCGACGCCGACCACGCCATGCGTGCGGCTGCTGGTGATGGGCTGGAAGTGCAGCGCGAACTCGCCGTTGCGCACGCCGTCGTAGAGATCGGCTTCGAGCTTCAGGCGTTCGGCGTCGGCGGGGTTGTCGTCCGGCACGTAGAAAGCGAGCGTGTTGCCGCCGGCCGCCTTGGCTTGCAGCAGCGCATGGTCGGCCCAGCGCAGCAGGTGAGTGTCGTGCGCGGCGGTGTCGTTGACGTGGCGCACGTCGGGGTAGAGCGCGATACCGATGCTCGCCGACAGATGCACCTGCTGGCCCTTGAACACATACGGCTGCTGGATCGCGGCCAACAGGCGCCGCGCCAGCGCTTCCGCGGCGGCGGCCGCGTCGGTGCGGCTGGCGGCGGGCTTGACGAGGATCGCGAACTCGTCGCTCGCCACGCGCGCCACGGTTTCGCTCGGGCTCGTCATGTTCAACAGGCGCCGCGACGTGTCGCGCAGCATCTCGTCGCCGGCGTCGTAGCCGAGCGCGCGGTTCACGCGCTGATAGTCGTCGAGGTCGAGCAGCAGCAGCGCCGCCGGCGTGCCGTGCGCGTCGGCCTGCTGCTGGGCGTCGAGCAGCGCGGGCAGCAGCGCCGACTGGTTGGCGAGATGGGTCAGGCGATCCAGATGCAGTGCCTTGGTCAGGCGCTCCTCGGTGGCGCACCATGCCGATACGTCGAAGCCGGCGATCGCATAGCCGTCGATGCCCTCGTGGCTGCTGCGCACGACGCGCAGCTCGACGGTGATCGGATAGGTCAGCGACTTGATCAGGCCGAGGGTCGCCTTCTCGACGTGGCGTGTGCTCGACGCGCGCGCAAGCAGTGCGTCGAGGCGCGGCACGTCGGCGGGCGCGACGAGGTCGTGCAGAGAGATGGTCTCCAGATACTCGCGGTGGTAGCCGATGAAGCGCAAGCTCGCGTCCGACACATAGATGAAGCGCAGCGCGGCATCGACGTGCGCCAGCAGGTCGACTGCGCCGACTACCTGTTCCAGTTGCAGAGCGCGGTTCGCGCCGGTCTGCCGGGTGCCGTTCACCTGCCGGCCGAACGCACAGAACCGGTCTATGACCGTGCGCAAGGAGCCCCGGCGGGGGGCGGTGATGCTGTTCGCTTCCATGTTTGTCGCTGGCAACCTGGGTTCGTCTGGCTGGCGGGGCGGTGTCCGGCTGTGCCGCTTGGGCGGTCAAGAGGTATCAGGCCGGCTCATCAGAACGAGATAACGACCCGTGCTGGAAAAACTTTAGTGGCTGCCGCCAAAAACAATGCGCAGGCCGGCCTCGCACAATGCGTACGCAGGCCACGCACATCCGTGGCAGCGACGGCGGGCGCAATTCGGTTAAAGTGGCGGCGCTCGATGTCGTTAATATGGCATCCCTGTCCTGCAGCGGCGCCCAGGACGTTGCTGCGGCGTAGCTCTTCCGAACACTTGCACCGATGATCCATGTCCGAACGTCATTTTGCCAGGAGCCATGCCCGGCGCATCGAGGTGCTTGACGCGTCCGCCGAGGCCGCATCCGCCGCGCAGTTCGTCTACCTGGGCCGCCAGCCGATTCTCGATCGCGACGGCGCGCTCCATGCCTATGAGCTGCTGTTCAGAGCCGGTGCGCACAACTACGCCGAGATCAACTGCGACACCAAGGCCACCGCGCAGGTCGTCGCGCACACGATCGGCGGGATCGGTGTGCCGGCCGTGCTGGGGCAGCACCGCGGTTTCGTCAACATCGACCGCGCGCTGCTGTTCAACGACATCGTCCATCTGTTGCCGCCCGAGCGCTTCGTGCTCGAGATCCTCGAAACGGTCAGGTTCGACGCGCAGCTGACGCGCCGCCTCAGCGAGTTGCGCCGCGCCGGCTTTCAGATCGCGCTCGACGATGTCAGCGAACTCTCGGACGAGCTGATGTACGTGCTGCCGTACACCGATATCGTCAAAGTGGACTTTTTGCAGGCCGGACGTGGCGCGCTCGACAAGCTAGCCGCCGTCGTGCGCGGCTACGGCAAGACCTTGCTGGCCGAGAAGGTGGAGACGCGTGGCGATTTCATGCTCGCGCGCGAACTCGGCTTCGATCTGTTCCAGGGCTACTTCTTCGCGCGGCCCCAGGTGCTGAGCGCGCCGCGCAACCGCTCGCTGCGGCCGGGGCTGCTGCGCCTGCTCGCGCTGCTCGCGCGCGATGCCGGCATCGGCGATCTGGAAGCCGAGCTCAAGCTGAACCCGAGCGTGGTGGTGCAACTGCTGCGGCTCGTCAATTCGAGCGCGTTCGGGCTCGGCCGCAATATCGCGTCGCTGCGCGAGGCGATCATCGCCACCGGCACGCGGCAGATTGCGCGCTGGGCGCAACTGCTGCTGTACGCGGACAGCGGCGACTTGCCGTGGCGCGCCGATCCGCTCGTGCAACTGGCCGGCACGCGCTCGCGTTTCATGGAACTGGCCGCCAGCTGGCTGCGCCCGTCCGACGACCAGTTTGCCGATGCGGCGTTCATGACCGGTATTTTCTCGCTGGTGCATGTGGTGCTCGACAGCACGCCGGCGGCGGTCCTGGACAAGCTCGGCCTCGCGCCGCGCATTCGCGAGGCGATCGTCGGGCACACGGGCGAACTCGGCGCACTGTTGCGTCTGGCCGAAGTGGCAGGCGAGGGCGGCGACGCGGCGTCGCTTGCCGCCGCGCCTGATGCGCCGGCCGGCTTTGCGACGCTTACGCCGGATGTGTTGTCCGACCTCAACCTGTCCGCGGCGGCATGGTTCGGCGCGCACGTCGAGGAGACGGCTGGCTGAGCCGGACTGCCGCGCGCCGCGCGTCTTTCGTGGCCGCTTCGTACGCAGCGCGGGCGGCCGTGATTCAATAGCGCGTGCAACGAGAAGCGGGTTGCGTGCAACGCCCCCGCGCCACGATCACGCAACAAACCGCATACTCGCGCGAGGAGAAGCACATGCAGAGAAGATTTATAACCACCGCACTGGCCACCATCATTTCGGCCGGCTTCGCTGTCTATTCGCTGTGCGCGTCGGCCGCGCTCAAGCCGGGCGACGACGCGCCGCCGTTCACCGTGCAGGCATCGCTCGGCGGCAAGACCTACACGTATTCACTCGCCGACGCGTTGAAGCAAGGGCCGGTCGTGCTGTACTTCTATCCGGCGGCTTTCACCACGGGCTGCACGATCGAAGCGCACGAGTTCGCGGATGCGGTCGACCAATACAAGCAGTACGGCGCGACGGTGATCGGCGTATCGCACGACAACATCGACACCTTGACGAAGTTCTCGGTCAGCGAATGCCGCAGCAAATTCCCGGTTGCAGCGGACGCCGATGCGAAAGTGATCGGCGCGTATGACGCGGGCATGCCGATGCGCAGCTCGATGGCCAATCGCGTGTCGTATGTGATCGCGCCCGACGGCAAGATCATCTACGAATACACCAGCCTGTCGCCGGAAAAGCACGTCGCGAACACGTTGAAAGCAGTCAAGGATTGGGCCGAAGCGCACAAGTCGCGGTAACGTGGGGTTCGGTTGCGGCGGCGCGTTGTCCGTGATGGTTTTTGCGCTGACGATGCGGCGTCGCTGTGCCAGGTTGAATTGTCTTTTTCCGGGGTGAGCTGACGATGCCGATTGTGGTTGCGCTAATGGCGCTGATCGGGCTGGTGTACGGGGCTGTGCGCGCGTTCCATGCATTGGAGGCAGCGTTCGGCCTGGCTGTTGCCCTCGGTGTAGCCGTGCTGGTGGCGGCGCTGCTGATTGCTGCCGCCGCGTATGGGTGGCGACGCCGCCAGGAAGTCGCACCGAACGTGCGCGATGGCGACTGGACGCACGAGCTCAAGGGCAACTGGGGCTCGGTGCGGCTCGCGGCCGGCAAGCGGCTGTGCGAGATCGATGTCGGCGAGGAGCGCGGCGCTTATATCTTTGCCGACATACAGGGCGCCGAAGTGCAGGGCCGCGATGATCTGGTGCAGTTGGCCTTGAAGGTCAAAGATCCCAGGCATGGCGATTGGCTGGTGCCGATGTCGAGCGAGCGGCAGGCGCGGCAATGGCAGCGGATTTTTTTGCTGGCGAGGGAGCAGAAGCTTTGAGCGCGCCTGGCCATTGAGCACGCCGTAGCAATCAGCACCATCGCCGCGTCGACTTCGTGCCTCCCGAATACCTTGTTGAAGACCTGAGAGTGGCGCGTATCGCCAGCGCCCACGGCGCCAGGCGATCTATCAAACAGACGGCGCCGCACCGCTTCTGCGCGCCTTCCTCGACTCCCACCGCTGCCGGAGCCGATCCATATACAGATACACCACCGGCGTCGTGTACAGCGTGAGCATCTGACTGACGATCAGCCCGCCGACGATGGAGATGCCCAATGGCGCCCGCAATTCGGCGCCTTCGCCGTGCCCGAACGCGAGCGGCAACGCGCCGAGCAGCGCCGCGAAGGTGGTCATCATGATGGGCCGGAAGCGCAGCAGGCAGGCCTGGAAAATTGCGTCGCGCGAGGACATCCCCTGGCGCGACGCTTCGATGGCGAAATCCACCATCATGATCGCGTTCTTCTTCACGATACCGATCAGCAGGATCACGCCGATCAGCGCGATGATGCTGAACTCCGTCTTGAAGAGCAGCAGCGCGAGCAACGCACCGACGCCCGCCGAAGGCAGCGTCGAGAGAATCGTCAGCGGGTGGATGTAGCTCTCGTACAGCATGCCCAGCACGATGTACACCGCCGCAAGTGCGCTCAGGATCAGGATCGGCTGGTCGGACAACGACTGCTGGAACGCCTGCGCCGTGCCCTGGAAGCTGCCGTGGATCGTGGCCGGCATGCCGATTTGAGCCATGGTGTCGTAGATCGCCTGCGTCGCGGTGGAGAGGGACACGCCCGGCGGCAGATTGAACGAGATCGTCGAGGCCACGAACTGGCTCTGGTGGTTGACCGAGAGCGGCGTGGTGCCCGGCCCGAAGCTGGCGATCGCCGACAACGGCACCATGGTCTCCTTCGACGTCGACACGGCCGCGCCCGACGACGCACTCGACTTGCCGCTCGCCGCAATCGAGTTGATCGCCTGGTTGCGCGCGGAATCGGCGGCGATGCTGGCCGCGCTCGCCGCCGTGGTGCCCGCCGTGCCGCCGGCGGCCGCGCTGGTGCTGGCGCTCGTCGGCGCGTTCTTCTTCGACGTGACCGTGCCCGCCGGCGCGTTGGTGGTCTGCGAGCCGCTCGCGCTGCCGCCCGACGTGCTGATGTAGAGCTGCCTGAGCATCTCGGGACTCTGCCAGTATTGCGGTGCGACTTCCATCACGACGTGATACTGGTTCAGCGGGTTGTAAATGGTCGACACCTGGCGCTGGCCGAACGCGTCGTACAGGGTGTTGTCGATCTGCGAGGGCTTGATCCCGAAGCGCGACGCGGTGGCGCGGTCGATCGTCACCATCGCTTCGAGGCCGCCTTGCTGCTGGTCGGAGTTCACGTCCGTCAGTTCGCGGCGCGCCTGCAACGCCTCGGTGAGCCTGGGCCCCCACAGGTACAGCTGGGGCGTCGAATCGGCCAGCAGCGTGAACTGGTATTGCGCGTTCGACTGCCGTCCGCCGACGCGGATGTCCTGCACCGCCTGCAGAAAGGTGCGGGCGCCCGCGACGTTGCCGAGCGGCGCGCGCAGTTGCTGCATCACCTGCTCGGCGGAGAGCTTGCGTTCGGTCTTCGGTTTGAGCGACACGAACATGAAGCCCGAGTTGGTCTGCCGGCCGCCGGTGAAACCCACCACGCTGTCCACCGCCGGGTTCTTGCCGACGATATCCATCATTTGCGCGAACTTGCCCTTCATTGCCTGGAACGACGTGCTCTGGTCGGCCTGAATGCCGCCGATCAGCCGGCCGGTGTCCTGCTGCGGAAAGAAGCCCTTCGGCACGATGACGTACAGCCAGACGTTCAGGCCGATCGTCAACAGCAGAATGGTGACGATCACGCGCGGATGCAGCAGCGCCCAGCCGAGCGTGCGCTCGTAGCCGCGCTGCATCGACGCGAAGCCGCGTTCCAGCCAGCGCCCGAGACGGCCTTCCTGCTTTTTCTCGTACGACTCGTGCAGCAGACGCGAGCACATCATCGGCGTGAGCGTGAGCGAGACGACCAGCGACACGCCGATCGCGAGCGAGAGCGTCAGCGCGAACTCGCGGAACAGCCTGCCGACAATGCCGCCCATCAGCAGGATCGGCAGGAACACGGCGACCAGCGAAATGCTGATCGACATCACCGTGAAGCCGACTTCGCGCGCGCCGAGAAACGCGGCCTTCATACGCGGCACGCCGTTCTCGATATGCCGGGAGATGTTCTCCAGCACCACGATCGCGTCGTCGACCACGAAGCCGGTCGCGATGGTCAACGCCATCAGCGACAGGTTGTCGATCGAGAAACCCAGCAGGTACATGGCACCGAACGTGCCGATGATCGAGATCGGCACCGCCACGCTCGGAATCAGCGTGGCGCGCCAGTTACGCAGGAACAGGAACACCACCATCACCACCAGCACCACAGCGATCATCAGCGTGCGGCCGGTGTCGCGCAGCGACGCGCGGATCGTGGTGGAGCGATCCGCGGTGGGCGAGATGTCGACCGCGGCGGGCAGCGACGCGCGCAGTTGCGGCAGCATCGCCGTCACCCGGTCGATGGTGTCTATGATGTTCGCGCCCGGCTGACGGTACAGGATCACCAGCACCGAACGCTTGCCGTTGAAGAGTCCCAGGTTGCGCAGATCCTCGACCGAATCGACCACCTCGGCGACGTCGGAGAGTTTCACCGCCGCGCCGTTGCGGTACGCGATCACCAGGTCTTCATATTGCGACGCCCTGGTTGCCTGGTCGTTGGTGTAGATCTGCACGCGGTTCCCGCCGAACTCGATCGAGCCCTTCGGACTGTTCGCGTTGGCCGCGGCGAGCGCGGCGCGCACGTCTTCCAGACCAATGCCGTAGTGCGCGAGCGCCTGCGGCTGCAGTTCGACGCGCACGGCCGGATTGGCCGAGCCGCTCACGTCCACTTCGCCGACGCCGGCCACCTGCGACAGCGACTGCTGCAGCACGGTAGCCGCCGAATCGTACAGCTGGCCGGCGCTCAGCGTGTTCGACGTGAGCGCCAGAATCATGATCGGCGCGTCGGCGGGGTTGACCTTGTGATACGTGGGGTTGCTGCGCAGGCTGCTCGGCAGATCGGCGCGCGCGGCGTTGATGGCGGCCTGCACGTCGCGCGCGGCGCCGTCGATATTGCGGTTCAGGCCGAACTGCATGGTGATCCGCGTCGAGCCCACGGAGCTGGTCGAGGTCATTTCCGTGACGTCGGCGATCGAGCCCAGATGCCGCTCCAGTGGACTGGCGACACTGGTGGCCACGGTCTCCGGGCTCGCGCCCGGCAACGAGGCCTGAATCGAAATGGTCGGGAAGTCGACTTGCGGCAGCGGCGCGACCGGCAGTTTGGTGAACGCGACGATACCGGCCAGCGCAACGCCGATCGCCAGCAACGTCGTGGCGACCGGGCGCGAGATAAACGGACGCGACAGATTCATCGCTCAGGTCCCCGCATCGGCGGCGGGCGGCGCCGTCGGCTTGCCGCGGTTAAAGCGCTCGCGCGCGCGGCGGCCGAGCGAATCGAACGCGAGGTAGATCACCGGCGTGGTGAACAGCGTCAACAGCTGACTGACGATCAGCCCGCCCGCGATCGCGATACCGAGCGGCCGGCGCAGCTCCGAACCTGCACCGGTGCCGAGCATCAGCGGCAGTGCGCCGAGCAGTGCGGCAAGGGTGGTCATCAGGATCGGCCGAAAGCGCAGCAGACACGCCTGGTAGATCGCTTCGCGCGGCGGCTTGCCTTCCTCGCGCTCGGCGTACAGCGCGAAGTCGATCATCATGATCGCGTTCTTCTTCACGATGCCGATCAGCAGCACGATCCCGATGATGCCGATGATGTCCAGATCATGCCCCGTGATCAGCAGCGCGAGCAACGCGCCGACCCCCGCCGACGGCAGCGTGGAGAGAATCGTAATCGGATGGATGAAGCTCTCGTAGAGCACGCCGAGCACGATGTACATCGTGACGATGGCCGCGAGAATCAGGAGCAGCTCGTTGCTCAGCGACGCCTGGAACGCGAGCGCCGCGCCCTGGTAGCGCGTCTGGAACGATGCCGGCAAGCCGATGTCCTTCTGCGCCTGAGCGATCGCCTTGACCGCCGCGCCGAGCGACGAGCCCGGTGCGAGGTTGAACGACACCGTGGTGGCCGGGAACTGGCTCAGATGCGTGACGAGCAGCGGCGCCGGTTGTTCGACGAACTTCGCGACCGCCGACAGCGGCACCTGGCCGCCTGTCGACGTGGAAGAGGGCAGGTAGATCGAGTTGAGCGAGTCGGTGTAGTGCTGCATCTCCGGCAAGGCTTCCAGAATCACGCGGTACTGGTTCGACTGGGTGAAGATGGTCGAGATGATGCGCTGGCCGTACGCGTCGTACAGTGCGTTGTCGATGGTGGCTGGCGTGATGCCGAAGCGCGACGCGGTGGGGCGGTCGATCTGGATGAACACCGAGCGGCCGTTGTCCTGCAGATTGGTCGCCACGTCCGCGAGTTCGGGCGCCTGTTTCAGCCGGTCGACCAGCTTCGGCACCCACGTCGTGAATTCGCTGATGTTCGCATCGGTCAGCATGAACTGGTACTGCGTCGGGCTCACGGTGGAGTCGATCGTCAGATCCTGCACCGGCTGCATGAAGAGCGACGCACCCGCGATATGCGCGACGTCCTTCTGCAACTGGCGGATCACCTCGCTCGCGGTGTTGCTGCGGTCGTCGCGCGGCTTGAGGTTGATCAGCATGCGGCCGCTGTTGAGCGTGATGTTGTTGCCGTCCACGCCGATGAACGAGGTCAGGCTTTCGACGTCCGGATTCTTCAGGATCTGCGCGGCGAGTTCCTGCTGGCGCTCGGCCATCGACGCATACGACACCGACTGCGGCGCCTGCGTGATCGCCTGGATCACGCCGGTATCCTGAACCGGGAAGAAACCCTTCGGAATGAACACATAGAGCACTGCGGTCAGCACCAGCGTGAGCAGCGCGACCACCAGCGTGGAGCGTTGCCGGTTCAGCACCCACGTGAGCGCGACCGCATAGCGGGCGATCACCCAGTCGATGAAGCGGTGCGCTTTCGCCTCGAAGCGGTGGCTGTCATGCGGCGGCGTGTGGCGCAGCAGCTTCGCGCACATCATCGGCACGAGCGTCAGCGAGACGACCGCCGAAATCACGATGGTCACCGCCAGCGTAATCGCAAATTCATGGAACAAGCGGCCCACCACGTCGCCCATGAAGAGCAGCGGAATCAGCACGGCGATCAGCGATACGGTCAGCGAAATGATCGTGAAGCCGATCTGCTTCGAGCCCTTCAGGGCCGCTTCGAGCGGCGGATCGCCGTCCTCGACGTAGCGCGCGATGTTCTCGATCATCACAATCGCGTCGTCGACCACGAAGCCGGTGGCGATGGTCAGCGCCATCAGCGACAGGTTGTCGAGCGAGAAGCCGCACAGGTACATCACGGCTAGCGTGCCGATCAGCGACAGCGGCACCGACAGGCTCGGAATGATGGTGGCATAGACGTTGGCGAGGAACAGGTACATCACCAGCACCACCAGCACCACCGACATCGCCAGTTCGAACTGCACGTCGCGCACCGATGCGCGGATCGTCGTGGTGCGGTCGGTGACGATCTGCACGTCGAGCGCTGCGGGCAGCGCCTGTTGCAATTGCGGCAGCAGCGCCTTGATGTGTTCCACCACCTGAATCACGTTGGCGCCCGGCTGGCGCTGCACGTTCAGGATGATCGCCGGCGTGCCGTCGACCCACGCGCCGAGCTTGGTGTTCTCCGCGCCCTGGACGATCTTCGCGACGTCGGTCAACATCACCGGACGGCCGCTCTTGTATGCGATCACCGCGCTCTGGTACTGGTCGGCGTCGGTCAACTGGTCGTTCGAGTTGATCGTGTAGTTGCGCGTCGGACCGTCGAAATTGCCCTTCGGCGTATTGACGTTCAGGTTGGAGACGGTGGTGCGCAGGTCGTCCAGATTGAGGCCGTACGCGGCGAGCGCGCGCGGGTTCGCCTGAATCCGCACCGCCGGGCGCTGGCCGCCCGACACGCTCACCAGACCCACGCCCGCGACCTGGGAGATTTTCTGCGCGAGACGGGTGTCGGCCATGTCCTGCACCTGGGTCATCGGCAGCGACTTCGAGGTGATCGCGAGCGTCATGATCGGCGCGTCGGCCGGATTGACCTTCGCGTAGATCGGCGGCGCGGGCAGGTCGGAGGGCAGCAGGTTGCCCGCCGCGTTGATCGCGGCCTGGACTTCCTGCTCGGCGATGTCGAGCGGCAGATCGAGGCTGAATTGCAGCGTGATGATCGACGAGCCGGCCGAGCTTTGCGACGACATCTGATTGAGCGACGGCATCTGGCCGAATTGCCGCTCGAGCGGCGCCGTCACGGACGAGGTCATCACTTCCGGGCTCGCGCCCGGATAGAACGTCTGCACCTGGATGGTCGGATAGTCGACCTGAGGCAGCGCCGACAGCGGCAAAAAGCGCAGCGCGACGAGGCCGACCAGCATGATCGCCGCCATCAGCAGCGCAGTGCCGACGGGACGCAGAATAAAAGCGCGGGATGGATTCATGCGATCAGTGCCGTGCCTTTATTGCGAAGCTTGCGATGCGTGTCTGCCATGATGCGCGTGGGCGCCTGATGCACCCGCTGCACCCGAAGCGGTTGCCGCGCCGCTTCCACCGCTTGCACCGCGCATGCCGGAGGCGGCGCGCGGCCGGTCGGCCGGAATCGTGATCTTCGCGCCTTCGCGCAGCCGGTCAGAGCCGTCGGTCACGACGCGCTCGCCGACCTGCAGGCCCGATTTGATGCTGGTGCGTTCGCCGTCCACCGGGCCGGTTTTGACAGGGCGCACCGTGACCGTATTGTCCGGCTTCACGACGTACACGAACTGACCCATCGAGCCGTTGAGCACGGCGGTAGTCGGCACGATGACTGCGTCCTTGATGGTGTCGACCAACAGACGCGTATTGACGAACTGATTGGGAAACAGCCTGTTGCCGTCGTTCGGGAAGATCGCGCGCAGCCGCACGGTGCCGGTGGTCGTGTCGATCTGGTTGTCCATCGTCTTGAGCGTGCCGGCTGCGAGCGACCGGGTGTTGCTGCGGTCGTACGCGGTGGCAGAGAGTTGCTCGCCGTTCTGCGTGTGCTGGATGATCTGCTGCAGGTTGTCTTCCGAGGTGGTGAAAATCACGCTGATCGGGTCCAACTGCGTGATCACGACGATGCCGGTGCTGAGGCTCGACGTCACGTAGTTGCCCGGGTCGACCTGGCGCAGCCCGACGCGGCCGGACACCGGCGCCGTGATGCGCGCGTAGACGAGATCGAGCTTGAAGCTATCGACGTTCGCCTTGTCGGATTTCACGGTGCCCTCGTATTGCCGTACCAGCGACGCTTGCGTGTCCACCTGCTGGCTCGCGATCGAGTCCTGCGCAAGCAGCGTCTGATAGCGTTTCAGGTCGCGGCGGGCGGTCTCCAGCAGCGCCTCGTCGCGCACCAGCGTGCCTTGCGCATTCTCGAGCGAGATCTGATACGGACGCGGATCGATCTGGGCGAGCACGTCGCCCTTCTTGACCATCTGGCCTTCCTTGAAATACACGTCCTGCAACACGCCGCTCAACTGCGGCAGCACCGTGACCGTGGCGAGCGGGGTGACCGTGCCGAGCGCGGTCAGCACCACCGGCATCTCGCCTTGCGTGGCGGTTGCCACATGGACCGGCTGCGGCATGTTGGCCAAGGCGCCGCGGCCCCCCCGGCCGCCGCTGCGGCTGCCCGACGCGCCGCTGGCCGCACTCGCCGCGCTGGCGCCGGCGCCCGGGCCGGCCCACGGATGCCAGCGCCACAGCGCGACAGCGAGAATCACCAGGGCCGCGACGATCAGTGCGATGTTGCGGCCGCGGCGAGGCTTGACTGCGCCGGGAGGCTCGTCGGGCGCGCCCGTCGTGGTGCCGCGGGAGGACGGTGGTGAAGCCGGAGCGGCAGGGCGTTGGGATTCCGAATGCTTTTGCTGTTCGTCCATCGGTTCGGTCAGGTGGCTAACTTGGATGTGAGCCGCTCGGGGCGGTCGCGGCGATACAAAGATTCGTCGGACCGGCGGGCGCGGCATGGCAGGCGGCTTCGACAGCGGGTGCGCCGTGCTTGTTCAGCGCGATGCTACCCGGGGCGCAGGGCAGAGATGTTAGCGCAACGCGGCGCATCACAGGTTGGCAAGCGGTTTTCGATGCGGATGGCGACTCGCCGGGCGAGCGCTTTGCGACGGAAATGCATGATCCTACGTTGCGGGGTCCGTAACAGTCCACCTGCGGATTTTTCTGTAGATTACGAGCGTTACAGTCGGGTCAGGCGAAGGCGTAGTCCGGCTCAGCAGGTCGCCTTCCGGCTATGTCCGCGCTGCGAGGTATGCGGGACATCGCCGGGTGGCTCAGATTCATCCGTGAGCCAATCTCGAGGCGCGGCACCCATGCGCCGAATAGTGCCGGGACGTTTTGCCGGCACGAATGAGGCCCGCTCTAATTTTGCTTGACTTAGTCAGCATAACCGTAAAGAATCCGCTTCTATCTCGAAAGACGATTACAGATTTCGCTCCTGCAGTTCTGAACTCGCCACGCTCCGCAGTGTCCGCTCCAGCATCTTCCCCCCGTTGCTCGTCAAGGCCCGCGCGGGTATCGCAGCGGCGGCCCAACTTTCGAATGACCGTCTCTCAGGTTCTAGCACGGCCCTCGGAATGGCTAGAACTTTTTAAGGCGTCACGGCAACGTGACGCTTTTTTTTCGTTCTTATTGACGCACAACAAAGTCTGCACCAATCGATAACGACGCGTTAACACACAACATAGTCTGCTCCAACGGTAAAATACGTGATGCGGTGCAGCATTTGTCAGGGAAAGAGCTATCAGAGCGCCCGATGCTTCCAGCATAAGAACACAACGCCGGGCGCGTCGGCCGGGAGTGCCTTTTACATCTGGCGTAAACTTGACTCTGGACGGGCAGAAGAGGGCGGCGGTGAGAGTCCTGCGGCGTTGGCCCGCAGGTCCGGTTCGTATCGTTCGTTCCTGGTTTCCACGTTCGAGCCTGATAAGGGCGGTTGAGCCTATCGCCCACGTCCTGCAAACCACCACCTCGTGTGTTGGGAGGCGAAATGACGAAGGTACCTGACGACTTTCCGCATGATGTCGCGCCAGCCGCGCTCGCCGGGGCACAGCCGAAGCTGGCGGCGCGCATGATCGACGTCCAGTTTGTCGTCGGACTGACCGAAGAAGAGCGATTGGACCGATGGCAGATATGTGAGGACCTGGCACTGCAACTGATGGTGCCCGCCCGGAAGGACGCCGCAAAGTACCCGCAGAAGGCTCACGATGTGGTGCTTGGGCGCATCGGGGACGCTATCGTGGGCAAGGACTGGTGCAATGTAGTCGAAATGAACTGGATCATTGCCCGGTTGCGCGAACTGCTCGATGGTGATCCCTCATCGGCTACCGGGCGTGTGTCGAAAGCCGGCTCAGATTCACCGGACATTTTCATCCATCTGGCCGCGAAGTAATCCGGCGACACTGATGTCTTCGTCGAGGGCGTCCCAATGCAGACCCGCGCCTGAGGCGGAGATGCGGAATCCGTCGCGTTGTCCAGGCGTTGCCGCGGCCAGTCGCGGGAAACACCGTAGTGGAATTTTGAGCCTGCGGCCGTCGCCCAGGACGACGGTGAAGCTGATTTCGTCAAACAGCAGGTCTGTTGCGAACGGTGTCATCACGATACCTTCTGCAGTTTCGTCGGTAGTGTCGCAGTAAAGCTCTGCGGCAAGATTCGCCACTCCATATTGTTGACGGGCGCGCAATGGCAAAAACGAAGAAGACACTGCCTCCATGCATCGGCACGGTGCTCAAACGCCTGCACTACCCCCTGAATGTGATGTTGTTGTGCGTGCGGTGGCACGTGGCCTACTCACTGAGTCTGCGCAATCTCGAAGAATGAAATGAACGCGTCCCGCCCGTGAGCGTGGGAGCAAAAGAAGGTGGATCCTCACGGGCCAACGGCATCGATGTGCCCACGCGGAAAATATGAGTTTTCCCAGGCCTGTCACCCGTCTGCGTGGACTCGCAGGTGAGCCTGCGAAATCTCGAAGAGATGATGTCGGAGCGCGGAATCTCGGTCGACCGTTCAACCGTGCACCGATGGGCGGTGAAGTTGCTGCCGGTGATGGAGAAGCTCTTTCGGCGACGCAAGCACCCGGTGGGCAAGAGCTGGCGCATGGACGAAACGTATATCGAGATTAACGGCCAGTGGCAATACCTGTACCGGGTCGTGGATAGGGACGGAGCCACCGTCGATTTCCTGTTGCGAGCCCACCGGGACAAGGTTGCGGCACGGCGGTACTTTGAGAAGGCAATCAGACACAACGGCGAGCCCGGGACGGTAACCATCGACAAAAGCGGAGCCAACCTGGCGGCGCTCGAGAGCATCAACGCCGGCCGGGAGCAGCCCATGAAGGTTCGTCAGGCGAAGTACCTGAACAACATCGTGGAGCAGGATCATCGGGCGATCAAACGCCGAACGCGATCCATGATGGACTTCAAGGATTTCCGATGTGCTCGCATTCTGCTCGGCGGTATAGAGTTGATGCACATGATCGCCAAGGGGCAAATGCAGACCCACGGTTTGAATCAGACATCTGCCGACCAATTTTACTCGCTTGCCAAATAAGGATTCCTATTTGCTAAGGATGGCTTCTCCACGCCACGCCTTATCGCGACAAAACCTGTCGCTTTCTCTCAGAGTCAAGGACTGCAAGCGCTCGTCGCAGCGGCACCATGTGTTTCGCATAGCGCGTGAGACGGAATGCCAGCGGCCTCTTCACAGGCAAGTACGCAACCCTGCAAAAATGTCGTTGCGGTGCGGTAGATAAAAGTTTCGGTATCGGGGATTACGCATTCGATCGTGTGTGGCGAACGACGCGCCGCGCACGCTTCGGTGCGTATGAAACCACGGAGCCGAATAGTCTTCATATGGGTCCGCCGAAAAGCCCGGATAAGGCGCGAACGGACCAGCCGTCCATTCCCAGACCGAGTCGCCCCACTCGATCAGCCCATTGCAAGCCGCATACTCCCATTCGGCCTCCGTAGGCAAGCGCCGGCCTCGCCAGCGGCAAAAGGCTTCCGCTTCGTACGCGTTGACGTGACAAACCGGCAGTGATAGGGGCAGCGGTTCCCAGCGCCCGAACCAGCGATGCTCCCATCGTGCGGAGCCGCCGCGTGCCGCTTCGCGCCACCGCCGCGGCGCCTTCAACCCGGAGGCCGTCAACCACGCGATTCCGTCGTTCGACCACCAGCGTTCATCCTGATAGCCGTTCGCCGCAACGAACTCTGCAAACCGGGCGTTGCTCACGCATTGGCGGTCGATCTGCACCGGCCCAATCGGCACGGCGTGCCGCCATTTTTCGTTGTCGAACACGAATCCTTCGTCACGCGATCCTCCGATCAGGAACGTCTCGCCCTCAATCGCGATTTCGCCCGCGCCAGAGGAACGCTCGACGGGCGACATCGCCAAAGGTGCGTGCGCGGCATAGTCCAGCGTCTGCCGCATGTAGGTCAGTGCCTCGGCATGCATGTCCTCATGGTACAAGGCAAGACGGAAGTAATAGAGATCCTCGTCAGAATTCGTGACTGCCGCCAGTTTTGTGCGTACATATTCCAGCACTGCGCCTGTGTAGTCGATAATCTGTGCAAGCGGCGGCAGGTTCAGATGCCAGCGAACGTCGTGAGCCACGCGACCCGAATCGAACCATCGGTCCGCGTCTGCCAGCAGCGAGAGGCGGGTGGGCGCGAACCGGCCCTGCGAGTCCCGTTGCGGATCCCGCAGTATCCAGTACTCCGTGAACCAGGAAATATGCGCATACTCCCACAATGGCGGATTGATCCCGGGATCGCAGGGCACCTGCATCTGCGCGGGTGTCAGGTCCGCGAGGATGGCCCATGTGCGCCGGTGAGCATCGACAAATGCCGCATCCAGCTGGGTCTTGTCCAGTTTACGTGTTCCCGCTGGGTTAATTTGTAACCTCATCCGTCCTCCAATGGCCAGAATTTTCATTGCCAGCCCTGCACTGCGTAGCGCCAACAACGGAAACTGGCAGACCGCATATCGTTGGTTCAGGTTCCTGCGCACAGGCTATCAGGTTTCACTTGGCGCCGAGTGGCCTGCGGCCGAGCCACTGCAGGAGCCACCGGCCTGTCTGATCGCATTGCACGCCCGGCGGTCGGCTCCGACTATCGCCAGGTTTGCCGATGCCTGCCCGGATCGTCCGCTGGTGGTCGTGCTTACCGGCACCGATCTCTACCGGGACATTCGCGTGGACGATTCCGCGCGCCGTTCGCTCGACCTCGCTACACATCTGGTCGTGCTGCAGGAAGAAGGGCTGGCCGAAATGCCTGCTGCACATCGCGCGAAATGCCGTGTCATTTACCAGTCCGCTCCGGCGCCCAAATCAGATATTCCCGCAATTCGCGGACGGCGAACCTTCGACGTGGTGCTGGTGGGTCATATGCGCACAGAGAAAGATCCGCGCACACCGATGCGCGCACTGGAACGGCTGCCCGACGATTCGCGAGTGCGACTGATCCATATCGGTCGCGCGCTGGAAGAGGAGTATCGGCTCGCGGCGCAGGCGTTGCAAGCGCGGACATGGCCCACGGTGCAGCGGTACGTCTGGGACGGTGGGCTGTCGCATGGCGCTACGCTGCGACGCATTGCCAACGCGGACGCGATGGTCATTTCGAGTGTGATGGAAGGAGGCGCGAACGTGATCATCGAAGCGGTGAATGCGGGCGTACCGGTGCTGGCCAGCTGCATTCCAGGCAACGTCGGTATGCTGGGCCGCGACTACGACGGCTATTTCCCCCCCGGCGACGACCAGGCGCTGGCCCGGCTGCTCGATCGGGTGAGCCGGGACTGCGCATTCCTGACGGCGCTGCAGAAGCAATGTACCCGTCGGGCGCCACTGTTTGCTCCTGCACGGGAAGAGGCGGACGTTACAGGTTTGATCAGCGATGCCTTGGCGCAGAGATCTCAGTCAGCTGGAGCTAGGTCGGGGTAAGCCACAGTCACCTTCCTTCGAGATGGTCAGCTGCATGACATCGGCGAAATGCAACGCTTTTCTTCTCCCGTGCGCCGGATCGATGTAACGAATGCGGCAGGACACCAGAGACACAAACGGCATTGTCACGTTGGCGTGTTGATGACGCGATAGCCGATAGAACTCACCGCTGGCTCAGAAATCGGACGGATCTTGGGTAGACCCGGTGAAGCGATGCCACGTAGCAAAGCGTACGGCGAGCTGTTTGCGATACAGTGATGCACGCAGTAAATGTCGCTTGAGCGCGAAGTGCTGGCGGATCGGTCCGAAGCTCGACAGGAAAGCTTGCGTGCGTTTCGGGTCGCGGAAGCCACGCATCCGGCGCTCGCGTTCACGCGTAGGCTGATGGCTGTTTTCGGCACGGTTGTTCACCCGTGCACTCGCTTTGACGAAAACGTGTTTGACGTTTGCCAGTTCGGCAATTTCGGCCTTCGCCGCCGGATAGCTGCGCAACTGGTCGGTGACGATCTTGCCCGGCACTTTGGGACACGACGCCAGCTTGAGAAACTCCATCTCGATCAGCCGCTCGTGCCGGAGCACTGTCGTATCCAAGCCTAGCGCTTTGACTTGCGCGGGAGAGCGCTGTACAAGATGCAGTGTGGAAATCTCGTGGTGGCTGAGCATTGAATTCTCCGAAAGGGAGCGCGGTCAAAGCCGGTGTGTCAGTCACATCCTAGTGAGCCAAGGTTCCACTATGCCTACGGCACTGTGTCCGCCGGTTACGCAGTTACATTGATGAACGGTGGATATGCGGGTGGCTGGGCACGCCCAGTGGAGTCCGAAATGATCCGTTTCAATTCAAGGTCAACGGAAACCATCCGGCGCCCGCTTGCGCCTTCCCTCTGAGCATTAGGTTTGTCCTCAAAGCTTCGCTACCCCCACCAGTTCGGTCATACCTGAGCGCAGCGATGCGCCTCACGATGGACGTATCGGCTGCTCCGGAATCGCTAATCTGGCGGTCCCTGCATGAGAGACAGATCGGCGAATCATCATCTGCTCGAAGGGGTTCTGGTGCAAATAGGAAAGCAGGTTGAAAATTTTCTGCTCATCGCGGGTCATCAGTTCGTTTTGCTCAGACAACTCTAACCGATTTGCCGGCCCTATTTGCAACAGAGCCGGCGTTTGCGGGTTTGCTCTTTCGCCTGATCGGATTGACTTCGAGATCCCCTACGGTCAGGACATCGCGTGTCGCACACGGTGCCCGGCGAATGAGCGAGCGAATCCGCGCGAGCAATTCGACGTAAGCAAACGGTTTGGAGAGGTAGTCGTCTGCGCCCAATTCGAAGCCGGCGACCTTGTCGTCGACCGTGTCTCGTGCGGTGAGCAATAGCACCGGCGTGTTCTTCGCCATCCGCAAGCGCTTGAGCACCTCAAGCCCGCTCAGTTCCGGGAGCACCCCGTCGAGCACGATCAGATCGAACTCTTCATGTAGTGCCAGGAAGAGGCCGTTTTTCCCGTCCGCAGCGGTATCGACAGTGAAGCTTGCTTCCGTTAGCCCTTTTGAAGATAGGACGACATCTTCGGCTCGTCCTCGATAATGAGTATCCGCATTGCACGATCAATTTGATGTCGAAAACCGGTGGGATCAACCTCTTACCTACGTCCGGGTTGAGGGCAGTAGCAGCGAGACACTTCGCAGCTGGCCGAGCGGTCATGTCGCTGGACGGTACACGGAGCTCAGGTGCGTCCCGCCACGTGGCTGGGTTTTAACGACGTCAGCTCCCCATCTCGGATCAGCACAACTTCTTCCGGAAAGGACTGAACGACTTCGACGCCTTCGTTCTCAAGACGGTCGAGTAGTTCAGGCAGTCTTTTCAGCGAAGCGTTTTCGATATCGTGCAAGACAACTACCGTCCAGTCCAGTTTGGCAACGTCCGACAAGCAGCGTTCCACCCAATGGTCGTGATCATCCCAGTCGTGCGGCACACTGTTCCACGCCAGGCACGTGAAACGGTGCTGCACCAGATAAGCCAGTGCTTCTTCACTAAGAAGATGCGGCCCCAGGAGACCGAAATTGCCAAAAGGGCGAAAAAGTCGCTCCGATATACCCCGTGCGGCAATCAGCGCCTGCGTGTCTCCTATCTCACGTGTCGCATAACCTGACTCGGTGCTATCACCGAACGCGACGGAATGACTGAACGAGTGATTACCGACCTTGTGCTCGTGCGCGACTATCCGGTCAAGCAAAGCCGCGCCCTCAGCATTGCCGATGCGGTTCCCAAGCACGAAGAACGTCGATTTGATACCGCGCTCGGCCAGGATGTCCAGAATCGACTCGGTGACGCCCGGGGTCGGGCCGTTATCGAACGTAAGGGTAACTTTCTTCATAGTCCATGTTCTGCGCTACGCAGCGGCAGATCGGCCGGCACGTACGCAGTGACGTTGTGTACCGAGCCCGGTTATCGACATCTCGACGATGTCGCCGTGCGCCAGATACGTTTTCGGCGTCATGCCAAAGCCAACGCCCGCCGGTGTTCCGGTAATGATGAGATGTCCTGGGCGTAATGTCATAAACTGGCTGCAATAGCTGACGATCGTATCGACATCGAAAATCATATCGGCTGTGTTGCCGCGCTGGCGCGCGGTGCCGTTCACATCGAGCTTCAGTTCGAGCGCCCCGGGCTCGCGCAACTCGCTCGCACTCACGATCCAAGGGCCGAGCGGCGTGAAGGTATCAAAGCTCTTGCCTTTGCTCCATTGACCACCCCGCTCGACTTGCCAATGCCGGTCGGACACGTCGTTGACCATCACGTAGCCGGCAATGCACTTGCGTGCCTCCTCTTTGCCGATACGCGAGGCGGCGCTGCCAATGACGATCCCGAGTTCGATTTCCCAGTCGGTGCTGATCGAGCCCGGCGGCAACAGAATGTCGTCGCCGGGTCCGCAAATCGACGACGTCGATTTAAAGAAGACCACCGGTTCGGAAGGGATCGGCAGGCTGGCTTCCACCGCATGTTGGCGGTAATTCAGCCCAACGGCGATGATTTCCTTAACGTCGCCAAGTGGCGAGCCGATCCGTCCAGGGGCGTCCACCTTCGGCAGCTTCAATGGGTCAAGTGCTTCGAGAAAGCGCATGCCATCAGCCGACAGCACGGACTCGTCGATATCTTTGACAATCGGGCTCAAAGCGCGCACCGAGCCATCGGCGGCGAGTATGGCGGGAAGTTCGTGGCCCTGAGGCCCATAGCGAAGCAGTTTCATCGGGTACTTCCTTATCCAGGCGGGAAAATTACTGGCGCACGAACCACGGTTCTTTTTCGATCTGCAAGGGCAGAAGAATACGAACGACGCAGTTGTACCAGGCGATTGTCACGAGTAGCTCGAGGCGTTGTTGCGGACCGAGGAACCCAGCAGCGTCCCACGTGCTGTCCGTGACATGACCCTCGAGGCTGACTTCCCTCGCCAGACGAATCACAGCGCGCTCCTCGGCCGTGAAGTGTGCCGACTCCTCAAAGTCCTGCAGGCTCTCGAGCTGTTCGCGTCGCACGCCCGCGCTCAAAGCCGCATTCCAATGGTGGTCCACTTCATACGGCGCATTGGCCACGAGCCCTACGGTCACGACTGCAAGTTCGCGGAAGACTCTGGGGAAAGTGGTCTGCTTGCGCAGCGCGGTTGCCATTCCAAGAACCGCTTCCGTGAGTGCCGGGGCGTTCGCCAGTGCCAGGAAAATGTTTTCGGGATTGGGGCCCCGTTCAGCAATCAGCCGGTCATAGAGATCCGTTCTGCCGTCCGGTATGGTCTGCCTGCTCACATAGGGGATGCGTGCCATATCTAAAAACCTTCACTTTTTTCAAAAGAGATTGACCGTTGCTCCCATGAGCAACGATCAGCTACTCGACTACGCCAACTAGCCTCAACTCATGCCCAGATAGGCCTCCAGGGACGGCTCCGGCCCTCCCGGCAGCGGGCTCGTGCGATCCACGCCACGGAAGGGGGAGGCGTTCGTCAGCCAGGTCAACCGCGGCGGCAGCCCCCACGACTCGGTCACCCGGGAAATGCCGGTCAGGTCGTGGACGATTGGCTCGTCTTGCGCATCGCCGCAGTAGATCGGCGGCGGCAGCAATTCGATGCGATGACCGTCCGGATCGAGCAGGTAGACGTAGTACGAATGGCCCAGGCTGTGCCTGCCCGGTCCGAACTCCACGTTGTCGCCAAAGCCCAGACTACCCGCGACATCGCAAGCCTTCATGATTTCATTGATACCGTGGACGACGTATGCAAAATGATGCAACTCGGGGCCTGGCCGCCTGATAAAAACTATGTCGTATTGGGAATCCTTGCTGTGCAAGAAGACGCCGATCGGCTGCTCTGCGACGACCATATAATCCAGGATTCGAAACCCAAAATCGGCGTAGAAACTTGCTGCCCGTTGTACGTCGGGGGCCGTGACCTGGTAATGATCGAAGCGAAGTGCACCCCCGCCCCGAATGCTTTCAAACTTCTGGTCGACTCTTTCGACGCGGGGCATGGCGGAGCAAAACTCCAGCGGCGTTCCGCTGATGTCCGAAGCATGCAGGGTGCGTGACTGGTACGGTGCATCGACGAATTCGGCTTTGATTCCACGCTTTTCGAAGTAGAACTTGGCTTTATCCAGGTCCTCGTCGTCAAATGTCCGCAGACCAGTCCTGATACACGCGGGCGCATCAGTGGTGCGCTTCAGGATCAAGCTATGGTGTGACCGCTCTTCAACGCCTCGTAGATAGATGGTGTCATTGTCCTCGTCACTAACGGTCAGGCCAACGACTTCCGTATAGAAATCGCGGCTTCGCGCCAGGTCACGGACGGTAAAGGTAAGGTGGCTCGCACGAGTCACTTGAAACGGTGCGGGCCGGGCTGTCTTGGGTATCTGGATCATCGCATCTCCTTGGCTTCCTGACGAATGGTTTGGGGCGTAGCTTCTTAATTTGAACAGCCTTCTTCACGAGAACCGGCTTTGAACATGTCTCGTGTACGTCATTAAGGTAGTTAAATTCATGCATCTAACGCCATGATTTCCCCCACCCTGTGACGAATCCTCACGCGATTCATCGGACTGCGAATGTTGCTGCTTTCAACACCATTCCCCGTCTTAAGCACATCGTATTCTCCTATATTGTCGCCGGCGGACCGCAATCGCATATGGACGCTATGCGCTCTCCCGTCATCCGGCACCAGGCAAGCCCGGTATGCTCACACCGAAGGTCTGAAGCAGGAAAATGGTGTTAAGAAACAAAATTACCACGGTGCCTAGAATCGCAGCGACCGACACAAGCCGACTGTTCACGAACGGTCCCATGATGTCGCGCCGGCATGTAAAGATCACCAATGCGGCCATGGGGACCGGCAACGCGAAGCTCAGTACCACCTGGCTATAGACGAGTGCATCCGTTGCATTGACACCGAACGCTATGACCGCAAACGCCGGCACCATCGTCGCAATCCGGCGCAACCAGATCGGGATACGAAACCCTACGAAACCTTGCATGATCATTTGGGCCGCCATCGTTCCGACGACCGAACTCGAAACACCGGAGGCGAGTAGCGCAATCAGGAAGACACCCGCCGCGCCAGCGCCGAGCAAGGGCGTCAAGGTGTGATACGCCGTTTCGATGTCACCCACGTCAGGATGACCCGCATGAAACGCACCGGAGGCCATGACCACCATTGCCATGTTGACCAGACCCGCGAGTGTCAGCGCAATCATCACCTCGAAGTTGGAGAATCGCAGCAGGTTCCCGCGATCGGCATCAGTGCGCGCCGGCGCGCGATTTTGCGTCAGGCCGGAATGCAGATAGATGGCGTGCGGCATCACCGTGGCGCCGAACATGCCGACCGCGACGGTCAGCGCGTCACTGTTAGGTAACTGCGGCATGAACGTCCCGCGTGCGGCGGCTCTCCACGCTATGTGAACCATGAACAGTTCGGCCAAATAGGACAATGCAATGGCAGCGACAAGACAGCCGATGATTAACTCGATCGGACGAAATCCGCGCTTTTCGACCATCAGGATTGCGCACGTAATAAGTCCGGTAACCACCATGCCGGCCAGCAACGGCAGATGGAAAAGCAGCGACAAACCTATCGCGCCGCCCAGGAACTCCGCGAGATCCGTTGCCATCGCCGCGATCTCGCTGATCCCCCACATCGCATAAACCAGGGGTGCCGGAAACTGCTCGCGGCACACTTCGGCGAGGTTGCGATTCGTGACCATACCCAGTTTGGCCGACAGCGCCTGAAACAGCATCGCGACAACGTTGGCACCAAGCACTACCCAAAGCAGTGCGTAGCCGAATCGGGCACCTGCCTGAAGGTTCGTGGCGAAGTTACCGGGGTCCATGTAGGCGATCGAAGCGATCACCGCCGGTCCGGCAAATAGCAAGTTGGCGCGTCCGGAGATTCTGCGCCCTGCCAGGACCTCGCCGATGGCCTGGATAGTCCGTTCGGTGAGCCCCAGCTGTACTTTGACACTATCCATTGCGTCGAATCTCTGAGAGTCCACTTGCGTAAAACAGGTCGGTACCAAGAAGTCTATATAGAGTACTGATCAGTACTGTTTGTCTAGTATATAAGATTTCGCATCCGGAAACATGACACTGGGGTAAACCATCATTAATGGTCGTTTTCGGCGATGGGATATCGGCAAACGATTAGCAGGGAAATCCTTGAGCTGGTCGTACCAACGGGTATTGTCAAGAGAGATTTCGATGACGCTGACGGAAGCGGCAAGGGCGACCTTTGCAGACTTGGTTTCTCCGTCCTTCAAAGCGTCCTTCAGAGGCGCGGGCCGAGCCGGAGATTCGCTGTTGCCGCGTCGCCGCTGCAAGCGCTTGAACCCACCAGGAGTGAATGTGAATTGTTCAGGCTTGACTACCGGCGCATAGGAGATAGGCGGCGTTGGCGCCTGCTAAAATGCAAGTGTTTATACGTCCCGCTTCCGTCAGAAGTTTGTTTGAAAACGCAAGGAAGGTTTGCATGCCCCCTAGAAAGACGCCTGCCCAGAAGAAACTCCCATCGCGTCTACCGGTGAGCAGATCGACGCAAAGACGCCGCGAACTACTGACCACCGCAGCAGACATGTTCTTGGCGCGCGGCTACGACCGCGTCACCCTGGATGAGATCGTTGCCGAGGTAGGCGGCTCCAAGTCGAACGTCTATAAGCACTTCAAGGGCAAAGAGGGCCTCTTCATCGCTGCGCTCGAAAATCTTAGCCGCGAGATATCCGGCGAAATCCTGGCCTCTGAGGGCTTCTCGCTGCCTCTGCGTCAGGCGTTGACCAAGATCGGTCAAACGTTCTACAAGGCCGTGCTGCATCCCCGAACTATCGCAGTGCAGCGCCTGGCCATTGCCGAATCGAGTCGCTTTCCACAAGTGGGGCAGACGTGGTTTGATCAGGGGCCACGTATATTTTACGAGGCAATGACAAAGTTCTTCGAAGAGCGCCAGGCACGCGGGGAACTGCGTGCTTGCGACGCACGGGAGGCTGCCATCCTCTTTCACGACATGATGGCATTCGATTTTCCGCAACAACTCCTGCTTGGAATCATGCGCCCACCGAAGGCGTCGGTCGTCGAGGCAAAGGTTCACTCAGTCGTCGAAGCTTTCCTGAACGGGTTCGCTCAAGAGCGGGAACAAAATGTTTCGAGCGGTGGGCAGCACACCGCGGCGGCCGGCCGCCGCACTTCCGGATCGGTTGAAGGTGTAGGCGCACGCGCGCGACGATGACGCAGACGCGTCGCTTAAGACAGGTAGCCACGAAGTGATCTCTGACCGCGGAGCTTGCGTATCGTGGCGAGGTCGCACCCTTCCAGGAGCGTGGTTTCTGGACAATGCAATCGAAACGGCTACCTGTCGAGTAAAAACTCACGGCGTCGTAACCCTCACCATTGCCGGATCGCATCATACCGGCGCACTCGAGACTTACCTCCCTCGAATCACACAACTGGTTGCGGGGCATTGTCACGATGCCAAAGCGGTCGCGTAAGATAGCGCGATGAAGAAAGCCAAATCGCTCTATCACGGACATCGGTTCCCGGCGGTGGTCATCAGCCATGCGGTGCGCTGGTACTTTCGTTTTCAGCTCAGCCTTCGTGATATCGAAGAGCTGCTGTTCGAGCGCGGGGTGATTGTCAGTTACGAAACGATCCGGCGTTGGTGCGACAAGTTTGGGGCTGGCTTCGCGCATCGCGTCAAAGCGGTTCGCCGAAAGGCGGGTACCACCTGGCATGTGGACGAAGTGTTTGTTACGCTGCGCGGCGAGCCTTATTTGCTGTGGCGAGCAGTCGATCAGCACGGCGCTGAACTCGATATCCTGTTGCAGAAGCGTCGCGACAAGGCTGCGGCCAAGCGGTTTTTCAAGCGCGTGCTGGCGTCGTGTCCCAAAGTGCCGGGCAAGATCGTCACCGACCAGTTGCGCAGCTATCCGGCGGCGAAGGCCGAAATTGCCGAACTGGCAAACGTCAAACACGTTTTCGTCAAAGCGAGTGCACGGGTGAACAACCGTGCCGAAAACAGCCATCAGCCTACGCGTGAACGCGAGCGCCGGATGCGTGGCTTCCGCGACCCGAAACGCACGCAAGCTTTCCTGTCGAGCTTCGGACCGATCCGCCAGCACTTCGCGCTCAAGCGACATTTACTGCGTGCATCACTGTATCGCAAACAGCTCGCCGTACGCTTTGCTACGTGGCATCGCTTCACCGGGCTTACCCAAGATCCGTCCGACTTCTGAGCCAGCGGTACGCTCTATCGGCTATCGCGTCATCAACACGCCAACGTGACAATGCCCGGAGGTTATCTGTACCCGGCCTCCGACGACTCCGGCCCCAGTGGCTGACGCGTTTGACATGTACACGTCAGCGTCCTGTCCAGATGGTGCGTCTAGACTACTGCTGTGCTGTGGCGATTGACAGGCGACGGCGGCTCTCGTGTTCGCACGCAGGGAGTCGACCGTGAGCACGCTTTTTGTCTCTTCGAGCTAGATCCGACGCGAGCCGATTCGTGAACAGCCGTGGCGGCTGCGCTGCCGGCCCGGCGCAAAGCTCTCCGCGGCCCGCATCGTCATGTCCACACAGCATCAAGCGGAGGTCACCATGAGTCGAGATCCTGCTCGTTCAACGAGCGTCGATTTCCTGCGCGGCCTCGCGCTGATCGTGATCACACTCGATCACGACTCGCAGAGCGCGCTCTCGCATCTGACACTGCATGCCTATGCATTTTGCGACGCGGCCGAGGCCTTCGTCTTTTTCGGCGGCTATGCGAGCGCGGCCGCTTATTGCGCGATGACAGCGGGCGGTGGCGCAGTGCAGGCCTATCGCCGCTTTGTAAAACGCAGCGGGGAAATTTATCGCGGCTATCTCCTGACGGCCGCTCTGATGCTGCTTTGCGGCCTGGCGATGCTCGCGCTGCACATCCACACCGCCGCACTTACCTACACCGATGCGCAACTGTTTTTGGTCCGGCCATTCCAAACGCTGCTCGATATCGCCATGCTACGGCGCCAGCCTGATCTGGCTGCGGTGCTGCCGATGTATATAGGGTTCGCGCTGTGCGTGCCGCTGGTCGCACCGGCGATTCGCCGGCGGCCGGTCACCGCTCTGCTGGCGAGCCTGGCGTTGTGGTTGTGCGCTCCCTCGCTTTCGCATTTGCTGCCGAGCGCCGATCCTATCGGCTGGTCATTCGATCCATTCGCGTGGCAGTTGATGTTTGTGTTTGGCATGCTGTGCCGGCTGCATCCGGTGTCCCCCGTCTTCCAGGCCTCGCGCGCCGGACTGCGGCTGACGTGGATCGCGCTCGCCATAGCGCTGGCTTTCGCCACTTACAAGTTGCTGATCGAGAACCAGCCGGAAGCGGGCTATTTGAAACAGCACCTGAGTTCCCTGAGAGTCGTCAGCTTTGTCTCGATCGCCTGGCTTGTCGCCCAGTTGGGTCGGTTCGGATGGATCGACCGGCTTGCCGCGGCGCTACCGCCGATTGTCACGGTCGGTCGCCAGGGACTGACCTGTTTTATCTGGGGAACGCTCACTTCGATCGTTGCCGACACCGCGCTGCAGGTCGCGGCGCCCACTTTTCATACACGCACGCAAGCGGTTGCCGCGGCGCTATCGGCAGACTTCTTGACGATCGCAGCGGTGCTCGCCGTCGCCATCTTTAGCGCCAGGCTCAAGGCGGACGGACCAGTACTGCGGCGGCCACACACAATTGGCCGATAAGGATGCCAAAGGTTCATTGCCGCCGCCTTGGCGCGATGAACGTTGCGCAAACGGCCCGTCATGACTCAGGCAACGGTAAATAACCGATTCGGTATCCTTACGAACAAGGAGCCGGTCTTATCAACGACATCGCGAACGCGTGCAATGATGCGATACGCGAGCTGGCGTGACCGCACTAAAAGTTCCCGCTGACCTGTGCATCGAGAAGCCGCACGGAAGGTTCAGGGGCAGCCCGGTCAACTTTCACGATGAAATGCAGGCCGGTTGCAAGGCCGCTAGCGGTTGCCTGTGTTGGTGCGCGAGAGTTTGCGTCGCGCATGCTAGATACCGGTTCGCCGATGCGAGGTCGGTGATACGTTAAAATGTACTTGCATCGCAGTGATTCGAGGCATTGCATCGCTCTTAATCTGACACTCCCTAACTTCCACCTGGATTTACATGAAACTCGTTTTCAAGAATTAAGCGTGCCGCAGCGCCAAGGCCGGCCTAGGCAAGAAACGGTTTGGCCCGCGACGGGCGAACCGTTTCTGATTTGACCGCATATGTGTTACCCCTGCGTCTTTTCGCCTGGACCCAGATACATCTCCGCCACAACGAGAAAGTCACGGGACCGGCACGAGGCCAGGCACCCGATGCGCAAGCTGCTCAGCAAGCACGGACGCGCGCCGCGTACGTTGATCACCGACAAGCTCAAGAGCTATGCGGCAACGGAGAGCGATGCAGGGGTAAGGTTGTAATGCGCGTTCACTTCGTAGTTCGTGAAATGGACATATGCGGAGTTCGCAAGCGACAGAGCCGCGGTGCCACTGGTGAAACCAGTTGCATTGAAGCACCGCTTCGTCGAGAACGACGGATGTCGCTGCCGCCATGACATTGTATGCGGCGCCAATCAGCATTCCCGCACTCGATGCGACCGCCGAGACAGTGTCGGTGACTACGAGCACGTGAACTTTTTTGCCGCAGGACGAAGCCAGTTTGCCGGTGCGCTCAAGTGCACACTTGGCCTCGGCTGAGCCGTCGTAGTAAACCAAAATCGGTCCAGACTGAGTCATGGGCAATGTTTGGGTTTTGTCGCGATAAGGCGTGGCGTGGAGAAGCCATCCTTAGCAAATAGGAATCCTTATTTGGCAAGCGAGTAAAATTTGGTCGGCAGATGTCTGATTCAAACCGTGGGTCTGCATTTGCCCCTTTCGTCATGTTCTCTAATTCGGCTAATGTGGCTGCCGATCGACGCGACAGGTCCGCGAGCCACAGGCGGCGGCAAGGGAGATTGACGAAGGTCATTTATTTCGATATTCAGGCGGTGCCAATCTTTTGAGGTGAACGAAAACACCATACAGGGCTGGACTTTTTTTTGCCTTATATCGGATTACTTATTAAGTGCGTGCTTTGACGGCGACAACCGAAGTGTCGTGCTGCGCCTAGTTAGTCGTTCCAAGCAGAGTGTTCGTGTACCGCTGGAAAAGCCACGCTAGCAGAATTAATGGACACCATTAGCGCCCTTATGGGCACCGCTAGCAGAATTAGCGATCTTCAACACCATCTGGCCATCTCGCTCGACCCTGCCGGCGATGACTTCAAACTTTCGAACTTCCTGGAACTGGTTGGCGCTTAGCACCGTTCCATCGATCGCGATCCGCAAGTGGCTGGCGCGGTTGCGTTTCACTCCCGCTGCTCACGCAGCTTCTATTGTGTTGCATCGACCGGTTGAATCCGCCGTGCGCATCGTCGCCCCGGCAACGCGGACGCGTCGAAGTTGAAAAAAGATTCAGGCGCACTTGCCAGCGATGCCCGCCGCATTTAGAACGACGGCATTGCCGCCGCGGCTTTTGGCCTGGTACATCGCGTGGTCGGCATTGACCTGCAGGGTCTGTTCGTCCAGTCCGTCGTCCGGATAAACAGCCACGCCCACGCTGGCCGAAACCCCCAGGATGCAACTTTCAACTGCAAAGGGTTTTTCGACAGACTGACGCAGCTTTTCGGCGATCGAAACCGCGTCTTCAGCCTCATTCACGGCCGGTAAAATGGCGACGAATTCGTCTCCACCGATGCGCGCGATAGTGTCCGACTCGCGTAGGCATTGCTTCATACGCTTGCCGATGCGCTGCAGCAACATGTCGCCCACGGCATGGCCGTAGCGGTCGTTGACCGGCTTGAACCCGTCGATGTCGACAAACAGCAGGGCGAATTTCGTACGCGAACGTTTTGCGTTGAGTATTGCCTGCTTGAGCCGGTCGGCAAACAGAATGCGGTTAGGGAGATCGGTGAGGGGGCAATGCTGGGTGAGATAGATGATGTGCTGCTCGGCTTTCTTTCTTTCTGAGATATCTCGAAAAACCACGGTTACCCCATACATGTTGCCGGCGTTATCGCGCAAGGGGGCGCACTTGTATTCAACGGGAAAGCAGGTATTGTCCCTGCGCCAGAATACGTCTTCCAGGACATGGCGGTACTTGCCATCCGATAGCGTCGCATGGATCGGACAGTCTTCGACAGGAAAAATCGAGTTGTCGGCGTGATGGTGGTGGATAGTGTCGTGTCCGAGCCTTCCGACCAGACTGTCGGCATCTTGCCAGCCAAACATGATCATGGATGCGGCGTTCTCGGCGATGATCACGCCGTGCATGTCGAGGACATGAACCCCTTCACTGACCGAGTTCAGGATATTGTTCAGCGTGCCGTTCGCCGTTTCCAGTTGACGCCTCACTGTCGACGTCCTGACCATGGCGAGGATTTTCGCTTTCAAAACCTCTTCAGGCGCTGTTTGCGAAACAAGATCGTCAGCTCCAGCCTGAATAACGGTGGCAGGGTTTTCCAATGAATCCGGAGCGGTGAGTACAACTATCGGTGTCCATGGCAATTCCTGCATCGCCTCGATCACCCGGATCTTGCCCGCAATCTCGAGTCCCGACATGACAGGCAGATCGCTCTCCATCAATATCAGATCGACGCGTTCAGTGCAGAACATATCGAGTGCGTCGCGTCCATCGGAGGCGACGATCAAGTCGTAGCCGGATAAAGACAGGACCGGCTTCAGGAAGGCAATAAAAGCAGGGGTTACGCCGGCAAACAGGATTTTCACGACTGCGATCTCGGAGAAGCGCGGAGCCAGATATATCAGGGACAGACATAGTGCCGAAGCAGATGATGCGCCAAGCCTGGAGCATCATCAAGCGGCACCCCGCGGGTCCCCAGCCAGTCTTCAACTGCATCGGCCGGCGCCTCCGACGGCAAAAGGTCGGGAGAACAGATGGCCCACGGATGTGTGATGCTAGCCGACGATCAGACGACAACCCCTTAAGGCGTTTTTCAATCCATTGGTCGGCTCCAACATCGATGACGCCGCGCCCAGTACATCTCTGCCTATAGCCATATATTAACGACCGGCTCGTTCAATGCGTGTGAAACGGAAGAGTGAATACCTGCGCCGAGTCCAGTAAACCCTGCGCCTGTTCCTTCAGCGTCTGCGCCGCAGCGGCCGACTGCTGCACCAGCGTCACGTTTTGCTGCGTGTTTTGCTCAAGGTGCCCGATCACACCACGTACTTCGCCGATCTGCTGGGTCTGCGCACGGCAAGCCTGGTGCATCGCTTCCATGATGTGCGTCACGCGCCGCGATGCTTCGACAATGTTGGTGATCGTCGTGCCCGCCGCGTCGACCTGCCGCTCCCCCTCGTTAATCCGCGCGCTGCTCGCGCCGATGAGTTCCTTGATTTCCTTCGCCGCAGATGCGCTGCGCTGTGCGAGCATGCGCACCTCGCTGGCGACGACCGCGAAGCCGCGACCTTCAGTACCGGCCCGCGCCGCTTCGACTGCGGCATTCAACGACAGCAAATTAGTCTGGAATGCGATCGAATCGATGACGGAGATGATGTCTTCAATGCGGTTTGACGATTCGCTGATCGCGCGCATCGTGTTCACGACCTGACCAACCACGGTGCCACCCTGTGCCGACGTAGCGGAAGCATGCTTTGCCAGTTCGTCGGCGTTGCCCGCGCTTTGGGCATTGGCCGCAACGCTGGAGTCGAACTCCTCGAGCGCGCCGCTCGCCTGTTCGAGCTCGGCGGCCTGCCGTTCGGTGCGCGTACTCAGGTCGGCGTTACCCAGCGCGATTTGCTCCGTGGCGGCCGCGACGCCCTGCGCGGCGTCGCGCATCTGGGTGACGATTTCGGCGAGCCTTTGCTGCATGCGCGCCATCGCGGCGATCACGCTCGACGTATCGCCCGGCCGCAACTCGATTCGGCGCGCGAGGTTGCCCGCACGGATCGACTCGGCCAGTTCCACCACGTCGCCCGGCTCAGCCCCGAGGGCCTGGGTGATGTTGCGCACGGTCGCGTAGACGATGGCGATGCCAACCCCGCACGCGAGCAGCGTCAGCACGCCCATCAACCAGCGAAAATCGGTGCTGATCTTCCGCGCCTCGGCGCTTTCCTGCTGGTTGAGGTGCTCCTGATAGTCGATTAGCGCGTTGATCCCGGCAAGCCATTCGACAAGCGCGGGACGTGCATCATCGAGCAGGATCTTGCGCGCGCCCTCCACGTCGCCCGCCTGCTGGAGGCTGATCACCTGCTGGATCAGCGGCAGGCTTCGCTCCCGCGCGGCGTTGACCCGTGCATAGATCGCCCGTTCCTCGGCTGTGATGTCGGTACGTTCGGCGTAGATCCTGGCGAGCGGTCCGGCCGATTCCTCGTACTCGCTCGCGAGCACCTTAATGTGATTGATGACCGAAGGCAGTTCCGCCGCCGATACAAGCGTCACATCACGCACCGCAATGGAGCGGTCGTGAACACTTCCGCGAAAGTTGATCGCGTACCGTTCCTTTACGCCGTTTACGTCGATGATGTCGTCGAGCCGCGCCCGAACCATCTCGACCCGGCTGATCGCGATGATAGTCAGCGCGACGAGCGCAATGAGAACCACGCCGAACCCTGCGATCAACCGCGCCCGAATGCTCAATGTGTTCTTGTTTGTGTTCATGGGTTCCCCGTGTGCTGACGTAGCCTTGACTTGTGTGGGCCGTTGCGGGCCAAGCCACCCTGCGCGGCGCGCCCTCTCTGTTCGGGTCTAATAATAACAACAAAAAGCCCTTTTGATAATCTTTATGTATTGCCATACCGTCGTCAATTGACTTTGACTATCCTATTCCGCACCCGTACTGCGGTTTTCCTGCCGTTGCTTTGTCACTCGGACAGGATTCCCGGATCTTCGTCGAATCGTTCGTACCGGCGTACGGCAGGCCTTCGGTTCTCGCGGTCGTTGGAGATTGTCTTGCGGTGCCACGCGCTCAGACCTTCAGCGTAGGACAGATTCGACGGCCTCCGGCTTGCCATAAAGCCAGCCTTGGGCGAGTTCGATACCGCAACCCTGCAATGCGGCATGCTGATTTTCTCTTTCCACGCCTTCGGCGAGCACCAGGCAACCCCGCTTGCAGAGCCGCTCTGCTGACTCACGAATCGCGGCCATAAAGTGCGATCCCTTGTCGGCGTTGCGAATCACCGTGATGCAAAGTTTGACGATGTCCGGCCGCAACAGGCGGACGGTGTCGAAGTCGGCGAACCCGCATCCTGTGTCATCCAAAGCCAGCCGAATCCCCAGGGTGCGCAAACGATTGACCACTTCCACCAAACCCTCTGCTTCGTTGAGGGGCAGGTGCTCAGTGAGTTCGATCATCACTTCCGGTCTACCGGCTAACGCCAGCTTGTCCGCCGCGAGGGTCAAAGCATCCGGGCCCAAATTGATGGTCAGGAAGGCGTCTGGCGGTAATTTGTCTTTCGTGCGCTCGAGAGCCAATTCGGCACACAACAATTCCGCATCCACGGTACGCCCGGCGGCGGAGGCCGCATCAAATAACTTATCCGGGCGTTCAAGAGGTGAGCCCTGCGGACCTCGGGAAAGGGCTTCGAAGCCAACCACCGCACGATCGCTGACGCGCACGATCGGCTGCAGAAATGTCTGTATGCAGCGGTCCGTCAGAATCGCTGTCACGTCGGTAGAAGATCCTGCCTGGTCCACAACGTGACGTTGGGGTTGAGACCTCAACTGGTCTTCGGTCCATTGAGTCCAGCATGCCTTTGCATCCCGCTCGCCTGTTTCGGGGGACATGAGGAATACGGACAAGTCGGCGGTTATGCGAGCGCCCGTCGCGCCGCCGAATACAGTCATCAGTGACTGCCGGATCAGGTTGCGCCCTGCGTGTTCGATGGCCTCCGCCACTTCCCTGGCATCGCGCGGCAGGCCGTCCGAAAGGACACGAAAGCATGCCGCCCACCTTCCATCGGCAGCGCAACCATATCGGTCAATCACCGCATGTTGAGCCAACAAACGCGCGAGCACGCCATCTGCTGCTTCGCCAAAATCAGCCATCGCCTGGCGGCCTGCTTCATCACCGAAGATTTCAGACAGGTGCACGCTCTCCGCAATGTTCACGCTCAGGACGCCAATGATCCCGGTCATTTGCGATAATCCCGATCGCCCCGGCACGTAGACTTCAGCGACTTCATTTGCATGTATCAAACTATTTTCTATATTTGGCGAGTATCGGATCCGTCATCGGCACGGCCTGTATGATCCGGATTCGGTAAAGCTGCTGTGTGTTGCGTCAGACGACTATTTCGGGCAGAGGCCCAACTGGACCCGGCAATCATGAGCATCCCGTTTCTGTTTTGAATCCTGCTGCACCATATTCGATCAGTGTAACTTTCATCAGCATGACATGATCCGGTCGTCGAGATGGCATCTTTGTCATGTCTGCCCTGACCGTCAAAAAGTGGTCGAACTTCGGACATTCGCACGCTTATGTCGAAGGGTAGCTCAGGGTCGTCTTCGGTCCTCCGCTGTTGCCGGTAACGGTTGTCGGTGCAGAGAATCCAAAGCTCTGGCGATAGTGCTGCGGCGTCACGCCCAGGCGTCGTCGAAAAGCGCTTCTCATCCTGCCTGCATCCTTAAACCCGCATTCGTACGCGATCGACTTGAGAGGACTCACCGAGTTCTCCAGCAGTGCGCGCGCCGCATCCATTCGGGCACCTTCAACGAATTCCGCCGGGGGGATGTTCGCTTCCCGTACGAAGGTTCTTGCAAAGTTTCTGACACTCATATTGGCGACTGCGGCCAGTTCCTTGACGGAAAGCTCCGCTACAAATTGAGCCGAACCGTCTTGCCCTGGAGGCGGCCGCACGCAGCCACTGCTGGAAATCTTCGCCGAACGTTTGATTCACGAGTCCTGGACCTCCTGCAACCAGAACCAGATCGATGGGCTCGTTCACCTCGCTCCAATGACGATCCGCAATCAGACCGACACCATTCGAACACCGCAGTGGTGAGCGATCGATTCCGATGATCTCAAGCTGATAGTGCTCATCAGTCAGCAGGAAACGGTTCGCTTCCGCAAACACATCCATCGGTCCGGCGACGTCGAGCGACTGAGCACCGGTGAAAGCGATAAGGGCGACGGTCGTCATGGAGATGCGCAGTAAGTCAGGGGCAGACGGGCGCGTCTATAGCGCAATGGTGATCGAGTCCGAACTGGCTCGCGACACGCAGACGGCCATATACGACTGACGAGCCTGGGCCGTCAGGCACATGTCTTTGTGCTGAACCGCACCATTTGAATAAGGCACCACGCAGGTTCCACAAGTGCCGGTTTCGCAGGACGAAGGCGCATAGACGTTGTTTTGCCTGACCGCGTTGAGGATGGTTTGCCCTGGCGCAACTGCGATACGGAGCTTGCTGATCAACAGGTCGACCACAAAAGGGGATGCGTCGCTAGCGTCTGCGGGTGAGACGAATGCCTCGAAATGAAAGTGTGTCTCAGGCAACGTCGACTTCGCGTCACGAACCGCCTGCATCAGCGGCGCAGGGCCACAGCAATACACATGCGCACCTTCGGGCAATGCCGCTATTTCCGCCTCTACGTCGAAAAGACGGTTCTGATTGTCGTCCGAGAAATACAATACCGTGTGATCGGCGGAGGCTTCGATCTTCTTCACGAATGCGGCGGATGACCTTCTTCTTGCAAGGTAATAGAGCCGGAAGGGGGCATTGATGCTTTGGAAATGCTCGATCATCGACAGGAACGGTGTGATCCCGATGCCTCCGGCGAACATGACGTGCAAAGATGCATCTTCGGCCACGGGAAAGCTGTTCGACGGCGGCGAGCATTCAATGCTGTCGCCCACATCTAGCGACTCGTGTATCCAGCGTGATCCACCCCGACTCTCAGCAGCACGTGCCACACCTATCGTATAGGCGTCGCCGTTTGAATTCGAGCAAAGCGAATATTGACGGACGAGTCCGTTCGGCAAGCGGAGTTTGACGTGGTCCCCGGGTCCTGAAGCGGGCAGCAAAGCGCGATCGGTGGGCACGAGTACATAGGAACGGACAGTGTTCGACTCCTCTACCACGCGCTCGACGCGAACGTTCATCCAGTCAGGATCCGAGGCGCACTCAATACGGGTTTTCTTAACGTCGTCTATTGAATCCGCAACAGCAATATTTGACACAACATTCTCCGTAGTCCGAGATTCCCTATGCGAGTCGATGACTGGTTTGATCCGGTCAATTACTCTGCGGGATTATCTGGCAAGAACCCGCTCCTCAGATTGGTTGGTCTGCATGGATTACAGCCAGATTGACGCCGATTCCTGCCATCGCAGCCATGACCCTGCCCGTGGCTCGATTCGCATGCTGCTTGGCTCGAATAGCTGCCATTCGCTTCGTGCCACGTAACTCTGCAGGTTTGATAATCGACGCCGACTTACCCCACAAGCTACTCACTATGGAGAAAGACTGATGAACATCGCTGTCACTAACCCGGCGGAACGGGTCGGCCCTGCATTTTCAGTTGATGGTATGTTACTGGCCCGTCAAAAGACGCGCGAGGCGATTCGCGACATCGCGGCACGTGTCGTCCCCGGCATGGTGGAAGAAGACGCAGTTGAAATGGCCAAGCAAGTCATGTTCGATTCGGGCTTGGCGCTGACTTGGCACCCGACCCGTGTGCGCTTCGGAAGCAACACGATGAAACCCATGAAGGTGGAATCCGTTGCCGGCGTGGTGCTGAAGGAGAACGACATCTTCTTCCTCGACATTGCGCCACGCGTCGAAGCATGGGAAGGAGACGGAGGCAAATCATTCGTCGTGGGGCAGCACGCAGAATATGAACGCTGCGCCCGTGATGCCGAGCGCCTGTTCCACGAGGTACGTGCCGTCTGGTCCAAAGAGAAGCCGTCAGGAGAGAAGCTTTACGCGTTTGCCGACAAGATGGCCAAAGCGATGGGATGGGAACTGAACTTCGATTTGCCCGGCCACCGCGTTTCCGACTTCCCGCACGCCGCTATTCACAACGGCTCACTGGCCGAATTCGACGCAAGCCCAGCGGCTATGCGCTGGATTCTCGAGATACACGTCAGAGACCCGCAGGGGAGGTTCGGCGCGTTTTTCGAAGACATGCTGCTCGACGACAGCTTCTATGCATAACCGCTACTAAAGTCTGGCCAAGCGCCTTGGCGTCAGGATGTGTCACGAATCGGCGTAATGAGGCCATTTCGGGATCGGCGTAATCAAGCCACGAGATGATCGCCGTAATCGAGCCAGTGTAGGATCGGCGTATTGGAGCCACTCGATGATCGGCGTATAGGAGCCACCTGAGGATCGGCGTAATCAGGCCACTTGACCGGCTCGTTGTTATGTCGGGCTGCAGCCCCGAAACTCATTTGAATTTCCGTAACCCGGTACCTTCGGATTCTTTGTCCGGAGGGCCGATGAGTAAGAGGAGGTTCGTTAGGCGCGCGTGGAAATTAGGTTCAGAGGCGACACGGTGAGTGCCCTTGTACGCGGACTGTATCGTAAAGAGCCGCGATGCGACCTTTGTTGAAGCGCACCTTGCACGGGGATGACACTCGTGCTCTGTTCGCCGCGATCCTGAAGACGGCGCCACCAATGCCGGCACGTCTGCCGTTGTGACGACCGACAGGGAGTTGGATCGTTTTTTCGCAGCGTTCGATTTGACCAAACCGATTGGCATGCGCGATTTCGCAATTGCACGATGTATGGCCGATATGGCGTTGCGTCGCATGGAAGTCGTGCGACTGCAGCTGGGATCATTCGATTGGTCGAATGGAACGTTGACGCTAACTCATAACCAGAGCGGACGAGAATGCAAGCTACCGCTGCGGGTACAAACGGCCCACGCACTTGTCCGCTATTTACAGTACGGACGGCCCCATACGAGTAATCGGGCCGTCTTTGTCCGGCAAATCGCGCCGTACGACAAGCCCAGCGACGCCGTTGCCATCAATCACCTCATCAGAGGCACCTTCGTACGTGCCGGTCTCGACGACCGATTTCATGGCGTCCACGTGTTGCGACGCACGGCAGCAACCCGCCTCATTCAAGGTGGGGCATCGCTAAAAGAAGTTGCCGATGTACTGGGACGCTTTACACCAGGGTTGATCTTGATCGTCTGCGTAAGGTAGCGCAACCATGGCCGAAGCGTCGATCATGATCGCGCCCGGACTTTGGACCGAGCGCATCGAAGACTACCTTGTATATCGGCGCAACGCTGGATTTAATGTCGTGGGCGACGCGCCCAGACTGCGGCAATTCGGGCGGTTCGCTGATCGGCAGACGCCTCCGCAGTCACACCTTCTCGTCGAACTCCCAGGTGCCCCCGGCGTGAGCATTGAGCTCGCGCAACTGATGGAAGACCTGATCGGCGACGTGACCGCGGTGCCACAGCCGGTGCAGATCAAGATCTACTCCGACGATCAGAACACGCTTGACACCACCGCACGCAAGGTCGCCGCGCTGATCGGCAAGATTCAGGGCGTCGTGGACGCGAACGACGGCATCAATCCGGCGGGCGATGCGCTGGAATCGCACATCCGGCCGGAGGCCGCGGCAGCCGAGGGCATGGACCCGCAGTCGATTGCACAGGCCGTTTCCGACATGGTGGAAGGCAACGTTGCAACGCAATTCCAGACCGGGCCGAAGACCGTGGGTGTGCGTGTGCGTGTGCGAGCGGCCGGAGCACTGAAGCTGACCGATACGCAACTGGGGCAGTTGCAGATTCGCGCGCCGGACGGCCATCTGTTCGCGCTGGATCGTGTTGCCGAACAGGTGACGGTGACCGGTCAGCCGGAAATCAGCCGTGACAACCTCAAGCGGATGGTGGCCGTGACGGCGCGAATCGATGGCCGCGATATCGGCTCAACGATCGCCGATGTGCAGAAGGCGCGCAGCGACAAGAGCCTGTTGCCGACCGGCGTGTATTACGAGTTGGGTGGTTTGTATCAGCAACAGCCGATCGCCTTCAAAGGTGTGTTGACCGTATTTGGCGCCGCGATTGCGTTGGTGTTCGGGTTGCTGCTGTTTCTGTACGAGCGCTTCCGCGTTGCGCTGGCGGTGATGGCGATGCCTTTGCTGGCAGCGGTGCGGTGTTTATCGGCTTGTGGATGACCGGCATCGAGTTGAACATCTCCGCGATGATGGGGATGACGATGATTATCGGTATCGTGACTGAGGTAGCGATTTTTATGTATCGGAGTTGCAGGGGGCTCGTCAGCGATGAGGGGATGCAGTTCGAATAAGCATTGCTCGCGATTGGCCGCAACCGGTTGCGGCCAATCGCGATGACCACGATCGCTGCCATTCTAGCGTTGTTGCCGTTGGCGTTTGCTCTTGGGCAAGGCTCAGCGATGCAGCAGCCGCTAGCAGTAGCCATCATTTCCGGGCTGATCGTTCAACTGCCATTGGTGCTTCTGCTGTTACCGGTGCTGCTCAAACTGCTGATGAAGCGGGAAGCGTAAAGGTGCAGCCGCGCGCCCAGTGCGTGCGGGCCTGGGGATCGAGGACATCCTGCGCCTGAAAGAACCTATCTGCCTGTCCTAAATAGCTTAGCCACTACGCAGACGCCACCGCATCGAAGAGCACGGCAGAATATCCCGTACGCTTGGCAGGATTCGGCGCTTCGCGCTGGTTGTCGGATAGTGGCTGTTTGGCCAATACTGGTTCTCGTTGACATGCCGCCAGGTACGCTGATCCGATCCATTGCACTCAGTAATGTACGTTTTCCGGATGAACATCTAGGAGGATGTCCAGGTCAATCGTTGACAAACATATTAGCAACTCGGTAACGATTGTCGACGCCTTGGATGTACGCATGTGCGCCACCCGCTTGCCAACTGAGGAACCGGAAAATGAGCACCACAATCGCAGGCATCAAGATACCCGACAGCGTAATTGCACGCGCGGCCACCCAGCTGGTACGGGATACCGAAACCGACCTGCTGTACAACCACTCGCGGCGGGTTTTCCTGTTCGGCGCCCTCAGCGGAGAACGCGGGGGTCTTAAGTACGACCCGGAACTGCTGTACCTCGGCGCCATGTTCCACGACATGGGCCTGATGCCGGTGTATAGCAGCGAGGGCTACCGTTTCGAAGTGGATGGCGCCAACGCCGCGCGTGATTTCATGACGCAGCACGGCATGAACGACTACGACATTGAGCAGGTGTGGTTGTCGATTGCCCTGCACACGACGCCGGGCGTGCCTGAGCACCTGAAGCCGGTGGTCGCGCTCGTCACCGCCGGGGTCGAGATGGACGTGCTTGGGATGGCCTACCACGAGTTCAGCGACGAGCAACGGATTCAGGTCGTGGCTGCGCATCCGCGTGAGAAGGCGTTCAAGAACGGCATCATCGACGCCTTTGCGCAGGGAACGATCAAGAAACCCGAGACGACCTTCGGCAACGTTAAGGCGGACGTGCTCGAACTGCGCGATCCGTCGTACAAGCGCCTGAACTTCTGCCAGATCATCCTGGGTTCCGCATGGGACGACAGCGACGCGGGTCACGCTCACAATGCGGCCTGCGGTTGCAACACCGCTGCGACAGTGCAGGACAGCTGAACGACCACCGTCACCCCGTTGCGAAGATAGAGGATCTTTCATGAAAAAGCTGACTACCGTTTTCGGCGCACCCGTCGTCGACAACCAGAACATCAAGACCGCCGGTCCACGCGGACCGGCACTGCTCGAAGACGTATGGTTTCTCGAGAAACTGGCCCACTTCGACCGTGAAGTGATTCCTGAACGTCGCATGCACGCGAAAGGCTCCGGCGCATTCGGCACCTTCACCGTGACCCACGACATCACGCAGTACACCCGCGCGAAGATCTTCTCGGAGATCGGTAAGAAGACCGAGATGTTCGCGCGCTTCTCGACCGTCGCGGGTGAGCGCGGCGCGGCGGACGCCGAGCGGGATATCCGCGGCTTCGCGTTGAAGTTTTACACTGAAGAAGGTAACTGGGATCTGGTCGGCAACAACACGCCGGTGTTTTTCCTGCGCGATCCGCTCAAGTTCCCCGACCTGAACCATGCGATCAAGCGCGATCCGCGCACGGGTTTGCGCAGCGCAGAGAGCAACTGGGACTTCTGGACGCAACTCCCGGAAGCGCTGCATCAGGTCACGATCGTCATGAGCGATCGCGGTATTCCGAAGACGTTCCGCCACATGCACGGATTCGGCAGCCACACATTCAGCTTTATTAATGCCGCACACGAGCGCTTCTGGGTGAAGTTCCATTTCCGTTCGCAACAGGGTATCGAAAACCTGACGGATGCAGAGGCGGAAGCGCTCGTCGGCCGGGATCGCGAGACGCATCATCGCGACCTGTACGAAGCGATTGAACGCCAGGAGTCTCCCCGCTGGACGTTGTGTGTGCAGATCATGCCGGAGAAGGAAGCAGGTAGCTACCCGATTAACCCGTTCGATCTGACGAAGGTATGGCCGAAGCGTGACTACCCGCTTATCGAAGTCGGTGTGGTTGAGTTGAACCGCAATCCCGCCAATCATTTTGCCGATGTAGAACAGGCTGCTTTTTCTCCTGCCAACGTGGTGCCTGGCATCAGCTTTTCGCCCGACAAGATGTTGCAAGGCCGGCTGTTCTCATACGGAGATGCGCAACGCTATCGCCTGAGTGTCAACTACCATCAGGTTCCGGTAAATGCGCCGCGTGGAGCGAAGTACGTTCATAGCTACCATCGGGACGGTCTGTTGCGCGTCGATGCCAACACGGGAGGCGCCACCCCCTATGAGCCGAATACGCGGGGTGACTGGCAGGAGCAACCTGATTTTCGCGAACCGCCCTTGTCGATTGATGGCTCGGCGGATCACTGGAATCACCGCGTCGACGACGACTACTACTCGCAGCCAGGGGCGCTGTTCCGCCAGATGACGGCGGTGCAGCAGCAGACGTTGTTCGATAACACGGCGCGAGCGCTGAACGGCGTATCGAAACCGGTCCAGCAATTGCATATCGAACACTGCACGATGGCGGATCCGGCATACGGCGCCGGTGTGGCGAAGGCAATTGCTGAACTCGAGAAGGCAGCGGCATAGCCGTTCTGCCTTTCCGGGCGGGCTCAGTGCTGGGCGCTGGTCAAGAGGGCAAGTCATGCTTGCCCGGTCGTCTCGATTGTCAGCTCGCGGCCCCGGCACAACCGGGTAGGCGGAGGTGTTTTGTTACTGATTTGGCTTTCGAGCCGGGCGGGTTCTACGGTTTCGATGCGCGCCGGCGTTTCGAAGATGCCATCATCCATGTCGCCGTTCTGGAGTCCGAGTTGACCCGACATAAACGAATCCGGGATCTGCATACGACCTCGGCATTTGTTGATCGACACGGGAGTTGGCAAAACGGACGTGCGACAGTTGAGTGATTTCAGTCTGTGGTTGTCCGTCGCAAACTGGATACGCTGGAGGGATAGTGAACAAGCGTAATGCTGGACGTTTGCAATGGAGCGACGTTGTTGCCGAAGTATCGCGATCTTTGGACTGGGAAGACCTGGTATGGCAGGGGACCCCCCGCTGGATTGAAGGCTAGGACCGCAGGCCGCCTGCAGATAGTCTTGGTACTTCTGCAGGTACCGCAGCGATGCGCGCCCGAGCGCGATTCGGAGAACTCGAACACGACCGCCGGCGGGTGGACGACCTAGACGCCGTTCTTTTCGCGCTGGCCCATCTGAACCGGCTTTACGCCATCGGCGCACTCAAGCCCACCGTTGGCGGGTGCCTTCTGCGCGTCGGGTTATGTCTGGGAAAACTGGCCGATGTGCTTGAGCTTATCCACCGCGCCCGATGTCGGATCCAGCCTTCACGCTCTTACCCTCGACCACCCAGAAAAGCAAAGCCCCATCATCACCTGGCGTACAAGCTCGCTTGATGGAATGGGGCTTTAGTCGAGAGCATTGGTTCGCCGCGGCCACCATCATGCCGACGGTGAGCGCGCTGATCGGCACGCGCATCGGTTGGGGCTACGCGATATATACGCTGATCGCCGCAGCAGTGTCAGGGGTGCTTGCAACCCTGCTGATTCGTCCGTCCCAGAAAATCAGCTGAATGGAAAACGGCCCTATCGAAAAATGCTTTTTCCCGTTCAGTCTGAGTTGCATGGAAAGGGAAATGAGCTACACCATTTTAAGGTCCCGGTATGGCGGTGGCGGCATCTTGACAGTGATTTCGTCGCCCGAGGTTACCGGTCCCGCGGTGGTCACAACAGCCATCACGCCGGCCTTTCGCAAGAGCTTTCCTTCTGGCGAACGACCAAGAACGGCTTTCATGAGCCCAGCCTGGAAATGATCTATTTGCGCGCATGGGTTTCTCAGGCCAGTGAGCGTGACGACCGAATGCTCGCCGATATGTAATTCTGTACCCACGGGCAACGAGAGAAGATCAAGCCCGTGCGTCGTGATGTTTTCGCCGAGATCACCGGGTCGGACTCTAAACGCCTTTTCCGATAGCTCGTCGAATAATTCTCCCTGGATGAGGTGCACCTGGCGTAGATTGGGTTGCGAGGGATCCCGAGCGACACGAGAGCGGTGTTTAACCGTGGCGCCACAGTGAGCATCGCCTTCAACACCCAACCCTTTCAGCAACATGATCTGCCAAACGGATTGTTTGGAAAATGTGTGTGAGGCATTAACGTGAACCGCAATGACTTTTCCGTTCATTATCGAGTGAGCTTTAACGATTTGGCGTGGTGAAGGGTATGCATGGGTTAGTTCAGCCAGTCGACGTCTTTCAGATGACTTATTGCGGGCATTACGCTCGTCAAAATCCGAGCGTAATGCCCGCGCATCCGATTTGTACCGGAACCCTCACACACCCTCAACGAGACTACAGCGGCAGTTCGGTCTTCCGGCGGCGCGGCTTGGCCGGATCGGGCCGTGCGCACGGCAGGAATTCGCCGCGTCCGGCATCGCCGCACGGCTTTTCGCCGTCCCACACCACGTCGCCGCGCGACATCGTCAAGGCGGGCCACGCGCTCAGATGCATGCCTTCGTATGGCGTGTAATCGACGTTGTGATGCAGCATCGCGTTTTCCACATGGAACGTGCGGCTCTCGTCCCAGATGACGAGGTCGGCGTCCGCGCCAATCGCGATGCTGCCCTTGCGCGGATAGAGACCGTAGAGCTTTGCCGCGTTGGTCGAGGTCAGCGCAACGAAGCTTTGCGGTGTGATGCGGCCGGTGCGCACGCCTTCGGACCACAGCAAAGCCATGCGCGTTTCCACGCCGGGAATGCCGTTGGCGATCTGGTCGAACGAGACAGCTTCGCCATGCGCTTTCTTGCCGTCCGGACCGTCGTAGCGAAACGGCGCGTGATCGGACGAGAACACTTCGAACGCGCCGTTTTCAAGTCCGTCCCAGATTACCTGCTGGTTGGCCTTGTCGCGCGGCGGCGGGCTGCAGATGCACTTCGCGCCTTCGAAGCTGTCGTCGCAGCCTAGCGAGTCCGCGGTCAGAAAAAGATACTGCGGGCAGGTTTCGCCGTAAACCTTGAGCCCGTGGCTTTGCGCCCAGCGAATCTGCTCGACCGCTTCACGGCCCGATACGTGCACGATCAGGATCGGCACGTCCACCAGTTCGGCGAACGCGATCGCCCGATGCGTCGCCTCACGTTCCACCAGCATGGGCCGTGACGTCGCGTGATAACGTGGCGCGGTATGGCCGGCGGCGAGCAGCCGCTCCGTCAGCCACGCGATGCAGTCTGCGTTTTCCGCATGGATCATCACCATCGCGCCCTCGCTGCGCGCCACCGAGAGCGTGTCGAGCATTTCGCGATCGCTCAGCTTGAGCGCATCGTAGGTCATGTAGATCTTGAACGACGTGTAGCCTTCGGCGATCAATGCGGGCAACTCGTCGCGCAGAATCTCCGGCGTCGGGTCGGTGACGATCAGGTGGAACGCGTAGTCGATCACGGGCTTCCTGTGCGCGCGTCGATGGTAGTCGTCGATCGCTTCGCGCAGCGTGTGGCCTTTCTGCTGGCACGCGAACGGAATCACGGTCGTGGTGCCGCCGCAGGCCGCGGACGTCGTGCCGGAGAGGAAATCGTCGGCCATGATCGAGCCATCGCCGGTGGGCTGATCGAAGTGAACGTGGCTGTCGACGCCGCCGGGCGTCACGTGCCGTCCAGCCGCGTCGATTTCGCGCGCGCCGGCTTCGAGATGCAGGCCGAGCGCGACGATGCGGCCGTTGCGAATGCCGATGTCGCTGGTGAAGATGTCCGCGGCCGTGACCACGCGGGCGTTGCGAATGACGGTATCGAAGGTTTGCATGTCAAATTTCCTGAACGAGCCGGCCCCAGCCGGTGATGCGGCGTGTATCGACGCCGCAGCGGCGCAACATGTCCCATACGATGGTGGTGACGGTGTCGAACACCGGCACGCCGTGTTGCGCTTCCCAATGCGCAACGCGGTGCGCGGCGTAAAGATTGGTGCAGAAGGTCGTCACCGCTTGCACGCCTTCGGCCACCACGTCGGCCACCTGACGGTCGAGCGTCGCTTCGTCGACGAGCGCAAAGGCAAAGTTTTCCTGAAGTTCCAGATGGCTTTCGCGGCTCGCATCGATGCCGAGCGCGGCGTAGTTCGCAACAATCTTCTGCTGCACGTCCGCGAGATACGGCGAGACGAGGCCGAGCCGGCGAATGCCGAAGGCCTCCAGCGCGCGATTGAGCGCGAGTACGGATGTGCTGGCGGGTATGCCCGTCGTCTCCGTGATCGCGGCGCACAGCGCTTCGTCCTGATCGAAGCCAAGCCAGCCGGCGGACGTGCCGCTCCAGCCAATCATGTCGACATGTGCATCGGCGAGCAGGCGCGCGGCATCGAGAATGCGTTCGCGCTGGAACTGGCCGAGCGCGTCAGGACTGAGCGCGATCTGCGTGACGGAAAAACGCGCGAAATGCACGCTGACTTCAGGCAGCCCGGCTACCAGCGCCTGCGTCAGCGGTTCGAGGGAAGTATTGGATGAGGGCGTCAGAATGCCCAGACGGATACGTCGGCTCATGAACGGATAGTAGAAATAGGGGGATAAGGGCGAAGCGGATTCGGGCAGCGCCGCCAGACCGCATCGACGGCGCGTTGAGCGTCAGCGCGGATCTGGTGTTCGTCGACACATAACGCGCGGCCTTGCTCGATCACGAGCCGGCCGTCGACGATCACACTTTCCACGTCCGGGCCGGTGGCGTTGTGCACGAGCGTGCCGAGCGGATCGATGCTCGGCGTCAGATGCAGTTGGCGAAAATCGAAGATTGCCAGATCGGCGAGCCGGCCAACATCGAGTGTGCCGAGCCGCGCGCCCCAGCCGAGCGCGGCGGCGCCATGGCGCGTGGCCATCGCGAACACGTCGGACGGTTGCCAGTCGTTGCCCACCGCGCCGGCTTGCAGACGGCCCATCGCGAGCGCCCAGCGCATCACGTCGATCATGTCGCCGTGCATGGTGTCGGTGGCGAGGCACAACGGCGCGCCGGCGTCGAGCAGGCGGCGCGTCGGTGCGATACGCCCTGACATCGCGTTGCCGAGCGGAATGTGCACCACGTGCGCGCCGCTTCGGCCCAGACGCGCGATGTCGGCGTCGTCGACGTGAATGCAGTGGCCTGCGAGCAGCCGGCTGTCGAGCAGGCCGATTTCGTCGAGCAATTCCACCGGCGAGCGACCATGCTGCTGACGGACCCAATCGACTTCATCCGTGCTTTGCGCGAGGTGCGTGCTGATCGGCAGATCGTGACGGCGGGCTAGCGTGGCGATGTCTTCGAGCAGCGCGACTGAACAGGTGTCCGGCGCATGCGCGGTGAGGTGCGCCTGGATGCGGCCGTTCGCCTGACCGGCCCAACGCGCGACGAACGCGTCGGCACGTTCCAGCTGGCGCTCGCCGAGGGCGCGGTCAAAGCGCCGTTCGCCTGCCAGCACCGAGGCGAAATCCACGTCCGCGAGCCGCTGGCTGGCGAACACTCGCACGCCGGTCTGCGCGATACCTTCGACGGTTGCGTCGGCATGCACGAAGCTGTCCGCAAGCGTGGTGCAGCCGGCGCGCAGCGCTTCGAGCGCGCCGAGCCGCGACAGCGCGCGGGCTTCTTCAGCGTCAAGCCACGAGGCCTGCGGCAACCCCGGCGTATAGGACGGCGCGAAGCCGCAATCCGGCGCCACGCCACGCACAAAGTTCAGGCCCGCGTGATAGTGCGCGTTGACGAATCCCGGCGTCACAACGCGTCCCGGCAGCGACAGCGTGCGCGTCGCCGCGGGCCGCGCGTCGCCGATATAGGCGATGTGTGCGCCACGAATGCCGAGTTGCGCCGCGTGGGCCGAGCCGTCGGCGAAAATCAGCGTGGCATCCGCGATCAGCAGATCGAGCGGGCCGTTCGGGACGGGCGTGTCGTGCGTATCGTGCGTGCTCATGCCGCCATCCAGCCGCCGTCCACCATCAGCGTGGTGCCGGTCGTGAAAGTCGAGAGGTCGCTGCACAGGAACAGCACCGCGCGCGCGACGTCGTCCGGCTGTCCGAGACGCGGCCAGGGCGTGCGCCGGTTGGCGCGTTCGAGCACGGCCGGATCGACCGCACGGCCGCCGGCGCCGGTCCGGATCTTGCCCGGCGCGACCGCGTTGCAGACGATGCCGTGCGGCGCGTAATCGGTGGCGATCTGGCGCGTCATATAGTCGATCGCGGCCTTGGTTGTGCCGTAGCCGAGGTCGCCTGGCGCGGCGATCATGCCGTGCTGTGACGACAGATTGACGATCCGCCCGCGCACTTCGCCTTCAGGCGCTTGCTGAAGCATCTGCCGGACGGCCGCGCGGCAGCAGCGGAATACGCCTGTCAGATTGACGTCGAGAAGACGTTGCCAGTCTGCGTCTTCGAGTTCCAGCAGCGGCCGTGCATGACGAACACAGGCGTTGTTGACCAGCACGTCGAGCCGCCCGAAGCGCTCGACCGTGTGTGCCACCAGCGCATCGACCTGTGCCGTGTCGGATACGTCGGTCGCGACGAAATGGGCGTGGCCGCCATCGCGCGCGATCAGTGCGGCGGTCGGCTCGCCGCCTTCGATCACGTCCGTCGTGACGTCGGCGATCACGACCGTCGCGCCGTTGACGGCGAGCTGGCGCGCAGTCGCCCGGCCGATGCCCGACGCGGCGCCGGTGACGATGCATACCTTGCCGGCCATGTTCACGCTTACGGCCGGGGAGGGCGAGGGTAGGGTCATGACGTTACTCGTACAATCGCGGGGCAGGCGTTCACGCGCCCAGCGTGGTTATCCAGTGATGGAAGTCGGCTTCCGCTTCGGCCAGATCGAACCGTGGCGCAAAGCCGGTATCGGCGACCAGCCGCGTGTTGTCCATCGACGCGCGGTCGTAATCGGCGAAGTAATCGATATTCGGCGCCTCCCCGTGCTGCGCAATGCGCCACGTGAACGCGGGATAACGCCGCGCGAGCCGTTCGCACAGGTCGGCGACGCTCCACTCGAAACCCGCGGCGAGGTTGTAGACGGAGTGAGGCCAGTGCGGCGCTTCGAGCAAGGCAAGCAGCGCCGAGGCCGCATCGCGCACGTAGAGCCAGTCGCGGCGGCCGGCGCGTGGCAGCACGGCGGTTTCGCCCCGGCGCGCTTTCGTGACCACCTGCAGCGGCGCGCTCAAGGTGTCGCGTACGCCCGAGTCGGCTTCCCACGGGCCGAAGCAGGTGCCGAGCCGTCCGATCACGAGCGGTACGCCGTGCAACGCGGAAAGACGCAATGCAGCGTCTTCGGCGGCGCGTTTGGAGATGCCGTAGAGGCCTTCGGGCAGTAGCGGCGTGACGTCTTCGACGAGCGGGTGCGGCGCGCGGCCGCTCAGTCCGTACGCCGAGCCGGAACTGCCATGAAGAATGCGTTCGACACCCGCATCGGCGGCCGTGGCAATGGCGGCGAGCACACCGCCGACGTTCACCTCGAAAATGGTCTGCGGCATGTGACGCTCGCGCTGCGCGTCCGCGGTGATCGCGGCGAGCGTGACGAGCCGCGACGGCCGATGTGTGCGCATTGCCTCGCGCAACGCATCGCCATCGCGTACGTCGCCGGTCAGCGCAACGAAACGGCCCGGCAGCGCGGCAAATGCCTGCAACGCTTGCGCGCGCGGCGCGCTACGGTCGAAGCCGATGACCGTCTCGCCGCCGGCGAGCAGGCGCTCGACAAGCGCGAGACCGACGAAACCGCTGCTGCCCGTGATGAACGTGGTCATCTCAGGCAGGCTCCATCACCGCTTCCGGCCGCAGCAGCGAGAGGATATGGCGCTTGTAGTCGTTGAATTCGGCGCTGGTCGGATCGCGCGGCCGGTCGAGTGCGATCGGCAACAGTTCGCGAATGCGGCCCGGACGCGCCGACATCACCGCGACATGCGTGCCGAGCGCAAGCGATTCGTCGATACCGTGCGTGACGAACACGATCGTGCTGCGACTTTCGCGCCAGATGCGGATCAGCTCGGCGTGCATGTCCATCTTGGTCTGCTCGTCGAGCGCGCCGAACGGCTCGTCCATCAGAATCACTTCCGGGTTCATCAACAGCGCGCGCGCAATGCCCACGCGCTGGTTCATACCGCCGGAGAGCTCGCTCGGGAAGTGATTTTCGAAACCCTTGAGACCGACCATCTCGATGAAGCGCTGCGCGCGCTCGCGGCGTTCCGGTTTGGCGACGTTGCCCATCTTCAGATGAAACGCGACGTTCTCCCACACCGGTAGCCACGGCATCAGGTTGGCCTGCTGGAACACCACACCGCGGTCCGCGCCCGGCCCGGTGACGATCGAGCCGCCGACGCTCACCGTGCCCGAAGAAGGATTGTCGAAACCGGCGATCATGTTCAGCAGCGTGGACTTGCCGCAGCCGCTCGGGCCAAGCAGACAAAGGAAGTCGTTGCGCTGGACCTTGAGACTCACGTTGTCGAGCGCGGTGACCACCTGTTTGCGCTTGGTGTCTTCGAACGTGCGCGAGACGCTATCGATTGTGATGAGGGTCATGCTGTCAACCTTCCCTTGCTTGCAGAGTAGAACCGCGTTGCCAGCGCAGAACGCGCCCGGCGATGTACTTGATCATGTAGTCGCTCAGGAAACCGAGCAGACCGATGCTCACCATCGACGCGATCACGATGTCGTAGCGCAGGAAGTAATACGAATCCCACAGTACGTAGCCCACGCCGCTCTTCACCGCGACCATCTCGGCCGTCACCGTCAGCATCCATGCGGAGCCGATCGCGATGCGCAGCCCCGAGAAGATGCTTGGCAACGCAGCGGGAAATACGATGTGCCGCAGCAACATCGAGGACGTGCCGCCCGTCATCGCGCCGGCGCGCAGCAGGTTGCGGTCGCAGGTCTTCACGCCGTGAATCGTGCTGAGCAGCACCGGGAAGAACGACCCCATGAAGACGAGAAAGATCGCCGGCTTGTTGGCGATGCCGAACCAGATGATCGCGAGCGGAATCCACGAGACGGGCGGCACCGGGCGCAGCGTCTGCAGAGTCGGTTCGAGCAGCGATTCGATCGAGCGCGACCAGCCGATCGCCATGCCAATGGCGACGCCCAGCACCGTGGCGATCGAAAAGCCCGCGAACACGCGGCCGGAACTGGCCGCGATATCGAAGAGCCAGTGGCCGGAGTAGGTCTGCGTGTTGCCGTCGGTGCTGAAAATCCAGTCGGCCCAGGCGAGCGCGACCTGCGACGGCGCCGGCAGCAACGCCGCCGGCAGGATGCCCGAGCGGGAGAACGCCTCCCAGCCGGCCAGCAGCAGCACCGGCACGATGCCGCGCTCGATCCGCTTGTAGAAGCGTGAGGAAAACAGGGTTGACATGGCGCGGTCCGGATCAGTAACCGAGTTCGGTCTTGGGTTTGCCGGTCACTTTCTCGAGGAAGCTGTAGTCGAGGTTCTTCTGTACGGCATCGCTGACGTCCGAATTCACGTACTTCAGGTCGCGCATCATTTTTGCAATCGACACAGCGGAGGCGCGATACATCTTGTAGTCCGGATAGAGGTTGTCGGCCGCGCCGGTGGCGATGGTCTTGTCGAGGCCCGTCACTTTCTGGATCGTATTGACGAAGAGCGGCTTGTTGGCGGCCATCATGTCGTCCACCTTGACGATCGCGCGAACGGTTTCCAGCACGCCTTGCGGATTGCTCTCGATCACATCCGGGCGCGTGACGATCAGGTTGGTCAGCTTGCCGGCCGCCTGGTCATACGGAAACGCGAAGAACTTGGCCGCCTTGACCTGGCGGATCTGCGTGGCGAACGGCTCGACCGAAGTGATCAGCTCGACTTCGCCGCGGCGCAACGCCTGTACGTGGTCCGCCGGATTCGGAATGTTGACGAACTGGACATCCTTGTTGATGTCGATGCCGTGCGTGAGGAACGCGCCGCGCATGTGAATGTCCTGCGCGTTGCCGCGCGAGGCCGCCACGCGGAACGGCTTGCCGTCCTTCTTGTACTGCATGATGAGTTTCTTCAGGCCGTCCCAGTCGCCCGGCTGTACCGGCAGGTTGTTGGCGATCAGCACCTGCGAGCCGCCGTTGATCTGGCCGGAGATGCCGACCACCTTGAAGCCCTTGTCGAGCGCCGTCGCATAGTGCAGATAGGTGACCTGCGCGACGTCGATGCTCTTCGAGAGCAAGGCGGTCAGCACGTCGTTGCCCGTGTTGAACGAGGTCGCCGTGAGTTTGACGCCGGTGGCGTACTGCGGCGTCAGCGACAATGGCGTGCAGTGCGCACACTTGGCGTAGCCGAGGTTGATCGGATCGGCATCCTTGGCGTGGCCGACCGTCGGCATGAGCGCAGTGGCAACGACGAGGGGCGCGAGCAGCACGCGTGCGGCGCGCTGCAGGGCGGCGAGAGACGGGCGGATGAATCGCATCAGAGGAGCTCCGTTATTGTCACAAAATGAAATACGTTTGTGACAAATAAAGCAATAGTCGTGCCAATCGATTGTCAGGCCGTCTCCAGCGACTTCGAGCGATATGCTTGTACATGGCTTAAGTCCGCGTGGCCGCGTGTATCCGCGTTACAGGTACTGTGAGGCAAAACGACGCGATCCATATCGCCAGCCGGCCGGCGAAACCGGTCTGCCGCTGCGCGCACAAACCTGGCACCGTTCGGGTGCCTTTGGGATACGTAAGCGGTGCCGGGGTACGCTGATGGTGCAAATTCGAACAATTACAATTATTTTTGTCACAATATATAATTGTATTGTCACAAAAAACCGTTGGTCAGTCGAGGAAAGCTAGCGTGTTAACCGACAAAGCATCCCTCCGCCCGCGTAAGGCGCGGCCGGCCGCCCAGATCCTGGATGCGGAAGACAACTCCGACACGATCTACGAGCGCATCCTGACCGCCGTGATGGAGCACCGGCTGATTCCGGGCACCCAACTCGTCGAGGAAAAGCTCGCCGCCGTGTTCAAGGTGAACCGCACGCGAATCCGCAAGGTGCTGGCGCGGCTCACGCACGAAGGCATCGTCACCACCATCCCGAATCGCGGAGCGTTTATCGCTAGCCCGTCGGTGCAGGATGCACGCCATATCTTCCAGGCGCGGCGCATTCTGGAGCCGGCGCTAGTCCGCAGCCTGGTCGAACGTGGCAGCGCCGAAGGTTCCCGGCGACTCCATGCGCACGTCGCCAGGGAACGCGCCGCGCGAGAAAAGGGCGACAAGCATGCGGTGATTCGCCTCTCCGGTGAATTTCATGTGCTAATCGCCGAGATGGTGGGAAGCCCGCCGCTCACCAAACTGATGCGCGAACTCGCGTCGCTGACCTGCCTCATCATCTTGCTGTTCGATTCGCCGAACGTGCCGGCCTGCCCGAACCATGAGCACACGGAAATCGTCGAGCTGATGGAGAAAGGCGAACTGGAGGCGGCGATCGCGGCAGCGGTCGGACATCTCGATCATATCGAGGCGACGCTTGACCTGTCGTTGCCTGAAGACACCGAGGTCGATCTGAACGCCATCTTCGGATGAACGCGCATCGCCTTCGCTTTTGAACATCGCCATTGCGCCATTGCACCTGACCGGAACCGTGATGAAACTCCTGATCGTCAACCCGAACATTTCGTCGAGCGTCACCAATCTGATCGAAGCCGAAGCGCGCCGTGTCGCTTTAGCCGATACACAGATCGAGATGGCGACGGCGGCGAGCGGCGTCGCCTACATTGAAACCCGTTTCGAGGCGCTGCTGGGCGCGCACGCGGTGGCGAACATCGCCGGCGAGCGCAAGGGCGAATACGACGCGCTGCTGGTTGCGGCGTTCGGCGACCCAGGCCTGCTTGAGTTGCGTGAAGTGCTCGACGTGCCGGTTGTCGGCATGACCGAAGCGGCGCTGATGACCGCCGCCCAACTCGGTCAGCGGATCGGCATCATTGCGATTTCGCGACGTATCACGGCCTGGTATCGCGAATGCGTGGACCGTTATGGCATGCTCGGCCGGCTGGCGGGCATCCGTCATCTCGACCGGCCGCTTCGCGATCCCGGTACGGTTCAGGAAGATCATGGCGCGCACCTGATCGAACTGAGCCATCGTGCGGTGGAGGAAGATGGCGCCGACGTGCTGATTCTAGCCGGCGCGCCGCTAGCAGGATTGGCGCGCAGCGTGGCGGACCGGCTGCCGGTGCCGGTGGTCGATGGCGTATCGAGCGGAGTGTGTCAGGCGCAGGCGTTGACCCGGCTCGCCACCGCGCGCGCTCAGGCTGGCAGTTTCGCGAAGTTGCCGGCAAAGCCCATTGCCGGGCTCTCAGGTGGCCTGGCCACATTGCTATTGCGTGAATGAGAAGCGCCGGGGCGCGAAGTCCAGTTGAACTCATGCGATAGCCTCTCAACTGGTTGCGGATTTCGCTCTAGCGCAATCGGGATGTGGAGAGGTGATGTGGCGTGAGCGCGCAGGGGCCGGGGCTTCCTCCCAGGCGAAGACCCGCTCGATGGTCCCGAAGCGATGCTCGAAAATGGCCGGATTAAAGGAAATCGGTATCCGGCACAGGAGATAGCGTCGTTGGCAGATACGCTGTGTTGGGCGAGCAGTTCGTTTCATACTGAACTGCTGCAGAAATCCTGGACAGAAATGAGTGTTAGTGTTTCGGAGCAATTTTCCCCACAGCACGGGAGGTTGGCGATGAAACACCAACAGTATTCGGTGGAGCAGATTGTGGCCGCGC
>NZ_JBFOAH010000029.1:0-84019 GCF_040812055.1 Paraburkholderia suaedae | reverse complement strand
CAGGATCCTTGCCGAACATCATCGGCGCGTGCTTGAGTTCGCGTCTCCTACCGGAGCCTCGAGCTCAAGCACGCGAAGAAAACGGTCTTCAAGAAAGTGAAACGATGTCTGTGAATCGCACAGCTGATCTCTCCCATTCATATCGACATCCGATTGCATCGAGGTCCCAATCATGTTCAACCGCATCGTCACCGCCGCCGTCTTCGCCACCAGCGCCATCGCAGGCACGGCATTCGCGAGCGGCTATGGTCCCGCCCCGCACTACGACGCGCTCGCTGGCGCGCCCGCATCACAACGCGGCGTCAGCGCACAAACCGTCGCCTTCGAATCGATGTCCACGGATTCCAAAGCGAGCGGATACGGCGGCGTCGCCGATACGGTTTCGCAGGCAGGCGCCCGAACCACTACGACAGCCGGTACGGCGTCGCTTTTTGCTCACCACTGAATCGGAGATACACGACATGAACACGCAAACCGACACTATTCTTTATACCGGCAAAATCCACGTCACCGGAGGCCGCGACGGCTCGGCCCGCAGCTCCGATGGTCGTCTCGACGTCAAACTGAGTTCGCCCGGCGGCCCCGGCAACGGCACGAATCCGGAGCAGATGCTGGCCGCAGGATGGTCCGCATGCTTTATCGGCGCGATGACCAAGGCGGCCGCGAGCATGAAAGTGCGCCTGCCCGCCGAGACCGCCGTCGATGCGGAAGTCGATCTCGGCGTCGCCGACGGCGTGTACTTCCTGCGTGCACGGCTCGCGGTCAGCCTGCCGGGCATCGCGCGCGACGTCGCCGAAGCGATCGCGGCTGGCGCACATCAGACCTGCCCGTACTCGAAGGCGTTGCGCGGCAACATCGAAGTGACGGTGACCGTCGTCTGATAGGCGGCAACGCGTCCGGCGGCGAGTGGAGGCGGAGGCCGTCTGGCGCGACGGTCTGTGATCCGACATGACCCGCGTGAGCGCATCGAGATTTGTCGGAGCAATTCGAGCTGACAGAACCGAGCGTGAGCCAGACCGCAGGCGACTGCGTTTCAGCGCACGAAGTGCGGATGCGTCGTCGATAAAGAATGCTTCGCCCGACAGGCAAGCGTTTAGTAACCCGCGACTTCGATGACCGCGTCCGCAAAGTCCTTCGGCGCTTCCTGCGGCAGATTGTGGCCGATTCCGCCGTTGACGGTTCGGTGCGCGTATTTGCCCGAGAACATCTTCGCGTAGGCTGACGGATTGGGATGCGGCGCGCCATTGGCGTCGCCTTCGAGCGTGATGGTCGGCACGGCGATAGTCGGCGCGGCAACGAGGCGCTGTTCGAGCCCGGCGTATTGCGATTCGCCCAGCGCGAGTCCGAGACGCCAGCGATAGTTGTGAATCACCACGGCGACATGATCCGGGTTCGCGAAGGACTGCGCGGAGCGATTGTAGGTCGCATCGTCGAAGTCCCATTTTGGTGACGCGAGACGCCAGATGAGCCGGTTGAATTCGTTGCGGTTCGCGTCGTACCCGGCCTGACCGCGCTCGGTGGCGAAATAGAACTGATACCACCATGCGAGCTCTGCCTTTGGCGGGAGCGGTGCTCGGCCGGCGGACTGACTACCGATCAGATAGCCGCTCACTGAAACCATCCCCTTGCATCGTTGTGGCCACAGCGCTGCAATGATGTTGACTGCGCGCGCGCCCCAGTCGAAGCCACCGAACACGGCCGTTTCGATTTTCAGCGCGTCCATCAGCGCGATAATGTCAGCCGCGAGAACGGCTTGCTGTCCGTTACGCGGAGTGTCTGCGGACAGGAATCGGGTCGAGCCGAAGCCGCGCAGATACGGCACGATCACGCGATAACCGGCGGCGGCGAGCAATGGCGTGACATCGGCGAAACTATGGATGTCATAAGGCCAGCCGTGCAGGAGGATTACGACCGGGCCGTCGTCCGGTCCCGCTTCCGCATACCCGATGCTCAGCGCGCCTGCGTTCACCTGGCGAATGGTCTCAAACGATGCGACGCGTGCACGGGCGCTGGCGTCGATAGAGCGCGTGCTCGCGGCCGATTGCGCGAGGGCAAGCGGGTTCAGTCCGAGTCCGAGTTCGAGCAGGCCAACGCCTGCGATCGTCGCTTGCAAGAGGCGGCGGCGAGAGTTGATTTCTTCCGGCATGGCTCTATGTCCTATGAGATTGTGTCGATCGCCCTTCGGGGCGCTGGTGATCACATCGACGTTCGCGCGCTTCGCCTTCGAGTACCGACAGGTTTTGTGTGCAGTTGCTGCCGCGCTTTCGCGCGCCAGCAACCGGCACTCCGTCACTGTTGCTGGCGCAGCGGTCTAAATGCCGCACGGAGCTCCTCTGCATAGAGCTGAGGTTGCTCCCATGCTGCGAAGTGGCCGCCCTTGTCTACCTCGTGGAAATAGGTGAGCTTGGGATAACTGCGCTCAGTCCAGCTGCGTGGGGCCCGATAGATTTCGCCGGGAAACACCGTCACGGCCACTGGGACCGAGATATCGGCCGTCTTCTGCTCGACGGCGTTGAAGTTATTGTTGTTGTTTTCCCAATAGAGCCGCGCCGCCGAAGTGGAGGTGTTCGTCACCCAGTACAGCGTGATGTCGTCGAGCATCTCGTCCCTCGTGAGCGAGCGTTCGGGGTGGCCGCCGCTATAAGTCCAGGCCGCGAATTTGTCGTACATCCACGCCGCCTGGCCCGCGGGCGAATCAGCGAGGCCGTAGCCCTCGGTTTGCGGACGGGTGACCATCATGGCGGCATAGCCGCCGCCCTTTTTGTAAAGATTGGCGAGTGATTCGTATGCTGCCTTTTCCTCCCCGGACAGTCCGGCCGGCGCCGGTTCGCCAGCGTTGAGCGCCTTCGCGACGTCCGGTGGCACCGTCGCGGGCATATTGACGTGAATGCCGAGGAGTCCCGGCGGGGCCTGACGTCCCATCGCATCCGCGACCACCGAGCCCCAATCGCCGCCTTGCGACACGTAGTGCTGGTATCCCAGACGCTTCATCAACACATCCCAGGCCCGCGCGATGTGGTCGGGACCCCAGCCGGCGTCCGTCGGCTTGCCTGAGAAGCCGTAGCCGGGCATCGACGGAATGACGACATCGAAGGCGTCCTCCGCGCGGCCGCCATAAGCGGTAGGGTCGGTGAGTGGGCCAATCGCCTTTTCGAGTTCCAGCGGCGAACCTGGCCAGCCGTGGGTGATGACCAGAGGCAGGGCATTCGGATGGCGGGACTTCACGTGAATGAACTGGATATCGACACCGTCGATCGTGGTCACGAACATCGGCAGCGTATTCAGCCTGGCCTCCGATTTACGCCAGTCGTAGCCGGTTCCCCAATAACGCACCAGCGCCTGGATCTCCGCCTCCTGCACGCCCTGTGTCTGATCGGAGACCGTTTCCTTGTCGGGCCAACGGGTCGCGGCGATGCGGCGCCGAAGGTCGACGAGTGTTTCGTCCGCAACATGGATATGGAAGGGGCGAATCGAATCGTCTTCAGCAGCCGCCACGCGCAGGCTCGCAGAAGGCTGATCTGCTGGCGAAACGGCATGAGCGGAGCCGAAGACAGTGGCCAGAAACAGGCCGAGTACAGCCGCGACTGAAGTAGCGAATGGACTGTGCCGGGTTTGCGCCATCGAAATCATGGACATGGTGATACTCCTTGAAGAAGGATGTGCGATCTTGTGGCGCCCACGGTTACAGGCGTCATTTCCGTATGGCGTCGATACGGCGCGCATTCGCACGCTCGTTTCTATGCGCCCTGGACAGTTCCTTCGTTGCCGACGATATAGCGGGGCGCTGGTGTCCTGTTCGATAGTTCCGGCAACAGCGCCTCGCGTGCCGCTTCGAACGTGACCCACTTCGCTGCGTCGTGCAGCGCCGGAATCGTGACGAGCTCGTCCCGATCGAAGCCACTGAGCGCGGCGTCGACCATGTCGCCTGCGGACATGACAATGGCCGGATTGAGGTTCTCGACCGGCAAGCCGCCGTTTTGCCAGAAATCGGTGGCCGTGGCGCCAGGCAGCACCGCCTGAACCTTCACGCCGTGGGGAGAGAGTTCGTGCTGCAGCGATTGGCTGAACGCAAGCACGAAGGCCTTGGTGCCGCCGTACACGCCGTTCAGGCGCTCCGGCGCGATACTGACGATCGATGAAATGTTGATGATGGCGCCCTTTCCACGCGAGACGAAGCCAGGGACTACGGCGTACGTGAGGCGCGTGAGTGCGGTGACGTTCAGATCGATCATCCGCGTCATGGCGTCCACATCGCTGTCGAGCAGCGGCGTATGCGTGCCGACACCCGCATTGTTCACGAGCAACGTAATGCTCGCGTCTTCCTTCAGCTTCGCTTCAACGGTGACGAGCGAAGTCGCGTCGTTGAGATCGGCGGCGATGATTTCGACGGACCGACGTGTTTCGTTTGAGATGCGTTCGGCGAGACTCACGAGCCGATCGCGCCTGCGCGCAACCAGTATCAGATCGTAGCCGCGCTGTGCGAGCCGTTGGGCATAGACCGCGCCGATGCCCGTGGACGCACCCGTGATGAGTGCCGTACCCTGATGTACTTGCGTCATGATGGACTCCGGTTGTAGGTTTGTCGGTGTTGCATGAACCCATTGTGGGCCGCGATAGCAATGGCGCAAATGACGTATAAGGTCGTCATTCAGGACATCAGATCAAACGCGCCTCTTTGACCCAATGAATAGAGGAGGGCCGCCATGCACCGGATCGGATATTTATTAAGTGATGGCTTTCAGGTGATGGCGCTCGCGTCGCAGTCGGTTTTCGAATACGCGAATGTTGCAGCGCGAGAAAGCTTCTACGCGATCGAGAACTTTTCGGTGGCGGGCGGCGAGGTGCGGTCCTCGCTCGGCATGTGTGTGGTCACTCGAGCGCTTCCGGCGCGCGCCGCGATCGACACGTGGATCGCGGCGGGCGTCAACTCGCCACTTAGCTCGCCGCCGCCAGCCGAAATGCTCGTGTTTTTGCGCAAAGCCGCCACGCGCGCGCGACGCATTGCCGGTATCTGCACGGGTGGGTTCGTGCTCGCTGAGGCGGGGCTGCTCGCGAACCGGCGCGCGACGACGCATTGGGCCCACGCGCGCTCGATGATGAGCCGCTTTCCTGACATCCATATTGAGGAAGACCGGATCTACATCGTCGATGGTCCGATCTGGACATCGGCGGGTATGACTGCGGGGCTCGACCTGGCGCTCGGGATGGTCGAGAAGGATCTCGGCGCCGATATAGCGCGTTCGGTCGCACACAAGCTGGTGATGCATCAGCGGCGCGCAGGCGGCCAGTCTCAGCACTCGGAAATGCTCGATCTGGCGCCGAAGTCGGACCGCATCCAGGACGCGCTGAACTATGCGCGTAAGAACCTGAAGCGGCCGCTCACCGTGGAGGAACTCGCGAATTCGGCGCATTTGAGTCCACGGCAGTTCAGCCGGGTGTTTACGGTGGAGACCGGACAATCGCCGGCCAAGGCGATCGAAGGGCTACGACTCGAAGCTGCGCGATTGATGATCGAGAAGAGCCGGCACTCATTGGAAGTGATCGCTAGAGAGACGGGGTTTCGTGATCGGCGGCATATGCGCGAAGCGTTTATGCGAGGGTTTGGCCTGCCGCCTCAAGAAGTACGGCGTGAGGCACGCGCGAATTCTTGAATCCGCTTAGGATGGTGTGGGGATAAGCCGACTTCCGCGTTGAATTTCGGCCCGGCTGGTGATTGAACTTCTAAACGATTACCACACGATCATCTTTATCGTTAAGGACAATCGGTATGCTGATTAAAGATGCGTTGCGGTTGTGAAGTTCGCATCTGCAGTGAAATGGTGAGACTGCAGCACTTTGAGTGCGCCTGAGCGTGCCGGCGAGGGTGTCACCGGCAGTCCATGCTCACGCGAGATCAGCCCTCAAGTCGCGGAGCGACGGCCACTGCATCATCATGCAGTGAAGCAGCATCGTGCTGCCATCCGCCACCCAGCGACTGGAACACCCTTACCTGGTCGTACGCGATTTGCGCGTTTGACTCGGCAAGTGCCGCCTGGGCGTTGGCGAGTGTGCGGTCGGCATCTAGACTCAGCAGATAAGGCACGCGCCCACCCTGGTAGAGGCGGCGTTGTTCACGAGCAACCGCGCTGGTCTGGTCGCGTGCTTCACGCAGTGAGTCATTGCGGCTAATCTCGTTGGTATAGCGAGCCAGCGCGCTCTGCGTCTCCTCCAGCGCTTTCAGTACTACGCCATCAAAGCGTGCCAGCGACGCATCGGTGCCCGTTTCCGCGCCGCGGACACGGGCCCGGGCGCCATTGGTCGGGAAATTCCACGTCACCAGCGAGCCGAAACTCCAGTGGCGCGTGACGCCCATGCCGAGATCCGACAGGGGCGCCTGTTACACCGCCTGTAGCGCCGAGGCTGATCGAAGGATGGAGATCGGCCGCCGCAACGCCGATTTTCGCGGTAGAGGACGCCAGTTCGCGTTCGGCCTGCCGCACATCGGGCCGCCCCTCGTCCGCATCTTTCAGAGTGGCGCGCTACCTGGTGCACCGATGTTGACTAGCGCTTCAGTGCATCCATGAAGGGTGGCGAGCACGCCACCCTTCATGCGTCTGTTCACACGGTTTCGTCTAGCAGTGGGTAGTCGTTGTAACCGGTTTCGTCGTCCGTGTAGATGGTTTCCGGGTTGACCGCATTGAGCGGCGCACCGCGTCGAAAGCGCTCCACCAGATCAGGGTTGGCGATAAAAGGGCGCCCAAACGCTGCCAGGTCTGCATCGCCGCGTTCGATGGCCAACTCCGCACTCTCCCTCGTCAGCCCCTCATTGAGAATATAGGCCCCTTTGAAGATACGCCGCACGTCGCGGCCGATGCGGTCTTGGCCGCGTTCCAGCGCTTCGCGCGCGAAAATGAAAGCGATGTTGCGCGCGTTCAGTTGCTCGGCAACATAAGTGAACAGCGCACGCGGATCCGAGTCGCGCATCGAGTATGAACTCGACATCAGGTTCAGATGCACGCCGATGCGGTCCGCGGACCAAACCGTGAGCAACGCATCGACTGCCTCGAGCAGGAAGCGCGCGCGGTTCTCGATCGGGCCGCCGTAACGGTCGGTGCGCAGGTTCGATCCATCGTGCAGAAACTGATCGAACAGGTAACCATTTGCCGCATGAAGCTCGACACCGTCAAAACCAGCGCGTAGTGCGTTTGCGGCGCCGACCCGGAAATCTTCAACGATGCCGGGAATTTCTTCGGTCTCCAGCGCACGCGGAACGCCGTAGGGGCGCTGAGGCCGTACGCGGGTGACATGGCCTTCCGGCGCAATCGCACTTGGGGCGACCGGAGCTTGCCCGTCATGGTAGAGCGGGTCGGAGACTCGCCCGACGTGCCACAACTGGGAGACGATCACGCCACCCGCAGCGTGTACCGCCGAGGTCACCTCTGTCCAGCCGGCGATCTGCTTCTCCGTCCAGATGCCCGGCGTGTTGGGATAACCAACGCCCTGGGGCGTGACGGAAGTGGCTTCGGTAATGACAAGTCCAGCGCTTGCACGCAGCGCGTAGTGGTGCGCATTGTGGACGCCTGGACTGCGCTCGGCGAATGCGCGCATGCGGGTGAGCGGCGCCATGACAATGCGATTCGCCAACTTCAGCGCGCCAATCTGGATGGGGTCGAAGAGTGTGGACATCTGCGGGCTTCTCACTTCAGTGTTGAGGGTAGCAAGGACGGCTGCTTCGTTCCGCTGACTATGGAACGGGGTCCGCCATGCGTTTATCGTCACAGCGCATTCGATGTAACAATAGTTGTTACAACATAAACCATCCCGAGCATCGGCACAAGTCTCATTGTCATGATCAGATGCCGTCGATGAGAAACGAAATGCGTGGACGGGGCGGCTCCGGCACGCCAGTGCGACCATGCGTATAGCGTGAAAACGTCCGTCTCTTAAGGCGGGGAATGCGCTATGTCGCCGGATTCATCAAACAGGTCACGATTGACTTCCCGTGTTGTAACGAATATAGTTACAACCAAATTGACTAACGCAGACTTTCTATGAGCGCCAACAGCCGCCTGACCGTGGCGACACACATCCTGGCGTGGATGGCGCTCGTCGCACGGCGCACTCCTGACCCGGTCACCTCTGATCGGATCGCTGCAAGTGTAAACACGAATCCGGTAGTGATTCGTCGTACGCTTGGGTTGCTTGCAAAAGGCGGGCTTGTCGAGAGCTATCGCGGTGTCAACGCGGGATGGCGTCTGGCGAGGAGTGCTGACGCCATCAGTCTGCTTGACGTGTTTGATGCACTTGAAGAGGGTGCGCGCTTTGCGCTTCACGCTTCGAAACCCAGCCAGGCGTGCCCAGTCGGTCGAGGTATCGGGTCGGCGCTGAGCCACGTTTATGGTTCGATCGACGATGGGGTTCGAAAGACGCTTGCCGCCACGACGATCGAAGCGGTACTTACGGACACGCTTGCATCACCACCATTAAAAAAAGCGCGGCTGAAGCGGTAGCCCGATCATCGCGCTGCTGCGTCATCAGCACGCCGCTGCCGCTAATAAACCTGCAGGTGGCAATATGCAACGCGCGCAAGCGGCAGGTCAATCTTGTGCCGCCTCGCGCGCACGAGCAGGTCACCGACAATCGCATCGGCTTCCACGCGAGGCGCGCTACTCGCGATGTCTCGCATCATCGACGCGGCCCACGTCGATTGCGGATCGAGCAGCCGTGCGCGGATCCGCCCGAGTTCGTCGGCGCTGAGCGGATGATCTTCGGTTGCCGAGATGGTGCTGCACTCGTCGATAGCCTGGTTCATCAACTGCATGCCATCCTGGCTCGCGAGGATCTCGCCAACGGTACCCCGCATCAGGCAGGTCATCAGCGCGCCGGCCGCGAGCATCACCCATTTGTTCCACAATGCCTGTTCGATATCAGGGAGCATCGAACGCACTCCAGCCGACCGCGAAATCAATCCATGAAAGCGCTGCACGGCGTTCAGCGCCACGGCATGACGTGCGAGCTGATTGATCAGTGCCGCGTTGCCGGAGCCGAGACTACGCGCGACCGCCGACGATATCCCGCCACCCATTGCACCTTGCGACATGTTCTGCATCAGCATCAACAGCGGTACGACCACCGCGATCCCCGCGAGTACCTGGGTGCCGAGCTTCGCGAGAAACCACGTTTCGACGAGCCCCGTCGACGACTGGGCCAGCATCATCAGCATGTTCGACCAGCCCATCCCCGCGAGCATCGGCACAATCGGCGCCTCGAGCATCACGCGCAGGCGCGAGTGGGCCGCGGGCATCGTGCATGCGGCGGCTTGGGGTGGCATCGTATTCATCGTCGCGTTTTCAGCAGGTGGAAAGTACTGGCATATGCAAACAGATTGCATTGCAATGTACGTGCATATGCCGATAGTGGTCAGGTTGATTTAAACTAGGCCGATGGCCAATGCGGCGGACGTTCCGTCAGGTCATCGGACTAAACGGGAGTCATGCTCGGTGTCATCGTCGAATCCCAAAGATCCTCTCGTCTGCAATGGCGCCGCACTGCGCAAGGCAACGCGCCGGCTCTCGCAGCTTTACGACACGGCGCTGGCCCCCTGCGGGCTCAGTACGGCGCAGCGATCGGTCCTCGTCCATATCGAACGGGCGGGCTCCCCTACCATGACCGAACTCGCATATGCGATGGTGCTGGACCGGTCGGCGCTCGCGCGCAACATCAAGCCACTTGAGCGCGACGGTTATCTCGTGCAGAGACCCGACGACGAAGATGGCCGGAGCCGCCGTGTTGAGCTCACGCCGGCCGGACGAGCCAAGCTCACCGAATCCAACCGCCTGTGGCGCAAGGCTCAGAACCGCTTTGAAGCGGTGTATGGCGAACAACGTGCGGCGGCGTTGCGCGTCGCTTTGGCCGAAATTTACTCGGACGAATTCGCGGCGGCATTCGGGCAGCCGTGACCGGCGGCGGCCGTCGTATATCGCAGGCGCTCGCATCGTGATGTACGCATCGCAACAGCAGACGGGGGCGTGCATGCGCGCCGAGGCGGTAATACCCACGCTTCGTTTGCGGGAGAGTTTTTGTTGATCGGTGCGGCGGCAACAGATACAGCGTTGCTTGCTCTTGCGGCCAGGCTCGAAGCCCAAGGCGTGTTGCGGCTCATCGATTGAATGACTATGGCGCCGATCCGGTAGGCGCTGGCGGGTTTGCCGGTCAGTAGGTTCTATCGGCGATAACACGGGCCACTACTTCGAGCGATCGCCTGAGCGTGGCCAGATCCACAGATCCGATTGCCAACCGGATGGCATGAGGCACATGAGCCGACGTCGAGAACGGCTGGGCTGTCGATACTGAAACCCCCTCGCGGATCAACGCCATCGCAATCTCGTCCGCGCGTAACTCCTGCGCGAGAGGCAGCCACACGAAGTAGGAACTGGGGTGGCCGATCCGTTTAAGCCGGCCCAGAATGTCGGCGACGAGGCTCTGACGCATTGCGGCATCCCGTCGCTTATCTTCTTCAAGCCGGGCCACCGTGCCGTCTTCCATCCAGCCGCAGGCAATGGCCGTCATGATCGCCGGAGTGTTCCAGACCGTGGCCCGGATCGCCCGTTCGAGTTTGGGAACCCATTCGCTCGGCGCGCAGACGAAGCCGACGCGCAGCCCCGTCGCGACACTCTTCGACAAGCTCGATACATAGACGGTCGTCTCCGGCGCAAGCGATGCCAACGGAGGCGGAGCATCATCCGCCAGGAATGCGTAAGCGCCGTCCTCGATGATGATCAGCCCGTGTTGCCGGGCGATGGCAACAAGGTCCCGACGTCGCGTCGCGCTCATTACCCAGCCAAGCGGATTGTGTAGCGTCGGCATGGTGTAGACGGCGCGTACTCGCCGTTGCTTGCACAGGGCCGCCAATGTGTCCAGATCGGGGCCGTGCCCAGCGGCCGGGATCGGCGCAAGTTCCAGTCGATTGGCCTGCGCCGCCAGCTTGAATCCAGGGTAGGTCAGCGTGTCCACGGCTACCACGTCGCCGGGCTCGAGTAATGCCATGGCGGATGTCGTCAGCCCGTGCTGTGCGCCGCTGACGAGCAAGGTCGTTTCGGCCGTTGCTGTCAGCCCCCGGCTGCGAAGGTGGGCCGCCGCGGCTGCGCGCTCGTGCTCGCGCCCGCCGTGGGGCTGATATCGAAGTAGCGACTCAAGATCGCCCGCTGCCGCAAGCTGGCGCAGCGCCGCCCTGAGGAGATCGGTCTGGCCCGGCGAAGACGGATAGTTGAAGCTTAGGTCTACCGTGTCCGCGCTCCGGGCATGCAGGTCGATGCCCTGTCCGCGCGGAAGCGCCTCCTTGACGAATGTGCCGCGGCCGGTTTCGCCGCTGACCAAACCCATATCCTGCAGCTCCGAGTAGACACGCGAGGCCGTGACCAACGCCAGGCCTTCGCGAGCAGCGAGGTCGCGGTGCGTTGGCAGACGCGTCCCGGGACGCAGGCGGCCCGCGCGGATGTCAGCCGCGAGGCGGTCGACCAGCTGTTTGTAGCGTGGTTGTGGCATGTCTAAATGTATCCATGACAATTATTTGATTGTATTGATTATCGGACCTACGATGGCATAACACAACGTCTCCACCTCTCCGAGGGCGCCATGCACATTGCCATTCTGACCTTTGAAGGCTTCAACGAACTCGACTCGCTGGTCGCGCTCAACATCCTTAACCGGGTCAAGAAGCCCGGCTGGAAGGTTTCGATCGCCAGTCCAACGGACAAAGTGCGTTCAATGAACGGCGTGGTGATAGAGCGGCAAGCGTCGCTCGCGGACGCATGCGAAGCGGACGCCGTGCTGGTGGGTAGCGGGATAGGGACCCGGAATGTCGTCGCGGATGCCGCGTTGATGGCGCAACTGAGGCTCGATCCGACGCGCCAGCTGCTCGGCGCGCAGTGCTCGGGCACGCTGATACTCGCGAAGCTAGGCCTGCTGAACGGCGTTCCGGCCTGTACGGACGAGACCACCAAATCGTGGGTCGAGGAGGCAGGTGTGGCGGTGCTCAAGCAGCCGTTCGTGGCGAAGCAGAACGTCGCGACCGCCGGCGGTTGCCTGGCATCGCAGTATCTCGCGGTCTGGGTTATCGCGCGTCTGGAGGGCGTCGAGGCCGCACGCAACGCGCTTAACCATGTCGCCCCAGTGGGGGAGAAGGAGACCTACGTGACGCGCGCCATGGCGAACATTTCGCCCTTCCTCTAGGCCGCGACGCCCTGGTGCGTCCTGCAAAGTTGGCATTCTCGGAGTGGTATCGCTAATCATGGATCTCGTTTTCAAGCTCGTCGTTACGCCGCTGTTGCTGTTGGCTGCAACCTTTGCCGTTCGCCGCTGGGGCGAGGCGATCGGCGGGTTGCTGGTGGGGATGCCGCTCACGTCGGGGCCGATCTCGGTGTTCCTCGCACTGGAGCATGGATCCGCATTTGCGGCGCAGGCTACGGCGGGGTCGCTTGTCGCCACGGCTGCGCAAGCGGCCTTTTGCGTTGTCTACTGCAGACTGGCGACGCGGGGATGGCCCACGGTCTTCGCGGGCGCAGGTGCGACGTTTTCCCTTGTAGCGGGCTTTCTGCAATGGAGCGCGCTGCCGCAAAGGGGCCTGTTTCTAATCGCCATCCTGGCCGTCGCGCTTGCGCTCAACCTCATCCCCAGCGAAGCGGTCAGAACCGGCAGGCTCGACACGCCGCGGTGGGACCTGCCCTCGCGTGTGGCACTCATCGCCGGCCTCGTGGTTAGTGTGACGCTCATTGCGCCTTACGTCGGGCCCAAAGCGAGCGGCGTGATTGCATCGTTTCCGTTCATGGCAATCATTCTTGCGGTGTTCTCTCACCGCATGATCGGCCACGCAGCTGCGCAGCAGGTGTTGCGCGGCATGGTGACAGGGCTCCTGGGCTTTGCCACGTTTTTCTATGTGCTGAGCCTGGCGTTGACGCGGTTGGACTTGCCTGCTGCTTACGGCGGCGCGATTCTCTGCGCGCTCGCGATACAAGTTATCTCCTTGTACCGGATGCGCCTGCCAGTCGCCCTGTCTGCCAGGTAAGTCCCTCCGTCTTCATTGAGCCCTCCATGCATCCTGAAGCTCGACTTTGCCGCGCTCGGCTCGAGCCTGCCTTGCCCGATCTCGTCTTCCGAGCACCAATCGAGCTCATTGGGTCGACGGTTCCGGCCGCGGACAGGCGAACGCTTCGTACGCGTGAACCGTGAATACATGCTCCTGGCAAACGCGGTACCACAGGAGGCAAGCCTCGTGATCTGAGTGGATCACGTGACAACCCTGCTTCACGCTGACTTAAACTATCGGCTTAGCACGAAACTGGAAATCGTCTTCATCCAATCACCAGGTACACGCGCGCTATCAAGTCATGGATCTGAACCTGATCGGCCTGTTCGTCGAAATCGTCGAAGCGCACAGCCTCAGCGCGGCCGCGCGCAAGCTCGGTATGACGCGCGCCAACATCAGTCAGCGGCTCAAGCTGCTGGAACGTGAAATGGGCGCGCAATTGTTACGCCGCTCCACGCGCAGCTTCGAGTTGACGCAAGCCGGCCACACGCTTTATGACAGCGGGCAGCGCATACTGGAAGACCTGAGCACGGCTCGCGCCTCGATCGACAGCCTCGGGCAGACGCTGAGCGGCCGCGTCCGTATCAGCGTGCCGACCGGCTTCGGGCGAATGTTTCTCGGCGGCAAGCTGCTCGAATTCGCGCGCATGCAGCCGGGCATCACGCTCACGGTCACGTTCAATAACCGGATCGAAGACCTGATCGCATCCGAAGTCGACGTCGCGATACGTATCACGGCGACGCCGCCGCTCGACTATGTGGCCCGCAATATCTGCTCAATCGACTGGAATCTGGTTGCGTCGGCGGATTACATCGCGAGGCACGGACCGATCGACTGTCCGAGCGATCTCGAACAGCAGACGCTGGTCGCGTCGCCGTATCCCGGCCGCCGGGTCACGATGACGCTCACCCATCGCGAAGACGAAACAGACGTCCACGTCATCACGATGCAGCCCGCGCTGCAGTCGTCCGATTATCCGTTTCTGACGGAAGCCGTGTGCCAGGGCATGGGCATTGGACTGCTGCCGGCGTATGTACCGCATGCGCCGATGAGTTGCGAATTGCAGCGCATCCTGCCGCAGTTCCGCGTGGCGGGCAGGGAGAACACGTTGTATATCGTGACCTTGCCCAATCGCTATCCGTCGCCCGCGACGCAAGCGCTGATCGACTATCTGCGTGCGGAGATCCTGTCGCTCGCGCAAACCTGGACCTAACCGGGCTTCATCCCAGCGCGCACGTCGCCTCGCCTCGCAAGGGCTTTCCGCCTCCCGTGTCAATTTTCCGTTAACAGCTCGTCAACTGACAGTTGGATTGTCAACGCGTGCCGCGCATTGAACAATCACGAAACAGATGGAGACGCGGAGCATGGCTTCCGAATCGACAGGACACGTCGTCAGACGTGAGCTGCACAATCGCATTCTTGTCGTTACTGTCGACAATCCCCCCGTCAATGCGCTCGGCGTGGCCGTGCGTTGCGCACTCAGCGACGCCATCGAAGCCGCCGAACAGGACGCCGGCGTCGACGCCGTATTGTTGCTGGGAGCCGGGCGCAACTTCATCGGCGGCGGGGACATCAAGGAGCTCGGCAAGCCGCCGTTGCCGCCGTCTCTGCCTGTCGTCTGCAACAAGATTGAAGCGTGTCGCAAGCCAGTCATCGCGGCGATACGCGGCGCGGCGCTTGGCGGCGGCCTTGAAATTGCACTCGCCGCGCATTACCGGACTGCGCTCGCCAACGCGAGACTCGGCTTGCCCGAATTGACGCTCGGCCTCTTGCCGGGTGCGGGTGGCACGCAGCGCGCGCCGCGTCTTGTCGGCGCGCGGGCCGCGCTCGATCTGATGCTGAGCGGCCGCCATATGGACGCACAGGAAGCACTCCGCCGCCAATCACATGATGGAGGACGGCGCCTCGCCATATCAGATCGACCGCGTGGTGCGCGAGTTCGGCTTTCCGATGGGGCCGTTTCAGGTGTCGGACCTCGCGGGCGGCGACATCGGCTGGGCGACGCGCAAGCGCCGCGCCGCGACGCGTGATCCGAAGCTGCGCTATGTGCAGATCGCCGATCGCATTTGCGAGCGCGGCTGGTTCGGCCAGAAGACGGGGCGCGGCTACTACCTGTATTCCGACGGCACGCGTGTCGGCACGCCCGATCTCGAAGTCGAGGCGATTATCGACGCGGAGCCCGAGCGTGCGGGCATTGAGCCGCGCGAGTTCTCCGACAATGAGATCCTCCGGCGCTACATGGCGGCCATGATCAACGAAGGCGCGAACGTCGTGCATGAAGGCATCGCGCTGCGTCCGCTCGACGTGGACGTCACGTTTTTCCATGGCTATGGCTTTCCGCGCCATCGCGGCGGCCCGATGCAGTATGCCGATACGGTCGGTCTTGCGAACGTGCTCGCCGACATCCGCGAGTTTGCGCGGCACGATCCCGTCTTCTGGCGGCCGTCGCCGCTTATCGTCGATCTCGTCGAGCGAGGCGCGACCCTGGCGAGCCTCAACCAGACTGTCTGATCTGCCTGGCCGCCATGCACCTGATTCTCTTGAAGGATCGGGTGCATGCGCGGCGTGCTGTCGATCAGTGGATCAAACCTTTCTTGCGGCCTATCGCGACAGCCTGCGTCCTGTTTTGCGCACCGAGCTTGCCATTGATCTTTCGCAGATGGGACTTGATGGTCAGTTCCGACACGAAGAGCTTTTCGGCGATGACCTTGTTGCGGTGGCCGGCTGACAGCATGCGCAACACGTCGAGTTCGCGCGATGTCAGCGCGTCATGCGGCGGCGTCTGCCGGCTGGCAGGCGCGTCCTTGCGAAGCGTGAGACCCGGATAGGTTTGATCGGCGATGGCCAGCAAGCTATCCACGAACGCGGGAACGACGCCGAGTGTCGCCATGTCGTCGTGATGATGTTCAGCCCACGCGCAGATCAGCGACATCAGCGCGAGTCCCTCGTCGAGGATGATCCGCACGAAGCCCTCATGGCTTGCTACCTGAAGAGCCTTCGTGAGTTCCTCGAACGCCGCATTCCGATCGCCGAGACCGTCGAGTGCGAGCGCGAGCAGCAGACGGATTTTCAGTGCGCGCCAATAGCGCTGACATGCGTAAGCATGTTCGAGGGCGTCGCGCAGCACGCTCGCGGCAAGCTCATACCGGGCTAACGCGATGTCGAGGCGCGCCCGTGTGAGCGAGGGCAAATCGATATCGTTGGCGTGAAAGGAGACGTCGGGGCTTTTCCATTGCGCGTGCAGATAAGCGGCGCGCAGCGCCTGTTCGGCGGCCTCCAGACGGCCCTCGATGGTCGCGACGCGGGCGCGTTCGATCCATGACGAGCAGACGGCTCGATCCAGCGATATCGAACGCCCCAGATGCTCCAGTTCCGCCAATAGCCGCAGCCATTGCTCCCTGTCGCCACGGATCAGCGCAACACGCGCGTAGAGCACGTGAGCGGTAATCAGCGAGTCCGGTGGACTCACACTCTTGGCGAGCGGCAGCGAATCGGCGAGCAGCCGCGAGACTTCATCGATCTCATTGGCTTCGTAGAGCACCAGTGAACGCGAAATATCGATGCTGGTGCGATTCCCTGCCACGTCGCCGCGTTGCTTTTGCCATTCATAGGACGAGGCGATGGCCATGCGCGCGAGAGCAGTGCCAAGACGCCCTTGCACGAGATCGATGATGCCTTCGATGGCTTCCGCCATCGAGCGCATCACGACGAACGGATGGTCTTGCCTTCGTTGCAGGCCGCACGACAGCACGCTACGCGCTTCGTCGTAGCAATGGGTCGAGACGAGGCTGTACGCGAGGGAATTGGTGAGCGTGAAGTAGGGAAAGCCTGCGTTGCCAGGCAGGCGCTTGAGGACGGCGAGGCCGGTTTGCCGGCTCGCCTCCACCTGGTCGGTCAGCGTCAACAGCACGCTGCGCAGTGCTTCCGCTTCGAGCGCAAGGTCCTCGTGCTCCGCATCGTGCGCGCGTTCTGCGACGATCTGCTGCACGGTGTCCAGCGCCGCCGTATAGCGGCGATTGAGCAGCAGCACCCAGGCGTACACCAACCGCACGCGGGGCAGGGACACGAGCAGGACAGGATCGATGCGATCGAGCCAGCGCATCAGCAAGCGGATGCGGCCGGCGCAGAGAAGGCGCCGTGAGTGCAGGCCAATCTGCGCGAGCGCGGCATGATGCTCGGCGGCATCCAGCAGATGCTCGATAGCGGGAATCGGCTGATTCCGTTCGATGAACCAGCTCGCGGCCTGCCGATGAATCTGCGCCTCACGCTCAGCTTGCGCGACCTGAAGCCGATGGTGCAGGAAGCTGCCGAACAGCCGGTGATAGCGATACCAGTTGCGCTCACCGTCGAGCGGAACGAGAAAGAGATTCGAACGATCGAGGTAATCGAGCATGTCGCGGCTGTCGCTGCGCCCCGTCACCGCATCGCACAGCTCAGCGGAAAAGTGCGGCAATGCGCTCGTTTCCAGCAGAAACGAGCGGCACGATTCGCTTTGACGCGCGAGGATGTCATCGGCAAGAAACTCCGCCAGCTCGATGTGTGTGCCGGAGAACGATGCAACGAACGCGGCATGATCGCTTCGGTTACGCAGTGAAAGCGTCGCGAGGTAAATAGCCTTCGCCCATCCCTCGGTGCTGCGATGGAGCGTGGCGATTTCTGGATCGCGCAGCGGGATGCCGCAACGGTCACGAATGAAGTGCGTCGTTTCGGCAAGTGAAAAGCGCAGCGCGCCGGGCGTGATATCGAGTAATTCGCCGCGCGCCCGTATGCGCCCGAGTCCAAGCTCGGGTGTGACGCGCGAAGCGACAACCAGCATGCTGCCAGGCGGCAGCGCGCCGATCAGCCGCTGTACGAAGTTCACGACAGCCGGGCTCTGAATCGTCTCGAAGTCGTCGAACAGAATGGACAGCGAGCGCGTACGCGCAGCGATGCTTTCGATCAACGCACTGCACAAGCGCTCATCGCCGATCGCATGAATGGAAGCAGGGTCGTTGCGCGTGGCGCCTGGCAATGATTGCAGGCCAGCGTCGAGGTGCAGCAGGAAGCGCTGCAGATGGTTGTCGGCGTTGTCGAGCCGCAACCAGACGATGTCGCGCCGGTGGATCCGGCAATGGGCCGCGTACTGCTGCATCAGCGTGGTTTTGCCGAAACCCGCGGCCGCTCGTATCAGCACGAGCCGCGCGGAACGTGCGCCTGTTATCGCATCGATCAGTTGCGGGCGGGCAAGCTGCGTCGGATTGTCCGCCGGGGGAAGAAGCTTGGATGCAACGATGCCCGGCATGATGCTGCCCCTGCTTCTATCCGCAACGTCGTCAAACGTACTCACCAGCTGAACTCCGTGATCTCTGCTCGCGTGCCGCAATGCTTGCAAGGCCTGCAAGGACGCCCCCGTGTATATGCATATAAGCAAGCCTGTCGCGCGAACGAGACGATTATCCCACCCACTTTATTGCGTTGCCGCGACGCCAACCGCGCGGTGTAATTCTTCCACAGCCATAAAGCGTCGTCGTAGTTCGTTCGAACTATTCGGCACAGGGTCGCGATTTCCTCCTTTCGATACAGGACAACATGCGCGGTGCTGCCTAAGGTAACGATTCGAGCATAGAGCGGCCCTTTATGAATCGATGGCCGGCACAAGAACACGGAGACATCATGTACCTGACCCAAGGCTTGCATCGTAGCGTGCAGCAGTCGTCTGAGCGCACAGCCGTTGTTTTCGGCGAACGCTCGGAAACGTTCAGCGAACTGCACGGCCGCGTCGCGCGGTTGGCGGGCGCACTGCGCAAGCTAGGCATGAAGCCAGGCGAGCGCGTCGCCATGCTTGCCCTCAATTCCGACCGGTATATCGAGTACTTGCTGGGCACGTGGTGGGGCGGCGGCGCGTGAATCCCGTCAACATTCGCTGGAGCGTGGCGGAGATCGTGTATTCGCTCGACGATTGCGATACCGGCATCGTGATCGTCGACGACCACTTTTTGCCGATGGCGCCCACCATCGCCGATAGCGCGCGCCGCCGTCCTGTCCTCATTTACGCGGGCGAGGGCGCGGCGCCTTCCGGCATGCTCTCGTATGAACAGTTGATTGCCGATACGGCGCCCGTCGACGATGCGTTTCGCGGCGGCGACGATCTTGCTGCGATCATGTACACCGGCGGCACGACGGGCAAGCCCAAGGGCGTTATGCAGTCGCATCTGAACCTGTGGTCGTCGACGGTCTCGCGGATGGCGGAGTTTCGTCATTTCGAAGGCACGACGGTATCGCTGCACGCGGCGCCGCTGTTCCACATCGCAGCGATGGCGCGCGCGGTCGGCCACATCGTTGCGGGCGATACGCACGTCGTATTGCCGACGTTCGAGCCGCGCGCCGTGCTCGACACGATCGAGCGCCACAAGGTGGAGGAGCTGCTGCTGGTGCCCACGATGCTGCAGGCAGTTCTCGATCGCGCCGATTTCCGCACGCGGGACCTGAGCACGTTGAAGCGCATCTACTACGGCGCGTCGCCGATCAGCGCGGCCGTGCTCGATAAGGCGCTCGCCGCGCTGCCCGGCATCGAGTTCTATCACGCGTATGGACTCACGGAGGCATCGCCTGTCGTGTCGGTGAATCCACCCATCAATCACTCGGCCGCGGCGCGTGCGAGCGGCTTGTATCGTTCGGTGGGGCGCGCGGCCCTCGGTGTGGCGGTGAAGATCGTCGACGAAAACGATGTCGAGGTGCCGCGCAACACCATCGGCGAAATCGTCGTGCGCGGCGCGAATGTGATGCAGGGCTACTGGAACAGACACGAGGAGACCGCCCAGACGCTGCGCAACGGCTGGCTCCATACGGGCGACGGCGCTTATATGGACGATGACGGCTATCTGTTCATCGTCGATCGCATGAAGGACATGATCGTGACGGGCGGCGAGAACGTGTATTCAGCCGAGGTCGAAAGCGTGCTGTCGCGTCATCCTGCCGTCGTTCAATGCGCGGTCATCGGCATTCCTAACGCCCGTTGGGGCGAGGCCGTCCATGCCGTGGTCGTCGTGCGGCCCGGCAGCAATCCGAGCGGGGAAGATCTGCGCGAGCACTGCCGCCAGTTCATCGCCGGATACAAGTGCCCGAAATCCGTCGAATTCCGCCCGGCCATGCCGCTTTCCGCAGCAGGAAAAATTCTCAAACGGGACCTGCGCGCGCCTTACTGGGAAAACGAGAGCCGGCAAGTCGGCTGAGCGGCGCCCCATTGGTTTCACCGTAGGACCCGCAGTGCAACCATCCGCCAACGAGCGGAAGACAAATAGAAAGGAGACATGCATGCGTTTGAGCCGGATGAGCCGTGGCATTGGAGGCGTGATATTGGCAATGGCAGGCGGTGCGGCGATGGCCGACCCGTCGAGCGTGACACTGTACGGGGTGGCCGACACCTTCATTCAGCATCTGAACAACGGCGGCATGAGCTCCGTCTCGGAGCGCAGCGGCGGAAGCACGGGCTCGATGTTCGGCTTGCGCGGCAGCGAAGATCTCGGCGGAGGGCTCAAGGCCGACTTCGATGTCGAAAATGGCTTCAACATCAACAACGGAACCCGGTTCATCGACACGACGGCATTGTTCTACCGGCAGGCGTGGGTGGGCTTGAGTCACGCCGGCTACGGCACGTTGACGTTCGGCCGCCAGTACGAGCCGAGTTTCCGGGCGATCTACCCCACCGATCCGTTCCGCGCCAACGACATCATGTCGCCACTGTCAGCGGGGGTGCTGGCCGTGGATCGCAACACGCTGTCGACGCAATATGTGGCGGGGCGGGCCAGCAATTCGATTCTGTATCAGTCGCCGGTACTGGCGGGATTCCAGGTCGATGCGATGTACGCTTTCACGGCCACCGTCACGCAACCGACGCCGGCCACGACGGGCAACATTCTGGACGTGTCCGCGTCGTATAGCGGGTACGGACTGTACGTCGGCCTTGCTTACCAGTATCAGCATTCGGGGTTCGCCACCATACCGGGGTTGCCTGCCGCGCTGACGCTCGCTGATACCGAGCACTATTCGGCGGGACTCGCGTATCGCATCGGCATCGTCAATCTGCAGGCCAACTATTCGTACAACCGCGCCAAGGATGTGCCTGCGCGTTCGCTCGCGGCACTGCTGGATACTTCCCATGCGTACGGCATCGCCGAAGTGGGGGCGACGATCCAGGCGACGCCCGCGGATGTCTTCGAAATCGCCGGTATCAACCGCAACGTGCGAGGCGCCGACGACAGCACGTGGGGGATTCAGGCGGGCTACGATCACTTGCTGTCGAAGCGAACGAGTCTCTATGCGCGCGCCGGCTACATGAAGAACCACGGCGAAGCGACCACGAGCTGGCCGGGTGTTCGCGTGCAGGCGCAAGGCACGTCGCAGACACTGGCCCTCGTCGGGATGACGCATCGCTTCTAGTTTGTACAACGAGCATGCGGGCGCCCCGGGAGGGCGTCCGTGCCCTCAGGCGCCGCTTCTCTTCAGAAAGCAGGTGGCCGTCGCTGTCGCGAGAAGCTTGCCGTCGAGCGATTTGAGCGTGCCTTCGGAGGTCGCGATGTTTTGCGACATATGGACCGTACGGCCTTCGGCGACGAGGTCTTCGTCGTGCCGCACTGCCCGCAGCATCTTGACCTGCAGGTCGATCGTGCCGTAGCCGACTCCCGCTTCGAGCAGCGAGTGCACGGCGCAACCCGTCACGGAATCGAGTACGGTGGCCGCGAAACCGCCGTGCACGCCGCCGAGCGGATTGAGGTGCTGGCTGCCCGCGCGCGCCCTCATCGTCACGTGTCCGGCATCGACTGCCGTGAATGACATGGGGATCGTCTTGCTCATCGGAGCGCCAGGCAAGTCGCCCGAAACAGCGGCGCGCAGCAGATCGAGGCCGCTCATTTCCAATGGATTCATCGTTACCTCTCGTGAGTCTACGCAAACGGATCTAAATGGCCGCTCCAAAGTATAGGTTGGGCCGCCGCCGACGCGATGTCGTGGAAATTGACACGCCGCTAACCACGAATAAACGATGGAGATGCCGTCACGCGGCCGCCGCTGTTGCTCTCGAATGGGAGGTAGTGGCAGCCGCGAAATTCAATTCCCCCGCCGTCAAGTTTCAGTTAACAGTTCGTCAACTGTCAGTTGGATTGTCAATACAAGGGCTGAATTTCACAATGGGCCCACAGAGAAGTACATGGAGACAAGCAATGCCAACCAATCGCCCCGACCGCGAGTGCGCGCAACTCGCCCCGGTCTGCCGGCAGCCGTCGCCGTTCATTGTCCAGCGAAGTCTCGCACTCGCGAGCATCGCTCCGTCGCGTGATTTTTCATCCCTTTCCCTCTCTTCCCCTTTCAGGATATAGAGCATGCGCGAAGCCGTTATTGTTTCCACCGCACGCACGCCGATGACCAAGTCACATCGCGGCGAATTCAACATCACACCGGGCCCGACGCTCGCATCCGTTGCTGTGCGCGCAGCGGTGGAGCGCTCGGGCGTCGACCCGGACCTGATCGAGGACGCGATCCTCGGCTGTGGCTATCCCGAAGGCAACACCGGCCGCAACATCGCGCGCCAGACGGTGATCCGCGCGGGCTTGCCGATATCGATCGCAGGCACCACCGTGACCCGCTTCTGCGCCTCCGGCCTGCAAGCCATCGCGATGGCGGCGGGCCGCATCGTCGTCGACGGTGCGCCGGCGATGATCGCGGGCGGCGTCGAGAGCATCTCCAGCATCCGAACCCGCGAAGACGGCGTGACCGCGCTCGATCCGTGGATCACGGAGCACAAGCCGTCGCTCTACATGACGATGATCGATACCGCCGACATCGTGGCGCAGCGCTACGGCATCAGCCGCGAAGTGCAGGACCGTTTCTCGGTGGAAAGCCAGCGGCGCACGGGGGAAGCGCAACTCGCCGGCCGCTACGCTGACGAGATCGTGCCCGTCACTACGACGATGGCCGTGACCGACAAGGAGACGGGAGCCGTCAGTCAACGCGAGGTAACGGTCTCCGCGGACACCTGCAATCGCCCCGGCACGACGCTGGAAGCGCTCGCGAAGCTCGCCCCGGTGAAAGGCGCGGACAAATACGTCACGGCGGGCAACTCGTCGCAGTTCTCGGATGGCGCCTCGGCGTGCGTGCTGATGGAAGCGAAGGCCGCCGAGCGCGCGAACCTCACGCCGCTCGGCGCATTCCGTGGCTTGGCCGTGGCCGGCTGCGAACCGGATGAAATGGGCATCGGGCCCGTTCTCGCGGTACCGAAACTGCTCGCGCGCCATGGTCTGACGGTCGGCGACATCGGGCTGTGGGAACTCAACGAAGCGTTCGCGTCGCAAGCGGTCTACTGCCAGCAGCGCCTCGGCATTCCCGCCGAGCGCCTGAACGTCGACGGCGGCGCGATCTCCATCGGCCATCCTTACGGCATGACGGGCGCGCGCCTCGCGGGACACGTCCTGATCGAAGGCCGCCGGCGCGGCGTGAAATACGCGGTCGTCACGATGTGCATCGCCGGCGGCATGGGCGCCGCAGGCCTGTTTGAAATTTACTGATGGAAACGAAGTCATGGATCTGACATTCACACCCGAGGAGGAAGCCTTCCGCGAGCGCGTCGTGCGCTTTCTGAAGGACAAGCTGCCCGCGCGGCTTTCGCACAAGGTCCGCAGCGGCTTGCACCTCACGCGCGACGACATGACCGAATGGCACGCGATCCTCAATGAACAGGGTTGGCTCGCGAATCACTGGCCTGAGCAGTATGGCGGTCCAGGCTGGAACACCGTGCAGAAGTTCATCTTCGAGAACGAATGCGCGCTGGCGGGCGCACCGCGCATCCTGCCGTTCGGCGTGAACATGCTCGGCCCTGTGCTGATCAAGTTCGGCAACGAAGCGCAGAAGCAACAGTGGCTGCCGCGCATCCTCGACGGTTCCGACTGGTGGTGCCAGGGCTATTCGGAGCCGGGCTCGGGTTCCGATCTCGCGTCGGTGAAGACGAGCGCCGTGCGCGGCATCGACACGGACGGCGAGCACTACATCGTCAATGGCCAGAAGACGTGGACCACGCTGGGCCAGCACGCGAACATGATCTTCTGCCTCGTGCGCACGTCGACAGACGTGCGCAAGCAGGAGGGCATCAGCTTCCTGCTCCTCGACATGAACTCGCCGGGCGTCGAAGTGCGTCCCATCATCACGCTCGACGGCGACCACGAAATCAACGAAGTGTTTTTCACCGATGTGCGCGTGCCCGCCGCCAATCTCGTCGGCGAAGAGAACAGGGGCTGGACGATCGCGAAGTATCTGCTGACCTATGAGCGCACCAATATCGCGGGTGTCGGCTTCTCGGTGGCGGCGCTCGCGCGGCTGCGCCAGGCCGCGCAAAAGATCACACGCAATGGCCGGCCGCTTGCCGACGATCCTCTCTTTGCCGCGCGGCTCGCGCGCGTCGAGATCGATCTGGAGAACATGCGGATCACTAACCTGCGGGTGATCGCGGCAGTGGCGGGCGGCGGCGTGCCGGGCGCGGAAAGCTCGATGCTCAAGATTCGCGGCACCGAAATCCGTCAGGAGATTTCGTCGCTGATGCGCCGCGCGATGGGACCGCACGCGCAGCCGTTCATCGAGGAAGCGCTGCACGAAGGCTATGACGACGCGCGGGTCGGCCCCGAAGAAGCCGCGAGCGCTGCTGCGCAGTACTTCAACAACCGCAAGCTGTCGATCTTCGGCGGCTCGAATGAAATCCAGAAGAACATCATCTCGAAGATGATCCTGGGACTGTAAGAGGATCGCGATGAATTTCCAGCATACAGAAGACCGCCGCATGCTGGCGGATACGCTGAACCGCTTCGTGAGCGAGCAGTACAGTTTTGCGACGCGCGATGCGCTCGCTCGCAGCGATTCGGGTTTCAGCCGTGAACTGTGGGTGCGCTTTGCGGAACTCGGCGTCATCGGCGCGCTGTTCGACGAGGCCGATGGGGGCTTCGGCGGCGATGGCTTCGATATCGCCGTCGTGTTTGAATGCCTCGGGCGCGGACTCGTGGTAGAGCCTTTTCTCGGCGCACTGGTGGTGGGCCGCGCGCTCGCCGTCGCGGGCCATCACGCGCAGAAAGCGCTGATCGCGGGATTGATCGAGGGTGTTGCCGTCGCGGCGCTGGCACACGACGAACCGGGCTCGCACTATGAACTGTCGAAGGTATCGACGCGCGCCGCGCGCACGTCGAACGGCTGGGTGCTGACGGGCACGAAGGCGGTTGTGCAGCAGGGCGCCGAAGCCGACTTCTTCCTCGTTTCGGCGCGCACGGCGGGCGCCGTCGATGCCGAAGCGGGCATCTCGCTCTTCATCGTGCCGCGCGATGCAGCGGGCCTTACCGTACGCGGTTATCCGAAAATCGATGGCGGACGCGCGGCGGAACTTTGCCTGAACGAGGTCTGCATCGGCGACGACGCACTGCTCGGCGAACGCGACGCGGGGCTCGCGACACTCGAAGCCGGCATCGGGGCCGGTGTGCTCGCGTTGTGCGCGGAGGCGCTCGGCGCAATGGATGTCGCGAAGGAACACACGCTCGAGTATTTGCGCACGCGCAAGCAGTTCGGCGTGGCGATCGGCAGCTTTCAGGCATTGCAGCATCGGATGGCCGAACTGCTGCTCGAAATCGAGCAGGCGCGCTCGGCCGTCATCAACGCAGCGGCGGCGCTCGGCGGGGGACGCATCGAACGCGAACGCGCGCTGTCGGCGGCGAAGGTCACGATCGGACACATCGGCGCGCGCGTCGCGGAAGAGTGCATCCAGATGCACGGCGGCATCGGCATGACGTGGGAATTGCCGCTTGCGCACTACGCGAAGCGCCTCGTCATGATCGACCATCAACTCGGCGACGAAGATCACCATCTCGAACGCTACATCTCTCTCGGCAGGAGCTAATGCGATGAACGAACCGATTCTTGTGCGCCGCGACGGCGCTGTGCAGGTGCTCACCCTGAACAACCCGGCTGCGCGCAACGCGCTGACGGCCGAGGTCTACACGGCGCTGCCGGCTGCGTTGAAAGCGGCGCAGGATGATCCCGAAGTCGGCGCGATCGTGCTGACGGGCGCAGGCGCGGCGTTCTGCGCGGGCGGCGATCTGAACCGTCTCGCGCAACGGCGTGCGATGGCGCAGCCTGAGCGGCGCGCGGGCATCGAACATCTGCACAACATGATCCGTGCGCTGCGCGATTGCAGCAAGCCCGTGATCGCAGCCGTCGAAGGCGCGGCGGCCGGCGCGGGTCTGTCGTTGGCGCTTGCTTGCGACATGCTCGTGGTCGCGCGCAATGCGTCGTTCTCGGTGGCATATGTGAAGGTCGGTTTGTCGCCTGACGGCGGCGCGACTGCGTTTCTCTCCGAGGTCGTGTCCCGCCAGGTGATGACGGAACTATGCCTGACGGGCCGGCCCGTCACGGGCGAGCGCATTCACGCGCTCGGCATCGCGAATCGCCTTGTCGAACCGGGAAGCGCATTGACGGAGGCTCTAGCGATGGCGCAATCGCTCGCAGCGGGTCCCGAGCGCGCGATCGCGCGCATCAAGCGCCTGTGCCGCTATGCCGGCGAGAACACGCTCGAAGCGCAACTCGATCTCGAAGCGGACTGCATGTCGGAATCGCTCGGCGATGATGAAGCCGCCGAAGGCATCGCCGCGTTTTTCGACAAACGTCCCGCCGATTTCGCCGCGGTGCGGCGCGCGTCGAGTGTGTCGTCGCATTGAAGGTGACGTGTCCATGTCGAACCTGAACAACTCTCTGCCGCTCGCGGGCGTTCGCATTCTGGATCTGTCGCGCGTGCTGGCCGGACCCTGGTGCGCGATGGTGCTCGGCGATCTGGGCGCCGAAGTCATCAAGGTCGAGCATCCCAAACGCGGCGACGATACGCGCGACTGGGGTCTGCGTGTCGGCACGACCGAGACGGCTTATTTCAACAGCGTCAACCGTAACAAGCGCTCGGTGTGTCTCGATCTGCAAACGAGCGAAGGCCAGCAGATCGCACGAGAACTCGCGCAACAGTGCGACGTCGTGATCCAGAACTTCAAGTTCGGTGGCGCGGAAAAGCTCGGCCTCGGCTATGAGCAACTGAAGGAGTCGCGCGACGATCTGATCTATTGCTCGATCTCCGGCTATGACCGGCGCGGCCCGGAGGCGGCGCGCCCCGGCTACGACATCGTGCTGCAAGGCGAGGCGGGCCTGATGGCGCTCAACGGCGAGGCGAATCAGCCGCCGCTCAAGTTCGGCGTCGCAGCCGTCGATCTGTTCACGGGCATGTACGCCGCGCAAGCCGTGCTCGCCGCGCTGTTCGAGCGTCAGAAGACGGGCAAGGGACGTCACGTGGAAATGGCCCTCTTCGATTGCGGCCTGATGATCACGTCGTACTACGGACTCGAATCGATGATCATGGGCGAGGATCCGCCGCGCTACGGCAACGCGCATCCGTCGATCGTTCCGTACGGCGTGTATGACGCGGAAGATGGTCAGGTCGTTATCGCCGTCGGCAACAACCGGCAGTACGAGCGCTTCTGCCGCGAAGTGATCGAACGCCCGGATCTCGTCGACGACGACCGGTTCCGCACGAACATCGTGCGCGCTGCCAACCGCCACGTGCTCGTGCCCGAACTCAAGCGTGAGATAGGCAGCAGGACGCGCGGGCTTCTGCTCGAACGTCTCGCGCAGGCCAATATCCCTTGCGGCGAAGTGCACGGTCTGCACGAGGCGCTCACGTCGCGGCGCGCAGCGGAGGCCGGACTCGTGACCACTTATGAGCATCCCGAGGCCGGCACCACGCATGTGCTCGCGCCGCCGTATCGCTTCGACGGCGAGCGTCTGCCGGTGCGCAACGCGCCGCCCCAGCTCGGCGAAGGCACGAGCGACGTTCTGCAGTCGCTGCTCGGCTTGTCGTCCGCGCGCGTTTCACAACTGAAGACCGACGGCGTCGTCTGACGCTGCGTCGCTCGTCGTTCGCATAAAGGACTGTTCATGAGCCAGAACGCTTTTTCCACTGCCGCTTTTTCCACACGATTCACCGAGCTATTCGACACACGCTTGCCCATCGTCGCAGGCGGTCTGATGTGGCTGGCCGATGCGAAGTATGTCGCCGCCGCGGCGCGTGCGGGCATCATCGGCTTCATTACGGCCGCGAGCTTTCCCGAGCCGCAGGCGCTGCGCGCTGAAATTCGGCGCTGCCGCGACCTCTGCGAAGACGGTCCTTTCGGCGTGAACGTGTCGATGCTGCCGAAGCTCGTGCCCGGCGAGACGACGCGCGACGTGTTCCAGCTGATCGTCGATGAAGGCGTGAAGTACGTCGAAACTTCCGGGCGAAATCCCGAAGAGTTCATGCCGCTTCTGAAAGACGCCGGCATAAAAGTGCTGCACAAGGTGCCGTCGGTGCGTTTCGCGGTCAAGGCGGCGTCCATTGGCGCCGATGCCGTGGCGATCGTCGGCGCGGAATGCGGCGGTCATCCGGGTCTCGATATGGTCGGGACCTTCGTCAACGCCGCGTGGGCGGAAAGCGAACTGGACATTCCGTATCTGATCGGCGGCGGCATCGGCCGGGGTTCGCAGATCACGGCCGCGCTGGCGATGGGTGCAGCGGGCGTGGTGATCGGCACGCGCTTCGCGGTCGCCGACGAAGTCTGGGCGCACGTCGACTACAAGCGCCGGCTGGTCGAAGCGGGCCCGGCCGACACCGATCTGTGCATGGCGTCCGTGCGCAACACGGCGCGCGCGCTGCGCAACGAAACGACGGCCGCCGTCAGAGAGATCGAAGCGCAGAACCCGAACGTGACGATTCAGGATCTGCTGCCGTGGGTGGCCGGCAAGGTGGGCCGCGAGGCCTACGTGACGGGCGACTGGTCGAAGGGGCTGCTCGCGGCGGGGCAATCACTGGCGTTCGTCGATCGCATCGAACCGCTCGCCGACATCGTGAAGCGTTTCGAAGCCGACATGCGACAAGCCGTGTCACGGCTCGCCACCCACTGATCAGAACAAGCGCTGCACCAAGCAGCCAGTCCTGTAATGCCGTTGCAACGGGTCCACCGAGACTCGCTTCATTAGTCAACACACATATCAGCCGACCAAAGCAGGAGACAGACGCATGCAGCAAATTCATATCGATTCGATCAAGTCGAATCCCGCCTACAGGCGGCTCGTCGCGTCGCGGCGACGCTTCAGCTTTACGCTGACGGCGCTGATGATCGTCACGTATTACGGCTTCATTCTGTTCGTCGCGCTCGCGCCGCACTTGCTGGCGCGTCCGCTGTATCGGGGCGCAACGACTACCGTTGGCGTGCTCGTGGGCGTCGGCATTATCGCGGTCGCGATTGCGCTGACGGGCTGGTACGTGCTGCGCGCGAACCGCACGCTCGATCCTTCGATGAGCGCACTGCTCGCCAGCACAATGCAGGAGGCCAACCGATGAAGCCTCTCCGTTTCCTATTCAGCAGCGTGCTCGCTTCAACGGCTGCACTTGCTCATGCGTCGGGCGTCGAAGGCCCGGTGCCCAATCATTTCGAATTGAACCCGGTCGCGATCGGCATGTTCCTGCTGTTCGTCTTCGTCACGCTCGGCATCACACGATGGGCCTCGCGCCGCACCCGCACGACCAAAGATTTCTACAGCGCGGGCGGCGGTATTTCCGGCTTTCAGAACGGACTCGCGATTGCCGGCGACTACATGTCGGCGGCGTCGTTCCTCGGCCTGTCCGGCATGGTCTTCACGTTCGGCTTCGACGGCCTGATCTATTCGATCGGCTTTCTGGTCGGCTGGCCGTTCGTGATGTTCCTGCTCGCCGAACCCGTGCGCAATCTCGGCAAGTTCACGTTCGTCGACGTGGTCGCGTACCGCTTCGAGCAGGCGCCCATTCGGCTGCTGACGGCGAGCACGTCGCTAGTCGTGGTGGTGTTCTATCTGGTCGTGCAGATGGTCGGCGCGGGCAAGCTGATCCAGCTGCTGTTCGGCTTGCCGTACTGGATGGCGGAAGTGGTCGTGGGCGCGCTGATGGTGGTGTACGTGTTCTTCGGCGGCATGACGGCGACGACGTGGGTGCAGATCATCAAGGCCGTCCTGCTGCTGTGCGGCGCGACCTTCATGGCGATTACCGCGCTGGCGCAATTCGGCTTCAACCCGGACGAGATGTTCCGGCGCGCCGTCGACGTCCATCCTGGCGCGCTCAGCATCATGGCCCCCGGCAAGCTGTTGAAGGACCCGCTCAATGCCCTCTCGCTCGGCATCGCGCTGATGTTCGGCACGGCGGGTTTTCCGCATATCCTGATGCGCTTTTTTACGGTGCCGAGCGCAAAGGAGGCGCGCAAATCCGTATTCATCGCCACGGGTTTTATCGGGTACTTCTATCTGCTAACCTTCGTCATCGGCTTCTCGGCGATCGCGTTGCTGGCGCAGCATCCCGAGTTTTTCAAGGCGGCGGCCGACGGGCACTTCAACCTCACCCACGATCTGCTCGGCGGCTCGAACATGGTCGCTGTGAAGCTGGCGCAGGCGGTGGGCGGCAACGTGTTCTACGGCTTCATCGCGGCCGTCACGTTCGCGACAATCCTCGCCGTGGTCGCGGGACTCACGCTGTCCGGCGCGACCACCGTGTCGCACGACCTGTACGCATGCTGGCTGGCACGCGGCAAAGCCAACGAAGCACACGAAATGCGCATCTCGCGCGTGGCGACGCTGATCCTGAGCGCCATCGCCATTGCGCTCGGCATCCTGTTCGAGCATGTCAACGTGGCGTTTCTGGTGGGACTCGTGGCGGCCGTCGCGGCGAGCGCGAATTTCCCCGTGCTGGTGTCGTCGATTTTCTGGCGCGGCATGACCACGCGCGGCGCGGTGATGGGCGGCAGTCTCGGCCTGATTTCCGCCGTGCTGCTGACGCTGTTGTCGAAGTCGGTGTGGGTCGACGTGCTGCATCAGGCCCATGCGCCCGTGGCGCTCGATAATCCCGCACTCGTCTCGGTGCCCCTCGCGTTCGTGGGCATCTGGTTATTTTCGATGCTCGATCGCGGCGTGCGAGCGCAGCGCGAGCGCGAAGCGTTCTCCCTGCAAGAGTTCTACGGACAGACGGGCGTGCTGGCCGTCAATGCCGTCGATCACTGAAGCGAAGCGCGCGTCAGGCGCCGACCAGCGCCTGACGCAGCACAGAACCGCTGGGCGATCGTCGCGGTCATGCTTGCCGTCGCGCTCGCCACGCTCGACACGTGGATCGCGAACACCGCGCTGCCCGCGATAGCCGCCGATCGCTCGACGCGGCGCTCGAAGCGCGCCTCACTAGCCGATACGGCGCGAACACGCAGGCGTACGCGCAACGGATGAAGCTCCGTCGAACGAAACGTCGAACATGAGCTTCGAAAGCGGCTTGCTGCGCGATGTGAAGAGGCAATACCACAGCCATACGAACGGCCAGATCAACATGATCGTCCCATTTGAAGGATCCTGCTGCGGGCTGCGAAGGGAGCGTGAAAGCGACAAGGACTACGCTCTGGTGCGCTTGCGAGCCGTGCGTGACACCGCTGACTTTCCGGCGAGCTCGCATTGCTGGATCACGCGCTGAAGATGATCCGGACCGGCCGTGATCGCGCTCAGCAGGGTCATCAGGACGAAGTCGATCAACCTCGGTATTGCGACTTTGGTGTCCGCGCGCGGCGCGCGGTTCGCCAGAATTAGCGTGGCGAGGCCATGTTCCATGCTCCACGCGGCGTGTGTCACGAGTTTGAGATCGGCCTGGGCCCAATGACTCTCGATGGCCAGCGCCTCGATCGTATCCGAAAACAACCCGAACGACCTGTTACTTTCCTCGATGAGCTCGGGGTACGCCTGGTGCGCCACAATGCGAGGCCCGATCATCAGACCGAACAGGCCATTGTGGCGTTGCGCAAACTCAACGTATACCCGCATCATCCGGTACGCTTTCGAAAGCGCCGTATCCTCGCTTTCACGGATCGCAACGCGCAGCGCAGCGAGGTCACGATATCCACTCGCAGCGATCGTGGCCAGCAGTTCGTCGATACCCGCAAAATGCCGCGAAGGCGCTGCTTCCGATACGCCCACCATGCGCGCGAGGTAACGCAGGCTCAAGTCCTGTGCCGATACATCCATGAGTGCGCTGCGCCCGGCTTCGATGAGCGCGTTGCGCAGATTGCCATGGTGGTAATCCGCATTCTTCGAGATAGACGATTTAGGATTCACGTGACCTTCGTGCGTGGAGCAACAGCGGGAATCGATTATAAATTCTGCGCGAAGAGACACGCAATATTTCGGAAGATGCGTCAAGCAGGCGTCTCACCACCTCCATCTGACGGTCTGGTAGTGTGGCTGCGTGTCAGGCTGAAGCGCACGCCTGGGAGCTCCGCACCACGCCAGCGTCGACCTATGGCGTCGGGCATCGAACCGATACATCGTCAACGGCCAATTGCCTCCTGGCAATGCGCTGTACGCCGAAAAGAAGAACGACGACGCCAAGCGCCTGGACACAGGCAATCATGATGAATCCGCTCGCATAGGTTCCCGTTGCGTCCCGGACGTATCCGATCAGAAAGGGCGTAACGAAGCCGGCGACGTTGGCGACGGAACTGATCAAAGGCACGCCAACCAGCAGCGATGTACCGCTGAGTAAGCCCACGGACATTTGCCAGAACAGCGTGATACCCGCACCCGTTCCTGCGAAGCCGAGGGCAAGCAGGAAAAACGTCGCGGCGGCACTGCTATGCCATACGAAAACAAGTCCCGAAAGGCTCACCGCCGTAAAGACTGACGCCAGCGTGCAGAAGAGCCGTCGACGCTGCGGGCTGCCGCCGATGCTACAGATGAGCACATTGCCCAATGCCCCGAGTACGCAGGCGCCAGCGACTGCGCGGCCAATCTCTTTGTATCCGCCGAAGCCCGCCTCGCGGAGTATGGTCGGGGAGAAGAAAAACAGTGCGGCCGTAGCGGCCAGGAGGCAGAAGTACGCGGCGCTCAGGATCCAGACGGCGGGGTTGCAGAACAGGGGGCGCCCGTCGCCGATGGTGTCCATCGTTTCGGCGCTCCTTCGGAGATCGTCCTCGACGAGCGTCCGCTGTCGCGCCGAGAGCCACCTGGCGCCGCGAGGCAGATCCGGCAGTAACACGAATGCGCCGCACGCCAATACGACGGTAGGGATGGCTTGAGCGAAGAACATCCATCGCCAGCCTTGTAAGCCCGCGAGGCCGTTCATGTGCTCGAGCACGAATCCCCCCGTTAAACCAATCGTGACCGTCGAGAAGAGCGACCCCGAGTGGAAGATGCTGAAGTTGCGCGTGCGCCGTTTTCCCGGGAACCACGCATTGAAGTACAACACAACGCCTGGATAAAAGCCTGCCTCGAATACGCCGAGCAGGAACCTCAGCACGTAGAACGTCGGCGCGCTATTGACGAACGTCATCGCCACACTTGTCAGTCCCCAGGCGCCGGCAATACCAGCAAGCACGGCGCGTGCACCAAACTTCTTTTGCAGCATCGTGGTGGGGACGCCAAACAGCACGTAGCCGACGAAGAAGAGGCCGGCGCCCAATCCATAGACCGTTTCGCTGAATCGGAGGTCCACGATCATTTGCAACTTCGCAAACGCGACGTTCGAACGACCGACCCACGCCAGCATCCATAGGCCGAACAATATCGGCAGTATTCTCCATTGCGCCGAAGCGTAGGCCTTGCGAAGGAGGTCGTCGTCATGTGACGATGCCTCCTCGATGCGGGCTTGGTTTTCCACTTCCATTCGGGCCTCCGATGTCTTGTGTCGATCCAGGTACTGCGAGGCGTACGGCGGGCGTCAAAGCTCGTCCGTTACTTTCTGCAACTCATGCGCTTGAGCGAGCACGGCGTCGTCGATCTTCGTTGCGGACGGGGGCGGGCCGCCGACCAGAATGCCCGTCTCGATGGCATTGCGGATGTCGGTATCCGCCAGGCCCGCTTCGCGGAACACCTGCTCGTTATGCTCGCCGCGAAACGCGGGCGCGCTACGCATGCCGAGCTCGTCATCGGAAAAACGCCACGGGTATCCGTGGATCAGATACGAACCGCCTCGGCGATCGGGGATCTCGTGCACCGCGCCCCATTGCTTCGCCCAGTCGGTATCGGCGAGTTCCTTCAGCGTGCGGATCTGGCCAATGGCAATCTTGGCCTCGTCGAGTTGCGCGTCGAGTGTCTTGAGGTCCCGGAATGAGTACATCCACGTCTGGATCACCGCATGCAGCGCGTCATAGTTCTGCAGGCGGCTCTCGGCGGTCCTGAAGCGCGGGTCGCGCGCCAGGTCCATGCGGCGCATCGCGCGCAGGTAGTTCGGAAACGTGTTGCTGCCGACGATGCTTTGGGCCGCCACGAACTCCTCGCCACCGGGGCCGACGAAATGCGGACCGTCGGAGGCACCGAGGATGCCCGGCTCCGCGCCCGTGTCGACGCCCTCGAGATCGAGGTGAGCGCGTTCGTTGATAGACAGCATCACGGCCGCCATCGCGACGTCGATGTACTGGCCGCGTCCCGTTACCTCGCGCTTGCGCACCGCTGCGAGCACGGCGATGGTCGCCTGCAGGCCCGCATAGACGTCGGCGTGCGACAGCGGATCAGTCCACTTGCGTCCCTCGCCCGTGCCGTCGAAATGGCGCAGTGTGTTGTGCGTAAAGCCCGTTTCGGCTTGCACGGTCGGCGCATAGGCCATGCGCGACGCCCAAGGCCCGCGCTGCCCGTAACCGGTAATCGACACGTAGACCAGCTTGGGATTGCGCTTCGCGAGCGTGTCGTAATCGAGCCCGAACCCCTTGAGGGTGCCGGCCCGGAAATTTTCGACGATGATGTCCGCCTCGTCGCACAGGCGCAGCACGAGCTCACGTGCGCGGGGCGCGTTCAGATCGATGCTGACGTTGCGCTTGCCACTGTTCTGCTGCGCGTAATAGCCCGACATGCCGTCGCAATTCGGGAATGCGGCACGCGACACATCGGGTCGCGGCGGCTCGATCTTGATGACGTCGGCGCCGAGATCGGCAAGGGTGCGGGCGCATAGCGGGCCCGCCAGCACACGCGAAAAATCGACGACCTTGAGTCCTTCGAGTGGTCCGGCCATATCAATTCCCTTCGAAAATGGCAGTGCCCGGGCCGGCGCCATTGAAGGCCTCCAGTCCACGCTTGAGATCTTGCGACGCCCAGATCGGCTTTTGCAGCTCGAACATCGCTTCGTCGGCGGCGGCGACACCGTCGTTGACGGCGACGCGCACCAACTGCTTGGTCGCGGCGTGCGCGACGGTCGGGCCGGCCGCCAGTTCCTGCGCAACCGACAGCGCCACGTCATCGAGCTTGTCGTCGGGCACGACCAGATTGATCAAGCCCCAGCGCTCGAGCGTCGCCGCGTCGTAACGGCGGCCGAGCATCGCGAGTTCTTTTGCGCGCGCTGGGCCGGCCCGCATGACCTGACGCTGGATGCCGCCGAGCAGGGGATGCAGGCCGAGCGCCACTTCGACCGAGCCGATCCTTGCCGATTCGGCGACCACGCTGAAGTCGCACGCGAGCGCCACTTCGAAACCGCCGCCAAGGCAGGTGCCGTTCACGGCGACCACGATCGGGATCGGCAGCGTCTCGAAGCCGCGCAGCACTTCGAGCGGGTCCATCAACGCCTTGCCCTGCGTGGCAATGCGTTCGGGAAAGAGCGCCACTTCGGCGCCCGCCGAGAAGTGCCGCAGACCGCTGCGCAGCAGAATGGCGCGCGAGCCGCGTTTCACGGCCGCGTCGAATTCATTGAGCAGCGCGCGATACAGCGTCGGCCCCACGAGGTTGTGCGGGCGGCGGTTCATCGTGACAACCGTCACGTGACCTTTGATTTCTGTCTGAACAATTGCTTCGTCCATTTTTGCTCCCGTTCGTCAGACTCATCGTCGATTCCGACTTAATTAATGTTAACGTGAATAACATTTGGGTAAAAATTCGACGCCAGGATCAACTCGAATATGGCGCCTGTTTTCGGTGACCGATCAATGCCAATGCGTATAGGCACAGGTGGCACCCATTGCGGGCCGCGGTCGTCCGGAAATCCGCAACAGGGAGAGTGTAGGCATTTCAATCATCGAGGCCCGCCACGACGCGCGCGTCCCTTTCGACGCCGTCTCCCAGTACCGCGAGCGCTTCCTGATAAGCCTCACTCTGGAACGTAGCGAGTGCCTGCTCGAAGCTCGGGAATTCGACGACGACTGTCCGTTCCTTGAGACCCGCCTGAAACGCAACGACCTCGCCGCCTCGCACCAGAAATTTTCCACCCGCCGCTTCCACCACCTGTGTCGCGAGGACGCCGTACGCCGCGAGTTTGCTTGCGTCATGGACCGCCCGATACGCTGCCACCCAATATCCCTTGGCCATTTCATTTCCCAAGTCGGAAGAAAGATACGTGACTATAGTAACGGTGTTAACATAATTATCAATGAGGGTTTTTCCTGGCCTTAAAAAGTTGGACACCATACGTGTTAACGGTGTTAGCATTAGGCAACGCGGTGACTCGCTGCCAACCTATTTTGCGGAGAACTTCATGCCGTACACGACGATCAATCCTGCAACGGGCGAACTGCTCGCCACCTATGACGAGATATCGGACGAGTTGCTCGAAGCGAACCTCGCCGCCGCGCAGCGCGCTTTTGATGCCGACTGGCGCCGTCGTCCGGTCGGCGATCGGGCTCGCATCGTGGCGCGTGCGGCGGCGCTGTTGCGCGAGAAAGCCGATGAATATGCGGGCTATCTGACGCTGGAAATGGGAAAGCGCAGCGGCGAAGCGCGCAAGGAAGTGGAATCATCGGCGAACATTCTCGACTACTACGCGAAGCATGCGCGCGCCTATCTGCAACCGCGCCCGCTCGCGGAAGCGCCCGGCGCGGCCGTTCACATCGAGCCAATCGGCGTGCTGTTCGGCATCGAGCCATGGAACTTTCCGTACTACCAGATCGCGCGGGTAGCCGGGCCGCAATTGATGGTGGGCAACGTGCTGCTGCTCAAACATGCGGAGAGCGTGCCGCAATCGGCGCTGGCGTTTGCGCGCCTGTTTGAGGAAGCCGGCGCGCCCGAAGGCGTCTATACGAATCTGTTCATCTCGATCGAACAGGCCGGTCGCGTCATCGACGATCCGCGCGTCCAGGGCGTGACACTGACGGGCAGCGAGCGCGCCGGCGCGGCGGTCGCCGAGCGCGCGGGCCGGAATCTGAAGAAGGTGGTGCTCGAGCTGGGCGGCAGCGATCCGTTCATCGTCCTTGAAGATGCGCCGCTCGACTGGGCGATCCAGAGCGCGGTCGCGGGGCGGATGCTCAATGCGGGGCAATGCTGCGTAGGTTCCAAGCGCATCATCGTGGTCGGCAAGGCACGCGGTGCCGCGTTTCTTGAAGGCTTCACGCGGCAGATGGCAGCGCTCGAGACGGGCGATCCTGCCGATCCGGCGACGGCCGTTGCACCGCTTTCGTCGGAGCGCGCTTTGCAGCTGCTGCTCGAGCAGATCGATCGCGCCGCGTCCCATGGCGCTCGTATCGCATGTGGCGGCAAGCGCGTCGAGCGTCCAGGATTCTATTTGGAACCGACTGTCCTGACTGACATCTCGCCGCAGAATCCCGTCTTCGCCGAAGAACTGTTCGGCCCGGTCGCGGCCTTTCACATCGTCGAGGACGAAGCCGCCGCAATTGCGCTCGCCAATGGCACGCCGTACGGTCTTGGCGCATCGGTGTTCACCGCCGACACCGAGCGCGGCGAGCGTGTCGCCGCACAGATCGACAGCGGCATGGTGTTCATCAATCAGCCGTTCGCCACGGCGGCGGAACTGCCGTTCGGTGGTGTCAAACGGTCAGGATTCGGCCGCGAGCTTTCCCAGTTAGGCTTCGACGAATTCGTCAACAAGAAGCTGATCAGGGTTGCGCCTGTCGGGGCGTCACCGTTCGGTCCCGCGCGGGCGGCCTGAACGCGCGACAGCGGCGCCTGATTCTTTTCTCTTTTGAACAGACACCATGATGAGCAAGACAATTATCAGTTGTGCACTCACTGGCAGCGACGATACCTGGCGCGTGAACCCAGCAGTGCCAGTAACGCCCGAGCAGATCGCCAATGAAGCCATTGCTGCGTGCGAGGCCGGTGCGAGCATTGCGCACATTCACGTTCGTGACCCGAAGACCGGCGCACCAAGCACCGAATTGTCGCTGTACAGGGAGGTCGTTACGCGTATCCGCAATAGCGGATGTCCGATATTGATCAACCTGACGACAGGACCTGGGGCACGATTCGTTCCCAGCGACGAAGACCCAAACCGGGGAAGCGAACTCAGCACGATGATGTCGCCCGAGGCGCGCGTGCGACATGTGCTCGAGTTGCGTCCGGAGATCTGCACGCTGGACATCGCGACCATGAACTTCGGCAATCGTGCATTCGTGAACGTGCCCGACCATCTGATCAAGATGGCGACCTTGATTGAAGAAGCAGGGGTGAAGCCGGAACTCGAGGTATTCGATCTGGGACATGTGCGGCTGGCGCGTCATCTGATCGAAACGCAGGGCATCCTGCAGGCTCCCTTGTTCCAGTTATGTCTTGGCGTGCCTTGGGGCGCGTCCGCCGATACCGAGAGCCTTCTGCAGATGAAGCGCTATTTGCCCGAGAACGCTCGCTGGTCGGCATTCGGCATCTCGCGCGCCCAATTTCCGATCGTGGCGCAGAGCGCCATTCTTGGAGGACATGTCCGCGTTGGCCTCGAGGACAACCTTTACCTAGCCAAAGGGGAACTTGCGCCGGGCAACGCGGCGCTGGTCAAACGGGCGGTCAGTATCGTCCAAAGCATCGGCGGAGAAGTGGCGACACCTGACGAGGCTCGTAGCCTACTCGTCCTTTCCCGTCGCCAGTAGAACGGGACGACAATGTGATCGCACTCCTGTGCGACGAGTCGCAATCAATGCTGCGTTGCGAAAGCATTGGTTCCAGACGGTAGCCTATCCTTAGGCTATCTATAACGCCGCCTCACTCATGTCGGGTTCGTCTTTTCTTTCCAGAGAGTGGGATGTTCTGACATAAGAAATGCGGCATCTATTTGATGCATGGAGACAAAAAATGCCTTTGTGGAATATCTATCATCCCGTCGGTGCGTACACGGCAGAAGACAAGCAGGACATGGCGAATCGGATCGCCGACATTTACATCATCCCTCGCTTCTATGTCGGCGTGCTGTTTCATGAACAGCCGAAAGACTCCTTCTTCATGGGAGGTGTATCGCGGGATGATTTTGTCAGAATCCGATTAGATCAATTCGCCAGGCATATCTCCAGGGACCCCGTGTGGACGGAGTCCTGGTTGCGCAAGGCGAACGCTGCAATCGCGCCATTTGTCCAGGAGCGGGGCTATCACTACGAACTGCATGTCGGCGAAACGCCGCGAGAACTGTGGTTGATCGATGGCATTCGACCACCTCGGCCCGATACGGAAGCTGAGAAGAAATGGAAGATCGAAAACCGTGCGTCGCCCTATGAGCCGGGCGAAGGGTGAGTCACGCGGTTTCGTCTGACGCGATTGAGTCTGATGCGATTGAGTCCGACGCTATTGGCAAACTCGACTCGACCGGCTGCGGTGAAAGCCGAGCTTTCACCCAGTCTCTCCCAACCGTCTGGATACGCGTATGAAGGCCTTGATAATCGAACGCAACGGCGAGCCGTCGGAGGCAGTCCACTGGCGTGATCTGCCCGAGCCCACGCCCGGTCCCGCTGAAGTCCGCGTAAAGATGCTGCTGACGCCCGTGCATCCGTCCGACCTGCATGTGATCCGTGGACGTTTTGCACGCCAGCGTCAGCCGGAACTGCCGGCCTCACCCGGGTCCGAAGGCGTCGGCATCATCGACGCCGTGGGCAGCGACGTGCCGCGCACGCGGGTAGGAGAGCGCGTTGTGTTGCTCGATGTGCCCGGAACATGGCGAGAGCAAGTCATCAGTCCAGCCGACCGCGCGATATCGGTACCCTCGTCCATCTCGGACGAGGACGCTGCGCAGGCTTTGATCAACCCGATGACGGCATGGGCCATGACGATGTGCGAGCATCAGCTTAAACGCGGTGACTGGCTGGTCCAGAGCGCGGCAGGCTCGACCGTCGGTCGTCTGGTGCTGCAGATCGCGAAAGCAGAGGGGTTCCGCACCATCAACCTCGTGCGCCGTGAAGAGCAGGTCGCCGAGATACAGGCGCTTGGCGGCGACGTCGTGCTATGCACGGCTGACGAACGCTGGCCAGAGCAATTGAAGACGGCCACGGGCGACGCTGGCATCGTGAGCGCGATCGACTGCGTCGCGGGCCGCACGGGTGCGGTGCTTGCGCGTCAGTTGGCCACGAACGGACGCCTGTTCGTGTACGGAGTGTTGTCGTCGCATCGTCAGACCGACCCGGTGGCGTTCGAGATGCCGATTTTCGCCCCGGCGTTGGTCTACTCGGCTGCCGAGGTGCGCGGCTGGTTAATCTTCTCATGGCTCGCACGCAAGGGGCTGAGCGAAAGCAGCACGACGCTGCGCAGTCTGCTCGATCGGATGGCCGGGGGCACGTTGAAGCCGCCGGCAGCGCAGCGCTACAGCCTCGATCGCGCACTCGAAGCTTGCGCGGCCGCCGAAAGCGCCGCACACGACGCCAAACCGCTGCTGGCGTTCACGGAACACTAGGCCTTGCTCGTGTCGGGCGATGTATAGGGGCACGCAGGGCTCCCGGATATAGACGCGAAAGGGCAAGTCGAGCAACCCACGACTTCTGCGGCGCTGCCTCAGCGTCGACACGCCGGCGTCCGGCTGTCTTCGTCGGCGACGCAGGGCATTAAACGAACCATCAACTGAAATGGAACGCAAGGAAGACGTCTCGTCGCAACATCCGCGCGTCGCCGCTTCCTCGTCTGCGCCGCGGCAGGCATCGCAAGCCTTGCGCTTGCCGACATGGTCTCGGCCATGGCAGCGTCCTCGCCCCCGCCAGGCATCGCGGGCCTCAGGTCTCCGCCTCTCGCGTTTTCCGACGTCCTCTCGGGAACTCAGGGCGCAATGAAAGTCGTGAACTATGCGACATACGTTCAGGACGGGGGCAGGGTGGACGCGGCCCGCGCCGAACACCAGAATTATGCAGATGCACTCAGGGAACACGACAGGCTCGCGATAGGCGGCCCCCTGATCGGCGAGAATGGACAGTCCCGTGGCGTCCTCCTTGTTTATGAAGTTGCGTCGAAGCAGCAGGCTGAGACGTTAGTGAAAAGCGATCCGTTCGTCCTGCACGATGCAATCGCGGACTATCGGCTGGACGAGTGGACAGTGCTCGACTGCAACGTCGAGCTGCTCACTGCGTCGCTGGTTGCGGCCGAAAAGCGTGTTGCGCCAAAGGAATCGCATGCAGCCTGCGCTGCGGCGGTCGATCCGGACATATGCCCCGCGCGAACGTACGTCAATTACACGCGATACGTCGCCGGCCGTTCGCGCGTCGCGCGGGTGACGCAGGCGCACAGGTCGTATGCCCGCGCGTTGCTCGCGATTTCGCGTGAAGCGCAGGACCGCTGGGCTGTACGTTCGCAACAGCGATTTGCCGGGGCGCAAGAACGCGGCGTGTTTGACGCGGACCTGGTAGCCGTGGAAGTCAAAGCACAAAAGGGAACAGTGAGTTTCTCCCGAGACGAAGCGCCGCGCCCGGAGACGACGATCGAAACGCTGGCGAAACTGCGTCCGGCGTTCCGGTCCGACGGGTCCATCACCGCCGGCAACGCGCCAGGGCTGAACAGCGGCGCTGCGGCCATGCTAGTCGCGGAGCGTGGCTTTGCCGAGGTGCGTGGCATTGAGCCATTTGCCCGGCTGGTCGCGTTCGGTGTCGCGGCGGTCGAGCCGGGCATGTTCGGACTCGGCCCCGTGCCGGCCGTGCACATGGCGCTTGAACGCGCGGGCTGGAAGCACGCCGATGTCGACCGGGTCGAAATCAATGAAGCGTTCGCGGCTGTGCCGCTCGCCGTCATCCAAAAACTCGGGCTGGCGGAGGACATCGTCAACGTGGAAGGCGGCGCGATCGCTCACGGTCATCCAATCGGTGCGACCGGCGCTGTGCTGACGACACGCCTTATCCATTCGATGCGACGCGATGGATTGCGGCGCGGTATCGTCACCCTCTGCATTGGCGGCGGGCAGGGCCTCGCACTGGCGCTCGAGATAGTTTGACTACAAACGGTGCCGCGGTGGGCCATAGGCGGCCGGAGTCGCTGATGCACCCGAGACGTGGCGGCACGTTCTGAACTGATGTAGACGAGCGGAAACGCCGCGCCCGCTCGCATCGACGCAATTGAGTTTTTCCAGCAACGTAACGGTGCGAACGGGAGGCTTAGGGCCAAGCACGCGGGTGGCGCGGCACCAGCTCACCAACTGGAGATTGTCATACATCGTCGAACGCTTTTTCAGTCGTATCAAACATTGTCGTGTCGCCCTGTGTTTGTAGGTACCTTGAGATACAAAAGGAAGATGCGGGGCGAGAGGGATGGAAGTGAGGAGGACGGTGGTGCGATCTGGCGAGGCCTCAGCCGCCGTTGCAGCCGGACTCGGCTTCTATTTCTCCGCCGCGGCACGCGAGAACCGCATTTGATATTCACTCGGCGACAACCCGGTCTTGCGCTTGAACAATTGTCGAAATGTGCTGATATCGCCATAACCTACACGTTGACTTACCGCCTCAAGCCCGATGGGCCGCGTTTCCAGCAACCTTTTCGCGACCTCGATGCGCAGATTTTGCAGATACGTTAGCGGCGCCAGCCCGACGGCTTCCTTGAAACGGCGATTGAGCGTGCGTTCGCTGACAGCAAGCGATGCTGCCAGATCGCTCAACCGGAATCCCTGCTGCAATGTAGCCTCCATCTGCTGCTGGGCGCGCGCGACGAGCGTGTCGGTATGCCCATGTTCGTCGATGAGCGTGGCGAAGGAAGCCTGCGAAACCCGGTTCATGTCGATCAACAGCGCCTTCGCGGTCAGCGTAGCGAGTTCTTCCCCGGCGAATGTTTCGACGAGCCGCACCGCGAGATTCAGATACGACGTCACAGAACCGCCCGAGATGATGCCGTCTTGCGCGATCAGCAGTTCCTGTGCGCGAACCTCGACACGCGGATAGCGGCGCGCGAAGTCCGAGGCTCTCGCCCAGTGCGTCGTTGCGGCGCGGCCGTCAAGCAGGCCAGCCTCGGCGAGCAGGTAATTGGCCGTGCAATAAGCCGCCAGCACGGCGCCTGCCTTGCGTTGGCGCCGCAGCGCGGAAGACAGCTCGTTCAACTGCTCGCGGCGCCCGAGGAACTCGTCGAGGTTCGAGAGAAACGGAGCCGTCAGCAACACGGCGTCCGCGCGTTTGCGCGAGTCGATCTTGCCGTCGACCTGAATGGTCTGTCCGGATGCAGCCGTGACGGGATGCCCGTCGAGCGATTCCACGCGCCATACGAACATGGGCGCGGATGTCGTGCCTGGTGCAGCCTTGCGCGCATGGAACTGATTGGCCGCGCTGAAGACGTCAACAGGGCCCGCGACGCCGGACGCGAGGATTCCGTCATAGACCCAGATGCGGACGATGGCCATTTGCGTGTCTGAAGTTCCCCGAATAATGTCGATGCTGCCACTTCTGGCCGCACCAGTAAACCCCGATCATGGCCACATCCACTGAACTGAAAGCAGGAGCAGCACCATGCCAATGATCGATGCACTGTGGCCCGAGGACGCCTTGACGCCCGAGGCCGAAGCGCGCCTCGTCAAGGAACTGACCGACCTCCTCATCGAGGCCGAAGGGTACGATCCCGCCAGTCCGATCGCACAGCAGGTCACCGTATTCCATCTTCATCGGCCGGCTGCGATCTACATCGGCGGTGAACGCACGAACACGATCCGCTACCGGATCATTCCGACCGTACCCGAGGGGCAATACACCGACGAATCGCGTCGCGCCCTCGTCAGGAACGTTACGGAAGCGGTGGCCCGCGCGGAGAACTGTCCGTTCGATGACGTCGCGCCGCGCGTCTGGGTCTTTCCAACTGAGATTCCGGATGGTGCCTGGGGGACGCGCGGCGCGATCTGGATGCTGCCCGATATTCATGCGCTGCTGGCGGGCGAGTCGGAGCGCGGCGCGGGCGCAGAACGGCTCGCGCGACGCCGCCTGGAAAAGGCGCGCATTACGCTCGAAGCAGCGCTTGATGCCGCCAGTGCAGGCATCGCGAGCAAACCATAACCAGAGCGCCTAACATGAAATTCAACGACACAGCCCCCGTGATGACACCCGCTGGCGGCCCGCCGCTCTGGCTGACGAGCCTCGCGGAAAACGCGACCCTCGAGGCCACAGTCCTGAAACGTCCGATCGAGGGACGAGCCAATATTCTCTCCGTGATCAAACACGCGGTCCCGCTCTACGAATTCCAGCATCACAGCTACAAGGGCGCGATTCGCGACGGTTTGTATATGGAGTCCTATCGCTCGCAGATCCAGGGCGTGCCGATCGAGACGGTGGTCGTCGCGCATATGAACGAAGAGGGCGAGACGGATTCCGTAGTTATTAATCATCGCCCGCTCAATGCAGTGCTGCTGTTTTCGAGGCTGATGTGGGAGCGCGTCGACGAGCGCTTCCGCGATTGCTATCTGACGGGACCGGAAGCGGCGGCGATTGGGACGTGATGAAACGCTTTCTTCTTAATCTGACAACAGCCTCTGTGCTGGTCGCTTTTACTGGAGTTTCCATGGCGCACACCGCTCCGATGCCAACCACGCCAACCACGAAGATCTTGGCGGTTGGAACCTTTCCGCCGGGCACGGACATGCAGCTTGTCCAGCACAGTCTTCCGACCGAAGTCCGAGAGACCGCGCAACTCTACCTCGAGGGCAAGATTGACCAGTGGTATTCACTACAAGACCGGGCTGGGGTGGCGTTCATCCTGAACGTTACGGACGTCAATCAAGCGCATGAAATGCTTGAGGCACTTCCCTTGGGGAAAGCGCACTTAATGACATTCTCGCTCCTCCCAATCGGCCCACTGAAGCCGTTGAGCAAGCTTTTGAATCCGCCTTCTGCCCAGTAGGAAGCGCTGGAACGTAGTGGGCGAGTACACGGCTTTTGGCGCCCCTTGAAATCCTCAAACCGTGAAGCACAGTTTACCCGGCGCAATTTCGCACTTGATGAGGATCACGATCATGTTCAAACCCGTAACGAAGGCGACCCGCTTCTCGGCAGTAGCTGTGGGCATATCCCCGTGCGGGATTGTGCCGACGTCATCCTCGTCGGTGCCGAAGGTTGAAGTCGGCGAGGTGCAGGTCAATCCAGACATCAAGCTGCGTCATATGGTCTATCGGCCCGCGCATCCAAAGGGTACTGTGCTGTTCCTGCACGGCTTCCCGGAGACAATGTATGCGTGGAAGCCGATTGCCGAATCCCTGTCCAGCGACTACCAGGTGCATGCGTTTGACTGGCCGGGCTACGGACAATCCTCGCGACCAGGTGCCGATAGCTTCTCATACGCGCCGAAGGATTATGCCCGAGTACTCAAAGACTATATCCGCACGTCCGGCATCGACAGTTCGAAGCTGGTGATTTACGCGACGGATATCGGGGCCTTGCCTGCGCTGCTAGCGGCATTGGAGCAACCAGATATCGCCAGGGAGATCATTGTCGGCGACTTTGCCCCATTCAACCGCCCACAGTACATGTACGAAAGCCTGCAGGGCCTGAAGTCAGAGCCTTCCTCTGGCGCCGTGCGTGCCGCGATGAACCAGAACCGTGACGAAATCCTGGCAAACACATTCTTCCGCGGCATGTCGGCGGAGGAGCGCTACCCGTTGTCCCAGGAGTTCAGAGACGATATGGCGAAATGGTGGAACGGTGATGTCACGTCGGCAGACGCTTTCTTCCACTACTACTCCTGCTTCACCCGCGACCAGGACTACTTCGAAGCCAATATGGCAAAGCTGAAGGTTCCCGTGAAGGTGGTGTGGGGCGAACAGGATATCTATATCAAGAAGGAAATGGGCATTGAGTATGCGAACCGCAACGCTCTGAAGCTTTCGATTCTCCCTAAACTCGGCCATTATCCGCATCTACAAGCGCCGGGACAGACAGTGGACGAAGTTCGGGCGGCGTTCATCGCAGGCAGCAATCCTCTCAGTGACTAGCGCGAGTGGGCCGGCGATGCACACGTGGTTTCCGTCACCGCAATGGCCCAATTTGCAGTGCTTTCGGTCGCGCAATACGAAAAGATGATCCAGACCGCGTTACACGAAGTGGCCGACGGACTCGCGGCGCGCCGCGCGCAGAACAGGAGATCGAGGCCCGACAGCATGACACATTAGCTGAACAGTGCCGGCTCGTGCTATTGGGCTGATCACCACGCGGGTGCAGCGTCTGACGAACCTCGTCGATCTGAATCGTGCGCTCGAGAGCGGTTGGGTCGAGCGGACAGGTGAAGAACAACGACCTGCCAACCCCTTGGGCATCGGCAAGCGGCCCCGGAATACCTGCAATTCGGATGCCACGTCCAAGGCTCCTTGGTCTATGGTTGCCGACTTGTTCATGAACAGTTGCGAGGCGTCCAAAGCACCTCGGAAGGGGCCATTGAGTCCCGAAAGCCCGAGCGGCCGCTTCGTGTCGGGGAGTGCGCGTTCGCTGATGTAGGGGAATGCCGTTCTGCTACGCCATCGTGCAATTGTTCACGCACCAATCACCGCCTAAAGTTGTTATCCATGAGCAACGTCTCGAAGCGCTGAGGTAGCTCAAAAGCCGCCAGTCGCACAACGTCATCGGCGCGGCGCGGGTGCACGCGGGAAGGCCACCGATCGGCGCCATGTAGCATGGGATCGTGCACGTCGAGAAGGCGGTATGGGCGAGGGGCGAAGCGCGAGGAAACCGCGGTGGCGTCCAGGCTAGAGATGGGTGAAGGCCAACCCATTACCCCGGCGCTGTGCGAGGATCCTCGGGACTTGTCGCATCGTGTGAAGGGCAAGTATCTTGTACTTGTCGCGACGTCTGTTTGACACAACTGGAGAGCCGTGGTGCGTACCCCAACTCCTCATACCGAGCGAACGATCCTGAGCATCGTTATTGCGCTGACGATCTCGGCAATTTGCGGCGCACCTGCCGTCGCTGCGCCTTTGCAAACCGCCGCGCCCGACGAAGCGCCCTTCCTGGCAGAGAACAATGCCGCGATGACGAGGATGATGGACGGCATGTCCGTCAAGCCAACAGGCGACGTCGATCGCGATTTCGTCGAGATGATGGTGCCTCATCATCAGGGCGCAATCGACATGGCACAGGCTGAACTGCGCTACGGGCATAACGAACAGTTACGCCGCATCGCGCAAGAGATCGTCGTCGAGCAACAACAGGAAATCGTGGCCATGCGCGTCGCTCTAGGACAGCCATTGCGGCCACCGGCCCCCGCTCCGGACCAACAAAAGCCAGCTTCTGTCCCGACCGCGCCCGGCCGCCCCACGTCCGGCCCTGTGATGCGAATGCATACGCCTAACCCTTTGCGCGAGGAGCAGTGATGAACCGCCAATCGACTTTTACCAACACGGTGTCGGTAGCTGCGCTGGCCGCAGCGCAATTTGCCTGGGCTGGACAGGCGCCGGGATCGCTGTCCGATCGAGACATTCCAATAAGCCACCATGATCGCGTCTACGCCGCCGAACAGTTTTCGAACACGGTGTCGGTGATCGACCCCGCCGACAACAGGCTGGTTGGCCTGATTCGTCTCGGCGATCCCTCGCCCGGCAATTTCAGTCCGTTGTACAAAGGCCAACTGCTCGTACACGGCATGGGTTACTCGCCGGACCATCACACGATTGCGGTTGTCTCGATCGGATCGAATTCAGTTTCATTCATCGATACGCAGACTAACGCCGTCAAGCACGTCACTTACGTCGGCCGTTCGCCTCATGAGGCTTTTTTTACTCCCGATGGAAAGGAGGTCTGGGTCACTGTGCGAGGCGAAAACTACGTCGCGGTACTCGACGGCAAGACGTACGAGGAGAGGACTCGCATTACCGTCCCGGCTGGCCCGGGCATGCAGATCTTCTCGCCCGACGGGAAGTATGGTTACGTCTGTTCGTCCTTTAACCCGGAGACCGAGGTGGTGTCCGTGGCCGATCACAAGATCGTCGGCACGGTCAGGCAGGCGAGCCCCTTCTGTCCCGACCTCGCGGCGACGCCCGACGGCAAGCAGGTCTGGTTCACGCTCAAGGACACCGGCAAGGTCCAGGTGTTCGATGCAATGCCGCCATTCGCGCTGATCCGAACGCTCGACACCGGCCCGATCACAAATCACGTGAACATCGTGCATAACGCCAACGGCACGTTCGCGTACGTCACCGTTGGAGGGCTGAATGTGATCAAGGTGTTTCGAACCGACGACTTTTCGCAGGTCGCGACAATCCCCGTCGGCAACCTGCCTCATGGGCTATGGCCGTCTGGGGATGGCAGCCGCATCTATGTCGGTCTCGAGAACGCCGATGCGATGACAGCGATCGACGCACTGACCAACACGGTCATCGCGACCGTGCCCATCGGCCAGGCGCCGCAGGCTGTCACCTATGTGCCGAATGCGGTGCCGGAAGGTGATGGTACGCAGAACCTGCAGGCACTCGGTCTGGCTGGTCAGAGCGTGCATCTTGCATTGGTGCCGGTGGGGTCGGGCAAGACCGCGGATGCCGCAAATGCACCTACGACTGTCGCGCTGTTCGACCAGGGGCTCGTGCAGGTTCTCCAGGCCGCTGTCACCGGCCTACAACCGAAGCAGCCCTACGTACTCGGTCTTGCCGATAACCCGGATGGCTCGGGGGATGTGCAGGTGCTTGCGAATTTCATGTCCAATCCCGCTGGCTCGGCGATCGTCAATGCTCTCGGCCAGATTCGCCAACTGGTCACGCCGGGAGTGAGAACCGCCGCAGACAAGCGCCGCTACCTCGTGGTCGCCCCCCAGGTCTCGGGCAAGCCCGGGGCTCCCGTACAGGTGCAGTCGCTGTAATCGGATCTGCCGTTGCGGACGACAGCGCAAGGCGATGCGGTCAGTTCCCGACGACTGCTGACTGCGCAGCCTGCAGGTTGGTCCGATTGCGATATGGCGGCGTCGGTCGTCACGTTTTCGCCACCAGAGCGCTCCGAAACAGCGGACGCAGCGGCACGGCATATAGCGAAGACTACCGCTTACATGCAGAAACGGAGAACCCAAGCGTACATCATCCAGGCATTGCTATCATTGTGTTCGCGTGCGTTTGTGGTAGCGCGCTGCTCGGGTTGTATCCGCACTCTCTGCTGCAAAGCGTCATCTGAGCGATGAATCGGTGAGCGTCATCAAACTGACGATGGGACTGACCGCCACGATGGCCGCATTAGTACTTGGACTGCTGATCTCGTCGGCGAAAAGTTCGTACAGTGAAGCGCAACGTCGCTTACAGGCGCGCGCCATCCAGAGCGCCGACGAAGTGCTGGCGATGCGAGAGCTTGCTGCCACTACTGTTAGCACTGGTGTTATGGCTGTGCATCATCTTCAGCTCATTTGGCCCGTTGACGTCCCCCAACACGAATGTCGACCCGACGTTTTTATTGGGCGCGGCATCGACTTCCATCGCAACATTTCTGATCCACGAAATGAACACACCGCTCAGCGGAATTGTTGCTGCCCCGCTCGCGCCGGTGCGCGAAGCGCTCACCATACTTGGCCAGTAACCGACTTCCCCGACTTCAAACGGCAGCCAGACTGTTCACGTTCAGCGAGCGCATCCCGGTCGCCTCACCGACGGCGCAAATGTTCGTCCTGTTCGAATAGTTCGACGAGCCAGTCGATAAAAACGCGCACTTTCGCGCTCAGATAGCGGTTGGGTGCGTAGATCACATGCACGGGGATAGTCGGTTGCCGCCATTCCACGAGGAGCGGCATGAGTTTGCCCGCGACGATCGCATCGCGCACCGAGTAGGTCGGCGCCTGGATGACGCCGAGACCGGCGAGGCCCGCCGCGATGTAAGCATTCGTATCATTGACGACGAGCCGATGCCTCAATTCGAGTCCCTCTTTCCGGTCGTCATACAAAAATGGAAACGACGGCGGGTAGCCTGCGGTGGACGGAATCATGCCGATCGTCGGCAGCTTGCGTAACTCGTCCGGCGATGTCGGCGTGCCGTGCGCGTCGAGCAGCGCGGGCGTCGCGCATGTAGTGAAACCGAAACTGCCGATCTGCCGGGCGACCATGAACTGCTCGTCGACCGTGCCGGCACGGATCGCACAGTCGAAGCCTTCAGCGATCAGATCGACGCGTTCATTGCCAACTTCGAGTTCGATCCCGATCTCAGGATAGGTGCGGTAGAAGTGGTCGAGAGCCGGGATCAGCACGAGCGCGCCGATTGCCGTCGCGGCCTCCACACGCAGTCGGCCCGACGGTTTCATCCGCGCGTGCGTGGTCGACGATTCGATATCCGCGAGTTCCGCAAGCAGGCGCACGACCCGTTCATAGTAGAGCGCGCCTTCCGGTGTGACCGTGACCGAGCGCGTCGTGCGGTGCAGCAGACGAACCTCCAGTTCTTCTTCCAGCTTCTGGATGAGCCGCGTCAGCGACGCGTTCGGCATGTCGAGTGTTTCCGCTGCCTTCGTGAACGTGCCTGCTTCCACCACACGGACGAAGGCGTTCATCGCTGCGATGCGGTCCATGATCGGCGTCTCCGTTCGATGGGGAAGACGCCATTAGACCGCAAATCGTGAGCGCCGCTGCTAGTGACCGGTGATGTCCATGACCGGCCGCGGGCGTCCGGCCTTCAGCGCCTCGACGGTCATTCCTGCGAGTCTGGTCCGCACAAAAGTCAGCGCGTCGCGCCGGAGGCGGACCAGCTTGCCGCGTCGATCGGCGAGTAGCCGTCCTCGAAGTCGTCGAGCCGGCCGATGCGGCGGTCTTGAAGGCGCGCGAGCACCTGTGGGCCGAGCGGCGTCGTGAATGCGCTCTGCACGACTGTGTATTCGGCGGCGAGGCGGCCGACAGCCTGCAGTGCGCCGGTGTCGATGCGTCCTCGATCGAGGTAGAGGTCGTCGCGGATCTGGAAACGGAGCACTTCGCCGAACACCACATGGTCGTGCTGATCGCCGATCGGAATGATCCGCTCGAGCTTGCATTCGAGTGCGATCGGCGCCGTCTTCACGCGCGGTGACCGGACCGTCAGCGATTCCGCCTTTTCAAGGCCAATCGCCTCGAACTCGTCGACGTCGGAGGGGAACTCGAAAGCGCTTCGGTGCATCGCATCCGCGAGCTCGAGATTCACGATGTTGACGACGAACTCGCCAGTGTCGCGGATATTGACGAACGTGTCTTTCAGCGTGACGCCGTCGGAGCGCGGTTGCATCGAGATCGAAATCATCGGCGGCTTGCGGCCGACCGCGGTAAAGAACGAGATCGGCGCGAGGTTCGCCACGCCGTCTTTCGACAGCGTGCTGACCCACGCAATGGCGCGCGGCAGAATCGAGCCGATCAGCAGCTTGTAGTTCGCGGCGGCGTTCTGGGTGGAGGGATCGACGATCATGGGGGAGGTCGTTGCGAAATGATGGGCAGTCTGCGTTACGCGGGCCGGCGTGCAACGATCAGTTTGGCGGTCATGGTCTGCACGATCTGCTTGTGCTGATTGATCGTCCTTGAGCGCAGCACCAGCGTTCCGCGATCGGTGCGTGAGCGGGAAGGGTTCAGCTCCGCCACTTCGCTTTCGACGTGCAGCACGTCGCCGGGACGCGTCGGCATCTTCCATTCGACTTCGCAGCCAGCGCCGAGTACGCCGTTGACCAGCTTCGGCCCATCGCTGACGAGCAGGCGCATCGTGATTGCCGCGGTATGCCAGCCGCTCGCCGCGAGGCCGCCGAACATGGTGCCGCGGGCGGCGTCCTCGTCGAGATGGAAGGGCTGCGGATCGAACTCCGCGGCGAACCGTTTGATATCGGCCGCGCTGACTTCGTACGTGCCGGTGGTGGAGGTGTCGCCGACCTTGAGGTCGTCGAAATAAAGCGGCTGCCGATTCATGAGCGTCTCCTTCCGAGCCAGGGAGGCGGGTCGACCGGCTGGTCGCGTCGTTATCCCATGGGCCGTGACGCTACTGTAGGGAAGAGTTCGAGGAGGAGTAAGAGGGTGCCGCTGAATGCATTATTTCAGGCGGATCAATAATCGAACGGGCCGCGGGTGCCGCCAGGTTGCCGGCAAGGTTCGGCGCAAACTATTTCTCGCAAACAACGGCCGAGAGGATAGACGGAATGACCATCTTCACTGTCGCAGGGCTGCCGGTTTGACGAACGCGTCCCGATCTGCTTCTTCCCCTGCCATTACGACAACGCCATAGACTTGACGAGGCGCTCCGTTACCACCGCTAATCTGGTGGAACGAACCATCGTCAGGGAAGGAGCCGCTGCGGCGCGCGCCGATCTGTTTCGGCGCGAGATGGCATCGTGCTCGTCGCGCTGGGCGATGCGATCGAGGCTGGCGAAAGGGCGGACCAGATCGCCTGGTATGGTGTCGCGGCACGAGTGTTCGCGTGCGGCGGCGGCGAGCAATCGGTCGTCGATGGTTCTGCACTATCCGAAATGCCATATAGCGATCGATGCGCTTCATCAAACGGGCGTCAATTGACCGCACAGAGAAGGCGATGATATCTTTGGTAAGTTGATCAGAAGGCCTCCAAACCCTTTTGATCGCTACCTCCCTGGCGGGTAGGTGGGTCGGGTGGGCAGTCCGGAGTTGCTATAGCAACCCCTGGGTGCTCATCCGGGCGGGAGCACACAGCCACCCCCAGCCCACAAGGAGGTACAGATGCGCCAGAAGCAGAAAAGCAAAGGCAGGTCGTTTCTGAAAGCAGAAACGGTTTTTCGGACCATTTTGAAGGTCCTGAGAGTGATAGTTTGGATCTTGACTATCCTCTGCGTGATTGCTACGGCGGTCGTGAAGGTGGATACGCTCTTGGGAAAGGCGGACACCATCAGGCACGACATGCACCATGATGCAATCACAAGTACTGGCTCCAAGGAACCAGTACAGCACGTCACGATTGATGCTCATGTGAGGATTACCCGATAGGGTAATTCTCCCCGAACCCAGGTGATCGGCAAGCCTGGCGCCGGCTGTTCAAGTAGACAGGAATGCGCACCTGTCTGCGCAGTGCCCCAACGCAGCATCGAGACTGTCCGCCATAAGGAGACGGCGGACAGTCTTCGACCCCCTCCTCACGTCAGCGCTTCCTCTATCCGCAATGGCGATCGCCACAATCCATCACTGGAGTACGGGTGGCCGTTTTGACAGCCTTCGCACGCTGCCCGCGCTAGTCCGAGACGAATACTGCAACGGCCTTTGGATGGTCCAACTCGAATGCGTGGACACGTCCCGCGCTGACATCGAGGATCAGGCGCTCGATCACGGCGAGTTGCTGCATCTCAAACTGTGCGTCGCCGGTCTGCGCGGACTCAATCCGTGTTGACCATTCGCGACGGCGGTGAAGCAAATACAGGACTGCGCTTGCGCGCTGCATAAAAAAACGATCCATTCAACTGCCGACTTTTTCAATCGAGCCGGCACGATAGCACGCACGCTTGCGCAGGTCGCGCCTGCAAGGCTGACGATGCGGCCTGTGTACGCAGGCCAACATATTCGGATCCCGTAAAGGCTCACCGCTCCGTCTGCTGCTCGTGATATGCCGGTCTCCAGCGTATTATGTCGTTGCGGGCTCACAAGCGGTACCCGCCTCCGTCATGGCGAAACGTGAGATGGGCTGCTGATGCGGGGTTTCCGGTTTCCCGACATAACAAAACCGGCTTCGTTTGCCTGTTTCGCTCGTCGTCAAGCTGATGCTCTGACGGGACGTCTGAACCGGAGGCAGTGGTGACGGCGGTGACCATTAGCGTTGAATCGGCCCCCGCCCTGATCGCGCGCATTACTACGGCCGTGAATGGCAACATCGAAGCACACCAAATCCGGGGCGGTTCATTCGAGCTTGTGCACTTCGCGTTGAGTGATCGCGTCGCCGATGAGGGCGTTTCTCTTGTGACTTCCGCGCTTCTTCGTGTCGAAGATCTTCTTCAGCGCCTGCGTGGTTCCCCCGATCATCCCGTAGCCGACGTCATTGGGCCATATCGCTACTCCGCCGTCTTTAATGACGTCGAAAACGCGGCGAACGTCACCGGGAATATCCAGTCGTGGCATTGCTTTCTCCAGTTAAATAGGGAATCTGGCACCTTCACGGCGTCAGCACTACGTCGTGCGCGGCGCGCGCACGGTTAGAACACCGAAGTCGAGATCCTCACTGCTTGAGGCGGGACCGAAGCGTGGCCTTCACGACCTTGCCTGTGGCGGTATGGGGCAATTCGTCAACAAAATGGATCTCATCCGGGATCCACCACCGAGCGACGCGTGTACCGAGATGGGACAACAGGCCTTCTTTGGAAGGAGCCGATCCGGGGCGAAGTACTACGAAAAGTACCGGACGTTCGCCCCATCGCTCGTCATCGCGGGCAACAGCGGCTGCTTCGTACACGTCGGGATGGGACATCGCGGCATTTTCGAGCGTAACGGAGCTGATCCACTCACCGCCTGACTTGATGACATCCTTGGCACGATCGACGATCTCGACAGTTCCGGCTGCTTCGATCGTTGCAATGTCACCGGTTTCAAACCACCCTTCGTTGGCACTGTCTGCGCGGTCCAAGGGGAGGTTGAAATAGGAAGATCCAATCCACGGGCCCCGGACCTGAAGGCGCCCGGAAGTGGTGCCGTCGTGCGGCAAGACGCGGCCGTCATCATTCAGAATTCGCGTCTCGACTCCAAATAGCGGCTTGCCTTGCTTCAGTCGTTGATTGAGCGACGTGGTTCCCTCCGGCGCCAGGGATGCGGGTGCCGGGCACCGATTAGTCAGGCCCACGGGGCTGGTCTCCGTCATCCCCCATGCATGGACGACGTCAACTCTCTGTTTGTGGAAACGCTCAGCCATGATCTGCGGACATGCGGCGCCTCCGATTGCGACGCGTTCCAACGGGGCGATTTCGCCCTTGTTGTCGTCGATCCAGTCCAGCAACGAGCCCCAAACGGTCGGGACGCCTGCAGTGAACGTCACCCTTTCGGTTGTAATGAGCCAATAGAGGCTCGCCGCGTCGAGTTTTTGCCCAGGGAGAACGAGCCGCGCGCCAACCATCGGAGCGGCATGCGGTAGCCCCCAGCCATTGACATGGAACATGGGAACCACCGGCATGATGGTCGTGCCCTCGCTTAGGTTGAAGACATCTGGCGCACAGACCGCCAACGCGTGAAGCACAGTCGAGCGGTGGCTATAGAGAACGCCCTTATGATCGCCAGTGGTGCCCGACGTGTAGCATAGGCCGGCCGCGTCGTTTTCGTCTAGCTGGGGCCATTCGAACGTGTCCTCATGTGCCACGATGGCTTCTTCATAGCATTCGAAACCTTCCGCAATGGCCTCGGGCGGCATAGCGCTCGAGGAACACGTCACGATGACCCGTTTGACCGTGCTCAGGCGTTCCCGCACACCGGCTACAAGAGCAACGAAGCTGGGGTCAAAAAACAGGACGCTGTCGCTGGCACGGTTGACGATATAGACGATCTGGTGTGGGAACAGTCGCGGACTGATGGTGTGGCAGACGAAACCCGCGCCCGAGACCCCGTAATAGATCTCCAGATGCCTATGGTCGTTCCAACCGAGGGTTCCAACGCGCTCTCCGCGTTGTAATCCCCAGGAGGTGAGTGCATTTGCAAGCTTGCTACTGTGTTCGTAGACCTCGGAGTAGTCCGTGCGACGCAGCGACCCGTCGCTTACCCGCGAGACAATTTCCGTGGATCCGTGACAGGCAGCCGCATGACGAATAATCGAAGAGATAAGGAGCGGTTGGTCCATCATCGTAGAGCGCATTTGCTAGAACTCCGTCGTTGGCGCTCAAGCGCCGGTTACTGATTGCAAGCGCGCAGGCGCATGCTTGACTAACGCGAAACCACAGGAGCCAGCGATGAACAGCGAAGCCATCATTGCGCCGAATCCGGGCGTGCTGGAGATCCTGAAGCTGGCAGCGTAGGGCGCGAACGCCGGTCTTGGCGCGAAGCGTACGGCCGGCTTATGTATCAATGTTCAAAAGGAGCAGTCAAATGGCACAACAGAAGCCCATTCTGGTCACCGGCGCCGCAGGCCGCGTTGGTGCGGTCGGGCGCGCGGTCAGTGAATTGCTGTTGCAACAAGGTAAAGCGGTGCGCGCGATGGTGCGCTCGGACGACGAGCGTGCGCAGGCGTTGCGCGACATGGGTGCCGAAGTGGTGGTCGGCGATCTGCTTGATCTCGACTCGATGCATAGGGCAATAGTCGGTTGCGAGACGATGTACTTCGCGATGTCCGTGTCCGACGCGTATCTCGCCGCAACCATCAACGCGGCGGCCGTTGCGAAGCATCATGGCGTGAAGGCGTTCATCAACATGTCGCAGATGACGCTTTCGCAGATGAGCGTCACCGAAACGACTGCAAGCCCGCAGCACAAGCTGCACTGGCTGGCCGAACAGGCGTTGGACTGGTCGGGCCTGCCCGTGGTGCACGTGCGGCCTACGGTGTTTCTCGAAGGCTTCTTCCTGATGTTTTCGTCGCCCTCTGTCAAGGAGGCCGACCAGATCCGGCTGCCGTTCGGCGACGGCAAAACTTCACCCGTCGCGGCGGAAGACGTAGCGCGCGTGGTGGCGGCGCTCCTGGCCGATCCACAGCCGCATATCGGCAAGACCTATCATCTCACCGGCCCGCAATCCGAGAACATGCAATTCTATGCGCAGGAGTATTCGAAAGCGCTGGGCCGCATGATTACCTATCAGGACGTTCCCGCTGGACCGTGGCGCGAGGGTTTGATCGAACGCAAGTTGCCGATTCACCTCGTCAACCACCTCGCGACGATGGCCGACCTGCATCGCGCGGGACGCTACGACCGCATGTCGGATGACGTGGTCACGCTCACGGGGCAAGCACCGCTCAGCGTACATGACTTCGTCAAAAAGAACGCGGCAAAGTTCACCGCATCGCCTAAAGAAGCTTGAGTTCCGCGCCGATGTCCTTGCGCGCGCGGCAACGCGTGCGCAAGGGTTATGCAAGAAATCTGCTGCGGCTTCGTTCCATACAGGGTCGCGGTACTCAACGCTGGAAGAAGCGCGAGAGCCGCGGACGTTCGCCCGGTGATATTCCAACCACGCCATCATCTCAAACATGAACATCGGAATACCAGCCGAGACGCGGCCGTACGAAACACGCGTCGCCGCGACGCCCGAGACGGTCAGGAAGTACGTGTCGCAGGGCCACAGGGTTACTGTACAGAGCGGCGCTGGAACGGCCGCGAGCTTTCTGGACGACGCGTACGCAACTGCGGGCGCAGAACTTGTCGCTGCGCCGACAGCTTTCGGCGCAGAACTCGTTCTCAAGGTTCAGAGCCCCACCGAATCAGAACCTTAGGTCAGCATGGCGGCCCTCTACGAGAGCTGGTCGATTCCGTTCTCCGTGATCATGGTCGTGCCGCTCGGCGTGATCGGCGCACTCCTCGCCGCCACGCTGCGCGGACTCGAAAACGACGTGTTCTTTCAGGTGGGCTTGTTGACCACGGTGGGCCTGTCCGCGAAGAACGCCATCCTGATCGTGGAGTTCGCGCGGGAATTGCAGCAGACCCGGGGCATGGGACCCGTGGCAGCGGCGCTCGAGGCGTCACGTTTGCGGTTGCGGCCCATCCTCATGACGTCGCTCGGTTCCTGCACATGCCTGCAGTTGTCCCATCGTACTCTCCGAGGCGGCCCGTGAACTGCTCGGGACAGCGAGGCACAGGAACACGACGAGGATCGAGACGCCGTACAAAACAGGCGCCTGGCAGCCGGACTCGATTTCCTGCAGCGACAAACCGGTCCATTCGAAGCCGATGCCCGCCGGCAATTGGGCCGCGATCTTCTCCATCGCGCCCAGCGCCTGCCCTGTGCTCTTGCCCGGCGCGGCCGCCCCCTGGATTTCGACAGCCGATACACCGTTGTAGCGTTCGAGCTTGGGCGACCCGTACGTCCATTGGCCGCTCGCGAAGGCGCTAAACGGCACCATCCCTCCACATGCATTGCGCACATACCGTCGGTTGCGATGTTCTTTCCGATGCAGAAGCATTTTGTCGCCGGCTTGACGTTTGGGGCGACGAAGGGGTGAGGGGTGGGCGCGAAACCGGCGCTCCCCTATCGGCGACTCACGGCGGAAATGGGCATAACATTGGAAAGCCACTAGCCAGCCGAGGAACGCCATGATTCGCCGCTACGTCACTGCCGATGTATTCACAAACACCCAATTCAGCGGCAATCCGGTCGCCATCGTGCTCGACGCGCAAGGCTTGTCGAGCGCCCAGATGCAGGCCCTCGCGAGCGAGTTCGGATACAGCGAAACGACCTTCGTGCTGCCGCCGCGCAGTCCCGCTCACACTGCCTGGGTGAGAATCTTTACGCCGAGCCGCGAAATCCCTTTCGCCGGCCATCCCAACATCGGCACGGCGTTCGTGCTCGCAAAACAGGCGGCATCGCGGCAGCAGCCGTTGCCCGACGTGCTCGTCTTCGAGGAGATCGCGGGCCTCGTTCCGGTGCGACAGTTGAAAGAGGGTGACGCCGTGGTCGGCGCCGAACTGGTCGCACCCGAGCCGCTGACGCGGTTGTCGCAAGTTTCCGCGGGGCGGGCCGCGGCCTGTCTGTCGCTCACTGCGGGCGACGTTCGCGTCGATACCCACGCGCCTCAGGTTGCTTCGGTCGGCCTGCCGTTTCTCGTCGTTGAACTCGCTTCACGCGAGGCGTTGCGCCGCTGCATGCCGAACCTCGCCGCGTACAAGGTTTTGCTGCCTATCGACGGCGCGGTGTCCATTTACGCTTATACGCGGGAAGTCGGCCCCGCCAGGTCCGCACAGGTCTGCGATCTCGAGGCGCGCATGTTCACTCCGCGCATGACCGAGGACCCCGCCACCGGCAGCGCGACGGCCGCGACCGCCGCGTTGATCGCCGAGGTGCGCGGCCTGTCGGAACTGTCGATGTGCGTCGCGCAAGGTGTGGATATGGGACGCCCAAGCATCCTGTCCGTGAAGGTCGATACGCGCGATGATCGGGCAGAGGTTCGGGTCGGCGGAAAATGCGTCACCGTGATGGAGGGCTCTTTTGAACTTGCGGGTGAACACTGAGCGAAGCTTGACATCAGCCGCAACCGCCGTTGCACTCGGCTCGAGCCGACGCGACCTGCGCACCCTTCACGTCACCGTTCCGTTGCCCTGCTTTTTGTGCTGCGAGGCCATCCGCTCCTGCTGAGCCGGGGGTACAGGATCATAGTGGCTGAGCTGAATGCTGTAGTTACCGTGCCCGCCGGCAATCGCATTCAAACGCGACTGATAGTCGTTGAGTTCGGACAAAGGTACCTGCCCGGCAACGACCACCGCGTTGCCCGCAGCCACGCGTGTACCGTGAACCTGCCCGCGCTTGGCGGACAGATCGCCGATGACATCGCCCATCGCGGCGTCCGGCGTCATCACCTCGATGTTCACGATCGGCTCCAGCAGAATGGGCCGGGCCTTCAGCACCGCATCGATGAAGGCCTTGCGTCCGGCAGTCACGAATGCGACTTCCTTGGAGTCGACCGAATGGCTTTTGCCGTCGAACACGGTGACGCGCACGTCCTGCATCGGGAAGCCGGCCAGCGGTCCGCTCTCGATAACCTGCAGGATGCCCTTTTCCACCGCCGGCATGAACTGGCCGGGAATGGCACCGCCCTTCACGGCGTCGACGAACTCGAAGCCCGTGCCTCGCGGCAGCGGCTCGACGCGCAGCATCACTTCGCCGAATTGCCCGGCGCCGCCGGTTTGCTTCTTGTGGCGATGATGGCCGTCGGCCGACGCCCCGATGGTTTCGCGATAGGCGATCTTCGGTGGGCGCGTGACGACGTCGAGCTTGTACTGCTCCGATAGTCGCTCCAGCATCAGGCGCAGGTGCAACTCGCCAAGACCTCGCACCACTGTCTCGTTGGTACCGACCGGATGTTCGATGCGCAGGCAGGGGTCTTCCGCGCTCAACTTTTGCAGCATCTCCCAGAGGCGCTGCTCGTTGCCCCGGCGCGCGGGTTCGATCGCCAAACCATAGATGGGCGTGGGAAAGTCGAGCGGCGTGAGGTGGATGTCGCCGTCCTCGGGCGCGTCGTGCAGCACGGCATCGAAGCCGATCTCGTCCACTTTGGCCGTGGCGCAGATATCGCCCGGACCGGCTTGCGGCACGTCCACGTGCTCCTTGCCCTGGAGCATCATCAAATGGGCGATTCTGAACGGCTGGCGCCCGTCGCCGACATACAGCTGGCTATCGCGCCTGACCGTGCCCTGATGGATGCGAAACACCGCCATCTTGCCAATGTAAGGGTCCATCACGATCTTGAAGACGTGGGCCAACACGTGCTTGTCGGGAACCGGTTCCGCGCTCACCACTTGCCGGCGGCCGCCGGCGTCGCGGTAGAAAAGCGGCGGGTTGCCTTCCAGCGGATTAGGCAGCAGCCGGACGAACACATCCAGCAATTCCGCAATGCCGACGCCGTTGACCGCCGACGTGAAGCAGATCGGCACCAGATGACCTTCGCGCAGCGCCCGTTCGAACGGCTCGTGCAACTGCTCGGGGCTGATCGCCTGGCCTTGCTCCAGGTAACGCTCCATCAGGGCAGGGTCGATCTCGACCACCTGATCGACGAGCGCGTCGTGCGCGGCCTCAACGGACCCGAAATCGGCGTCGCCGGCGGGCTTGAAAAAGCAATCCGCCACCTGGCGGCCGCCCTGAGCCGGCAGGTTGATGGGCAGGCATTGTTTGCCGAAGCTCTCCTGAATTTGCGCCAGCAGCCCGGGCAGATCGACCTTTTCGCCATCGATACCGTTCACGATGATCATTCGGCAGAGCTTGCGTTGTTCCGCCCACGCCATCATGCGCCGGGTGGTCATTTCGATCCCGGTCTGCGCATTGATGACGATAGCCGCGGTTTCGACAGCCGGCAGCGCGCTGATCGCCAGCCCGGAGAAGTCGGGATAGCCGGGCGTATCCAGCAGATACATGCGCGTATCCCGGTAGTCCAGATGAGCCACCGCGGAGTTCAGCGAGTGATGATATTTGCGCTCGAGCGGCTCGAAATCACAGACCGTCGTGCCGCGCTCGACACTGCCGGGCGCGTGCAGCGCGCCGCCCTGGTGCAGCAGTGCTTCGACGAGGGACGTCTTGCCACACCCGGCATGACCGACCAGGCCGACAGTACGTATGGAATCGGGGCTGTAACGCATGGTTGCCCTCCTCCAGCAGTGGCTAAGCGGCCATTATTGGCGAAAACGGATTCATATGCCAGACGGGGTAATCGTCCGGTTTTTCGCGCGCGCTGGTCACCGCGCTGCCGTCCGCATGTTTTTCACACGCGAGCGAAAGCGAACTATCCTTAAGGAAGCTTGCCAGTAGTCTCCCGTTTTCTTCCAGCGGAGGTACGTCATGCCAATGTCAGCCACGCTCCAGGACTGCCTGCGCAGCAAGGGCTTGCAGTATGAAATCGTGCATCATCCGTACAGTCATTCCAGCATCGAAACCGCGGCGGCAGCGCATATTCCCGGCGATCGCCTCGCCAAAACGGTGCTTTTCGAAGACGAACACGGTTATGTGGCGGCTGTGCTGCCATCGACGTACGCGGTGCGACTGTCCGAGCTTTGGGCAAAGACCGGACGCCATCTCGTGCTAGCTCAGGAGAACGATCTGCGGGAGTTGTTCAAGGATTGCGATGCCGGGGCGCTTCCGCCGGTATGCACGGCCTATGGCATGCGGACCTATCTCGACGAGAGCCTCGCCATGCAGCCGGACGTTTATTTCGAGGCCGGCGATCACGAAGAACTGATTCACATGGGCGCGGATCAATTCCTCGATCTGATGGACCGAGCCGAGCGGGCGCGCTTTGCGCGTCGCATGCAGGGTTTGACAATGTGAGCGGCGCAGGGCTCGCGCAACCCTGGATGGCGCGGCGCGGCTTTGCGCGCGCTGCGTCGCCCATCTTTTGCGCGAACTGATCATGCAAGGCCGCGATACGATCCTCAAGCAGGTGCTGGCATCCTTCGAGCGCGATTCGCACGTCAAACTGCGCAATCATCCGATTCATATGAAAGTCGACGGCGATGCGCTGATCGTCGCCGGCGAGGTGCCGGACGTCGCATGCAAGAAGCGCCTCTTGCATTTGACGCGGATGCACAGCGAGGACAAGCGCATCGTCGACCAGTTACGGGTCGCAGCCAACCCGCCGGTCGCTGATGGCGAATTGCGCACACGTATCTGCGAACGACTGGTGCAGGCGGTGGATTTCCGCACCTGCGTGATTTGCGCCCGCGTGAAGGGCCAATTGGACGTGCTGCGCGGCACCATCGACGCGGCGGGCAACGAGGGCAGCGGGGTCATCGAAGTGACGGTCGACGACGGCGTGGTGACCTTGACCGGGCAAGTCATCAGCCTGTCCCACCGGCGCCTCGCGAGCGTCACCGTGTGGTGGGTCGGCGGCTGCCGCGACGTGATCAACCTGCTCGAGTTGGTTCCCGCCGAAACGGACGGCGACGATGAGATTGCCGACGTCCTGCGCCTGGTGCTTGAAACCGATCCGCGCGTGCGTGCCGAGCAGATCACCGCCACTGTGGAAGACCGCAGGATCACGCTAGCAGGGTGGGTGGCGACCGAAGCCGAGAGACGGCAGGCGGAACAGGACGCGTGGTGCCTGGATGATATCGAAGGGGTGCTCAATCGTATCCAGGTGGGCGGCTGATCCTGGTCCGGGGATGCCGGAAATGCCTGCGGGCAAGCCAGCGGCTTATCGCCCCGCTCTCGCGCGTATGCGCCATGATCTCTGCATAATTGCACGAGCGCGCAGCGCAACGGCCAGGGCCGTGCGATCTGTGGCGCTTGCGTCGTCAAGCAGGCCATGATCCCGTCGGTACGCGCTGCCTCAGACGGCGTTGCGCCAGCCGGATTTTTCGGAACGCGGCGCGGTTGTCTCAATGCGATCACGCGGCGCGGAAAATAATCGGCCCGCCCGCCTTCGACCACCCTGAAGATCGTTTCATAGCTGGAAGTCGTCTGCACCGGAAGGCCTGCGTTGCGCATGATGTCGGCGTCGAGGCTTATCCGGAACTGGACTCGCGCGAGGCCACGGAGCCGCGCCTCGCCGTCGAGAATCACTTGCTGCTGGCCTATCGCCCGGATTTTCTGTTCTACGTGTCGCCGAACCACGAGAAGCTGGCCGCGACCATTGCTCGCGGCTTCACCGCCGCGTGGCGCGATGGATCGTATCTGAAACTGTTCAACACGCATCCGTATATCCAGAACGGCTTGAAGCGCGCGAACCTGGGCAACAGAAAGGTGATCTGGCTGGACAATCCGTTTCTATCCGATGCGGACCGGGCCATTGCCGAGATGTACTGGATGCATTGGTGATCCTGACCGTGACGTCCTCGGGATAAACCCGCAATGAGTTAAAAATCGGCATCATCGAAAGCATTGAGAAGGATTGGCACTCATAGAATTGCTGCCAGCCGGTCCGTCATGCGCCGAATGCCGGCAGCGAATATAACGGAGACGCCCACCAATGAATCGTCGTCCGGCGAGGCTCTCGCCCGATGTCGAACGACCATACCGCTAACGACAAAGCGCGATACGCGAGCGCGTTTAAAAGCCTCGCTGCGAATGCCTGGCGCCGACGGCCGACGACGTAACGCCATCATGCTGTCTGAAAGGGAACGACACATCGTGTTTGAAGGCGGTTTGCGGGGACGCTTGCTGTGGTGGCTCTTGCTGCCGCTGGCGGCATTCGTGTCCATTTCAGGCGTGATTTCATATCGCTTTGCGCAGGCCACCGCCGACCTCGTGCAGGACAATGCGTTGCTTTCGTCGATGCGTATCATTGGCGAGGATATCGATTGGGAAAACGGCGCCGTCTCGGTGCCGATTCCGCCAGCCGCGCTGGAACTCTTCGAGTCGCCCGAGCACGACAGCGTCTTCTATCGTGTCGAGGCGAGCGGCCAGCGCCTGCTGGCAGGCAGTCTGGAGTTGCCGCTTGCGCCGCGCGCGGGCGACCGGCCCACGCTCTATTCCACCCGCCTCGACGATGGCCGCGTGGTGCGCGCGGCCGCCTATGTGCGGCAACTGTACGATTCCGGGCGAACCGAGGAAGTCGTCGTGGCGGTCGCGAAGACCGAGGGCTCACGCGATGCGATGGTGTGGCATCTGCTGCGTCCGCAGTTGTTCGGCGAAGTGCTGACACTGTTGCTCGCGATGGCTTTCGTCTACCTCGGGCTGACCTTCGAATTGCTGCCGCTAATGAAGGTGAAAGACGACGTCGCCGATCGCAACCCCTCGCAGCTCCAACCCATTCGTGTGGCGCGGCTGCACGTCGAATTGAGGCCCATCGTCGACGCGATCAATCAGTGCATCGCGCGCATGGGCCAGCAAGCGGCGACCCAGCGACAATTCATTTCGGACGCGGCGCATCAAATGCGCACGCCGCTCGCGCTGCTAGCCGCGCAGATCCAGTACGCGCGGCAACGCGACAATCCGGACCGCTCGCTCGCCGAAGCCTTGGCGGGGATGCACAAAAGCAGCCGCAAGCTGACCACCTTGACCAACAAGCTCCTGCTGCTTGCACAGGCCGAATCGGCCGCGCCTTCCGGTATGCATGAGCGTGTCGACCTGAGCGCATTGATTGCGGGCGTGCTGGAAGAGCTGATCGCTTTTGCTCAGTCCCACGAGATCGATCTGGGCGCGGAACTGGAGGACGGCTTGCACGTCACGGGCGACGAAGCGCTCACTGCGGCACTCGTCACCAACCTCGTCGACAATGCGCTGCGCTATACACAATCGGGCGGTCGCGTCACGGTGCAAACGTGCAAAAGCCAGAACCGGGCGATCGTGCGCGTAATCGACAATGGGCCGGGTATGAGCGACGAAGCCCGGGCACGCGTGTTCGAGCGTTTCTATCGCGCGTCGAACCGCGCGGAGGGAACGGGTCTGGGTTTGCCCATCGTTCGCGAGATCGCACACCGGCAAGGCGGCACCGTCAGGCTGGAATCGAATGAGGACGGTGTCGGCCTCGTGGCGACTGTCGAAATGCGCTTATGGGCTGGCGCGGCATGATGCCCAGCAACGAGAGAGAGAACGATGAAGCTGCTGCTGGTTGAGGATGATGCCGATCTCGCGCGCTGGGTCATGAACCTGATGCAGGTCGAGCAATTCGTGGTCGATTGGGCGGAGAACGGCGAACGGGCCGAGACCCTGCTCGCTTCACAGTGCTATGACGCTGTGTTGCTCGATCTGCGCTTGCCCGGATTGAGCGGCAAGGAAGTGCTGGCCCGCCTGCGCCGCAAACGCGATGACGTGCCGGTGCTGATGCTGACCGCGAACGGCTCGACCGATGACAAGGTTGCCTGCTTTTCGGCCGGCGCGGATGACTACGTCGTCAAACCGTTCGACGCGCGCGAACTGGTTGCGCGCATCAAGGCGCTGATCCGCCGTCAGTCGGCCGGCGACAAGGGTCAGTTGATCGAATGCGGCAATTTGCGCTACCTGTTCGACTCGCGCCAGTTCATGCTGCGCGACCAGCCCATGCGCTTGCGCCGCCGCGAACATGCGATTCTCGAAACGCTGATGCTCAAGCTCGGCAAGACGGTTTCAAAGTCCACGCTGATGGATAAGATCTTTACGCTCGACGATGAACCGAGTGCCGATGCGATCGATATCTATATCCATCGCCTGCGCAAACATCTGTCTGACTCCAGTGCGAAGATCATGACCTTGCGGGGTCTTGGCTACATCTTGCGTGAAGAAGAGTCGAGCGATGCGTTTGCCGCCAAATGCGCATTCTGAAAGGATGGCAATGCGCATCGTGCGCCGGGCGACTCTTCGGATATGAAGCGAGGCCCGAAAGCGCGAATCAGAAGCACGAATCAAAACCGCGGGTTCTTCCCGCTAAAGTCCGGGTCGTACTTCTGCATCTGCTTCAGGTCGTCGCGATTGCGCACGCCGCACGACAGGTACTGCGCATGCAGTTCGGCGAGGCGCTCGCGGTCGAGTTCCACACCGAGGCCCGGGGTCGTCGGCACGCATACCGCGCCCTTGTCGAAGCTCACGCGGCCGCCCTTGATGACTTCTTCTTCCTGCCACGGATAGTGAGTGTCGCAAGCGTAAGTCAGGTTGGGGATGCTCGCCGCGACGTGTGTCATCGCCATCAGGCTGATGCCCAGATGCGAGTTGGAGTGCATCGACATGCCCAGATCCCACAGCTTGCACATCCGCGCGAGTGTCTGCGTCGCGCGTAGGCCGCCCCAGTAGTGATGATCCGACAGCAATACCTTGACCGCCCCCATCGCGGCGCCGCGGCGGAAATCTTCCATGGTCGTGATCACCATATTGGTGGCGAGAGGCAGGCGGGTGTGCCTGGCCAGCTCGGCCATGCCTGCGAGCCCCGGACATGGGTCTTCGTAGTACTCCAGTAGTTCGTCGAGTTCGGGTGCGGCGGCGATGCTCGTTTCGAGCGTCCAGTTGGCATTCGGATCGAGGCGCAGCGGCACGCCGGGAAACGCCTGATGCAGCGCGCGCATGCACGCTATTTCGTGCGCCGGCTCGAACACGCCGCCCTTGAGCTTGATGCTCTGGAAGCCGTACAGCCCGATCATGCGACGCGCCTGCGCAACGATCTGCTGCGCGCTCAATCCTTCGCCCCAGGCATCGGGCGCATACGGGTTCTCGATGTGCTGCGAGTACTTGAAGAAGAGATAAGCGCTGTAGGGCACGACGTCGCGAACCTTGCCGCCGAGCAGATCGACGATGGGCGCACCGACGATTTGCCCCTGCAGGTCGAGCATCGCGACTTCGAGCGTGCTGATCACTTTCGGTGCGTTCTTGGCCGCGTGGGAGCCGGGCGCGAGTTCGAATTCGACGGCGCCAGGGCTCGCCTTGATCGCCCCGCGCACGCGTCCTTCCATCCGGTTCAGGTCGAACGGCGACAGGCCGATCACCAGCGCTCTCGCCTCGTCGAGCACGCGCAGCATCGGTTCGTCGCCGTACGTCTCGGAGATGCCCACGCGCCCATCGCTCGTCTCCAGTTCCACGATTGCCCGCAACGCCCACGGTTCGTGGATGCCGGCAGCGTTGAGCATCGGGCCGTCGCGGAAGGCGATCGGCGTAATTCGCACCAGGGTAATCGTGATGTCGCGGGTCATGGGAGACAGGCGTTTCCGTTGGACTGACGCCATGGTAGAGCACTAATGTATTAGTGCGTCACTGGGGTAAGTACTCAGGTCCCTGCGGGCTGCGTGGGTGTCGGACGCGGGCTCGTGTCGGCTATAGTATTAGTATCTCAGCGGGCAAAACCCCTCACTCCGCCCGCGCTTACGCTTGATTCCTGCCATGACAACCCACGCTTCCCGGTCGATACCGACCCGGCTCGACCGGTCCCGCCATGCCGCGCCGCAAGTATTCGAACGGCTGCGCGAAATGATCCTGTCGCTCGAACTCGCGCCCGGCACTGTGCTCTCGCGCGCCGATCTGGCGACGCAGTACGGTCTTAGCCAGACGCCAGTGCGCGACGCGCTGATGAAGCTCGGCGAAGAAGGCCTCGTCGACATCTTTCCGCAGCACGCCACCGTAGTGAGTCAGATCAACGTGACCTCTGCGTTGCAGGCCCACTTTCTGCGCCGCGCGATCGAACTGGAAGTGGTGCGCACGCTCTCGCAGCAGCGCGATGCCGCGCTGATCGCGCAGTTGCGCGCGATGATTGCCGGGCAGAAGAAGCTGCGCGACGTGAAGAACTACGAGCAGTTCTCTGTGCTCGATCAGGCGTTTCATCGGCAGATGTACGAGGCGGCGGGCGTGCCGCAACTGTGGGATCTGGTGCGCCGAGGGGGCGGGCACATCGACCGGCTGCGACGCCTGCACCTGCCGGTGGCGGGCAAGACGACGGCGGTGGTGCGCGATCACGCCAGGATCGTCGATGCGATCGAAAAGGGCGACGCCGAGTCCGCGCAGGCGGCGCTGCGCAAGCACCTGTCGGGTACGCTTAACCAGCTTGAGCAGATCCGCGCGAGTCATCCTGACTTCCTGACGGATGAATAAAAGACTCCCGCGGCGGCGCGCGTCAGGAATCCCCGATACCATGAAGGACCATCGGGCAGAATCCCCGCGTCGGGGCCACTCCGTTCATTGAACGACAACCTGAAAGCGCATCGTATGCGTCCTTAAACATGTATGACACATTGAACCTGTTTAACCTTGCGGGGCGGCGGGCGCTGGTCACCGGCTCCGGGCGCGGCATCGGGCTCGCGTTGGCGCGCGGACTGGCGGGCGCGGGCGCAGCCGTCGCGATCAACGACCGCAACGAGCAGAAGGCGCTCGCCGTGGCGGCGCGATTGCGCGATGAAGGCTTTGTCGCGGATATTGCGGTATTCGATGTGACGCAGGCCGCTCAAGTGTCGGCATCGGTCGATGAATTCGAACAGCGCGTCGGCGCAATCGACATCCTCGTCAACAATGCCGGCATTCAGCGCAGGGCGCCGCTCGAAGACTTCAGCACTGCCGACTGGAACGACCTGATGCGCGTCAACCTGGATGGCGCTTTTCATGTGTCGCAAGCGGTCGCTCGCCACATGCTGCTGCGCGGGCGCGGCAAGATCATCAACATCTGTTCGGTGCAAGGCGAGCTGGCACGGCCGGGCATCGCGCCTTATGCGGCCACCAAGGGCGCGATCCGCATGCTCACCAAAGGCATGTGCGCGGAGTGGGCCGGTCGCGGTATTCAGGCCAACGCGCTCGCGCCCGGCTACTTCGCGACCGATCTCAATCGCGCGCTGGTCGACGACCCTACGTTCTCCGAATGGATCTGCAAACGCACACCGGCCGGACGTTGGGGACGCGTCGAAGAGTTGTGCGGCGCGGCGGTATTTCTGGCGTCTTCGGCGTCCGACTTCGTAAATGGGCAGACACTTTTCGTCGACGGTGGATTGACTAGCGTGGTGTGAGATCGTCGGGAGCGCGGCTACCCAACTGGCGCGATTGGACGCGAGACGTCGAATGCATTTCACCCGCATGCAATCAGAGTGGAGAGAAAAGGGAATGCCCGAAGCTCGTGGCGTTTCGCGCGATTGCAGATGACTTGCTCGAATCGCGACGCATGCCGTCCCGCCACTCGCCGCTGCGACAGCCTAAGCGCTCGCCGGCCTCGCGTGCGCCGACGCCGCAATGGCTTCGTTCAGAAGACGATTGATGACTTCGTCGACGGACGCGCACGTGTCCACGAGCGCCGACGATTCGCCAGCAAACAAGGCCATCTTCTCCAGATCGCCCGTGGTCGTGCGCAAGGGCGAGTTGGTGTCGAACTTGTAAATCGGGTAGTCGGGCTCCTGAGCGATGACTTCGCGCGGCAAGAGATACGGATCGTTGCCAAAGAGGCGGCCGCCCGCTTCGCGGGTGACGCTGTTCGCGAGCACCCGCACGGGCGAACCTGGCGGCCAATTGATTGCATAGAGGTCCGTGTGAACCGTATCGCCGGCCTGCGCGTCCACGATGCGCTGCTTGTGGTAGTCGTGTGCAAACGACTCGTGCGTCGCGAGGAACAGCGTGCCGCAGTGAATGCCCGACGCGCCGAGTGCAAGCGCGGCGACGAGCCCGCCGCCGGTCGCGAACCCACCGGAGGCGGCGACCGGAACACGCACGTGCTTTGCAATCAGCGGCAGCAGCGTCAGGATGCCAGTGTGTCCACGCACATGGCCGCCGGCTTCGACACCTTGGGCAATGATCACGTCCGCACCGGCCTTTTCGGCCGCAAGTGCGTCCTGGAGCGACCCGACCTGATACAGCACGATGGCCCCGGCGTCTTTGGCGCGTGCGATGACTTGCGGGAACACGTCCCAGAAGAAGCACATCGCCGGAACGCGTGCCGACAGGCAGATGTCGAGTTGCGCGGCGAGGAGCGCGGGTTCGGTGCCCCTGGGGATGACGTTGACGCCGAACGGACGATCCGTTGCGGCTCGCACCGCGGCGATTTCACGCTCGATGACCGCCGGCGGCTCCCGAACCATGCCGAGCAGGCCGAACCCGCCCGCATTCGAAACGGCCGATACAAGTTCAGCGCGCGCCACGCCACCCATGCCCGCTGATATGATCGGATGCCGGCAACCTAGCAGACGGGTTAGCGCGGTTTGGAACGGTGCGTCGTTTCGGTTCATCACGGTTCCTTTAACGGCTTTCTTTGTCGCAGCTTGAACCACCGGGAGCGAGAGCAACCAGCAGTCGATCGGTCGTTCGCTTTGCCGGACGTTGGGGCCAAAGTACCTCTAAAGATTAGGCCAATAGGAAACGCGCTGCTCAACGATTTCGGCGCGGTGTTGCAGCGCCTGCCTGGGATGTCGGTCGCCGCAGCCATGCAACGGCACAGCGATGCCGGCCACGCAAATGACGACTATTGCAGACATAGACTCGTTCAGCCGATGCTTTGCACAGGTGTGCGTACTGTTGCCAAGGGAACGCCGAGGACGCGCCAAATTACCGCGGTAAGCGGCAGCGTCGCAATTCACGCCGCGCTTGGTGGCATTCCACTGCAAGAGTGACGCCACCCGCAACCCGACGCGCGAGACGTTGTGTCAAAACCTCATTTTCCGATCCTCACGCAGTCAACCTGGCGAGATTGGAGTATTGTCACTATCCGACGCATGCATTTTTGACTAGTATTTCACGGCTGCTTGCGTCTGCATTATCGCCTGACTCAACGCATTATCCGCAATATCGTTCTATTCAATTCGGCCGGAAAGATTTTGGTGGTGTAGTGCAGCGTTCCTGTCCGGGACGCTAGACAATTGTGACAACAGGAGAAAATGCATGAAGGCAATTCACGCAATCAAACTGGCAGGTACTGCACTTCTTATCTGCGGTTCTATTCAGGCCTACGCGCAGGCGAGCGACGCTGCCCCGGCTACCCCGGCAAGCACAACGTCGGGCGCGCGGCAGCACTACAAGTCGCTCAAAGCGGCGAACCGGGCGCTGCAACGCCAGGTGCGCTCGGCGTTGGTGAAGGACAGAAGCATCTCAATGGCCAATGTCACCATCCGTGCTCGCGATGGCGCCGTCACGTTGCAAGGCAGCGTGCCGGTGCAGGCTCAAAGCGACCGGGCCACCGAAGTGGCGAAGAGCGTTCCGGGAGTCACCTCCGTCAGAAACGCGCTTTCTATCCGTCCTGTTGGGACCTGAAGCCACGCAGGCGCAGTGCCGCACTTGCAACAGCCGACTGTTTCGGGCGCAGTGACGGCATCAGTGTGCCAACATGAAAAGCCGAGGCGCCAGCGCGTTTGCGCGTGCGGCTTAGGGGCCGCGCTCGTCCTTGCCCGCGCCTGAACGCCTTTGCTTCGCGTCGGCGACTACTTTGCCTGATATGAAGAGGATGGCGTACCGTTACGTCTGCTGCTTGACGCTACAGCGCATTCGTTCCGGTGCGCGCGTCTTCGCGTCTGGCTTTCCTGTCTCGATACACGGGTAGTCGCCAGCCGTAATAGAGCGCGAGAAGGCGAACGCCCACGCAAACCGCCGTCGCGACCCAAGGAGTCCACGCGGACATTGCGCCTATCTCCGCGGAGACGACGAACACCATCGCGCCGAGCAACGCCGCGGACGCGTAGATCTCTCGTTCGAGGATTGCCGGAACGCGCGACAGCAGCATGTCGCGAATGACCCCGCCACCCACCGCGCTGACCATGCCTAGGAGGATGGCCAGTTCGGCATTGTGCCCATACGTCATCGACTTTTGCGCGCCCGACACGGCAAATAGACCCAATCCAACGGCATCGAAAAACAGTACCGGAAACCGGAGTCGCCTGACTTTCGCGTAGGCGGCGATGGTGACCGCCGATGCGAGCATCGACGTGGCAAGGTACCGCCAGTCGGAGAGCGCGGCCGGGGGCGTCGCGCCGATGCAAACGTCGCGCACGATGCCACCGCCGCATGCGACCACGAACGCGACCGACAGGATGCCGAACAGGTCGAGTCTTCGCTGTCTTGCGGCCACCGCGCCGCTGATCGCGAATGCGAATGTGCCGACAAGGTCGAGTACCTGATAGACGATATGCGAGTTCACGTTATCTCGCCTTGCACGGCGAGCCACACGGAAGCCGCGCAAAGCAGCGCTTCGAGGCCGGTCCTCAGCGTGGGATGGAGCGTCGGTGCATACATCGGCGAATGATTGCTCGGGATCTGGTTGATCTTCTTCTCCGCTTTGGCTTTGGCATACACCTGCGCGTCAGTCCCGCCGACGATCCAGAAAACGTACGGCACACCCCATGTACGGCCGAATACGCTGAAGTCCTCGCTGGCGGCGGCCGGTTGCGTCTCGAAAGCGCGCTCACCGAACCATTGTTTGAACGCTTCGCCGATACGGCCCGATGCATGTTCGTCGTTGACGGTCAGCGGATAGCTGCTCAACGTCGTGAATTCGGGATCGCGCGGTGCACCGGACGCCACACACTCCGCGCAGCAGATGCGGCGAATCGCGCCCAGCATGTATTCGCGCACGTCCTCGTCGTAGGTGCGCACGTTGAGTTTGAGCGTGGCGTCGTCGGGAATGATGTTTTCTTTTGTGCCCGCCTGCAAAGCGCCGATCGTCAGCACGGCGCTGTCCAGCGGCGCTATTTCACGCGAGACGATGGTCTGCAACCGCATGGTTGTCGACGCGGCCATGATGACCGGATCGATCGACGTTTGCGGTTGCGATCCATGCGACCCGCGTCCGAATAGCTTGACCTTGAGGCTGTCGCCCGCCGACAGGATGGTGCCGGCGCGGTAGCCCACTGTGCCGGCAGCGCCCACCATCACGTGCTGTCCGAGGACGATGTCCGGCTTCGGAAAACGCTCCGCCATGCCGTCGTCCATCATGCTGCGCGCACCCCGTCCGACTTCTTCGCCCGGCTGAAAAACCACCAGAACGGTGCCCTTCCACGCGTTGCGATGTTGGGCCAGCAGTCGTGCCGCGCCGATCAACCATGTCACGTGGAGGTCATGGCCGCACGCATGGGCGACGCCGACTTCGACACCGTCTTCGTCTTTCGCCTTGACCCGGCTCGCGTACGGAAGGCCTGTCGCCTCGGTGACGGGCAGCGCGTCCATGTCGGCGCGCAGCATCACGGTCGCGCCTGCGCCGTTGCGCAGCACGCCCACCACACCGGTTTTGCCGACGTTCCTGGTGACCTCGTAGCCGAGCTTTTCGATGCGCTCGGCCACCATCGCAGCCGTGCGGAACTCCGCCATCGAAAGCTCCGGATGTTCGTGAAGATCCTGATAGATTGCTTCCAGCTCGGGCAACAGTGCTTCGATGTCACGGGCGGTGGTTTCGACTAGTGACGACATGTTCGGCTCCCGTCTTTGATGATGCGCAACAGTGCAAGATTAATCCTCTTTCCGCTGGGCAGGTGCGGGGGCAGGTACGGCGATAGCGGTTCGGTGTTTCGCCGATCATGGGAGGCTCGATAACCTGTGCGCGTCGGTCTAAAACCTACGACGTCTATCGAGGGACATCAGGCGTTGCGCGCGCGCTGATTTCGTTCAATCGACACGCAGTGAACTGGACAGGACCGGAATAGCACTCTCGGTCCCGCCAATTATAAAACAATGGTTGAAAGTTTCAACTATTTTAGCCGTGGCTGCCGCGCAGGCACGTTGCGTTATTATCATTATTGTGCGCGGCCGATCCTTTGTCTGGATCGCGTCGACATTAGACCGCATGGCCTCGAAGCCGCTTAGCGGCGCACGTTTCTGAAAAAAGGAGATTGCGATGGCTGAACTCGTAACATGCTTGTGGTTCGATGGTAGAGCGCGCGAGGCGGCGGAGTTCTATGCCGCCACGTTCCCCGACAGCCGGGTCGATGCAGCGCATGTCTCCCCCATACCGGGTATCGGGGCGGGTGCGGAACTGATGGTCGAGTTCAGCGTGCTCGGGCGGCGCTTCGTCGGGCTGAATGGCGGGCCCAACTTCAAGCCAGATCAGGCGGTCAGTTTCATGGTGCAGACGGACAGCCAGGAAGACACCGACCGATACTGGAATGCCATCGTCGGCAATGGCGGAGAGGAAGCGCCTTGCGGCTGGTGCAAGGACCGTTGGGGCTTCTCATGGCAGATCACGCCGAAGCGGCTGCTCGAACTCGTCAGCGGTGCCGATCGCGCCGCCGCAAGGCGGGCGATGGAGGCGATGATGAAAATGAAGAAGATCGAGATCGCCGTGATAGAGCGCGCAGCCGCAGCCGGGTGACATGAGTCGCCGACTACTTCCAACGAACAGGTAGAACCGTCGATTCAGGTTTCGCCTGAACCCGCGATCAACCCTTGCTGGCCTTCGCCAGCCACTTGTCCAGACCGATGCGGCCAATGCGCGCGTCGCCGAGCGGCACCAGCGACTGTTCCTCGACACGGCCACCGAAGTATCTTGCGTCGCGATCCGTCACGACCGGCCGTGGGTCGCCCACCGACTTCAGATAACGCGCGACGATGTCCGCGAACGGCGCACGTTCCGGGCCAGCGATTTCCACTATGCCGTTCACCGGGGGCTCAAGCGCGATCTGCGCGAGGATCGCCGAAACGTCGTCCGCCGCGATCGGCTGAAACAGTCCTTCGCCGACGCGCACGGTCCCACCGTCCGTACTGAAATCAGCGATACCGCCAATAAATTCCATGAACTGCGTCGCGCGCACGATCGTGTACGGCACGCCGGCCGCGTCGATCGACGCTTCCTGCGCGACCTTGGCATCGAAATATGCGTTCTCCTGAGTCCGGTCACATCCGACGATGGAAAGCGCGACGTGATGGCGTACCCCCGCGGCCACTTCAGCCTTGCCGAGGTTGCGCGCCGAGGTACGGAAAAAGTCGAGCACCGCTTGCGGCTCCCATGACGGCGCATTCGTCACATCCACTACGACGTCGGTTCCCGCGAGCGCCTGGCGCAGTCCCTCGCCGGTAACGGCATTCACCCCGCTACGTGGCGAGGCGGCGATGGCTTCATGGCCCGCCTCGCCAAGCAGCGCGACGACGCGTGACCCGATCAGGCCGGAACCGCCTATTACGACTATCTTCATGGCACATTCTCCAGACGAAAATTAACGAACGCGCGGGCGCGCCGGGCGGTGTGGTTTGCGTGAAAGTAGTCGCCGCCGAGCCATCGCGTGAGGTTATTGTGGAAGAGTCATCGTCTCGCACAGACGTTGCGCCTGTGTCTGGACGGGTGAGGTGCGCCGCAGGCATCGCGGCTTGGGCCGACTGCTTGACGCTGGCAGTCAACTGCGTCAGAGCAGCCGAGGCTATCGCAGGCCGGTTACGGGAAGCGTGACGCGTTGCAGCGCCGTCATCGGGCCTAGCCGTTCGATCACCTGCATCTGCGCCGCATCCCGCACGAACAATGAGCCGGCGAATCCCAATGCGTTGATCGATATGCCCTCTACACGCTCTTGCGATCTTGGCACGAGCAGCATCCATTCGCGTGTAGAGAGCAGGTTGTAGGGCGCCGATTGACGAAGTTCACCGCTGAGCTCAACAGGTTCGATATCGACCGCTTCGAGCAGTGCAAGGTAGCAGGCGAGGGCCGACTTCGCTGCATTCGCAGAACTCATCGTGCCAGTTTCGAAGCGCGCAAAAGCATGCTGGAATGGCAGGCCCGGTACGCGTTGCACCAGACCAGCGACGCGCGCGGACGAAAGAATGGGCTCGATAGGCACAGCCGGCTCAGACTCCCCGAGCGGCAGCGGCACGATTTGCAGATGCTTGTGCGCCTGGCTCGCGCCCGCGGCAGCGCCTGCATTGTAGAAGCCAATGCCGTCGAACTCGCCCATGCAGGTCATCAGCGACTCGAAATCAGCCAGATCGAGGAGCGCATCCTGTGGTTCGAAGTCGCGGGTAACGATCAGCAGATGATTGTCGATCACGTTGAACTTGTTGAGCAGAGCCACATGCGTCTCCGAGATGTCCGCGACAAAGAGCTCCGCTTCGTACGGAAGGAACGGATCGACGCAGCGGCGCGCTGCGCCACGAAGCTCTTGCGTTTGACCGCGCTGCGCCTCCTTGCGGCTCAGGCTCGACACCTGCCGCACGACAAAACGGATACCGCCGCTTTCGATCACCGCCTGGAACGTTTCGATCGGTTGTAGTGCGCCGCAGCGCAGTGCGTGGGCGGCCTGGCGCTGCATGGCAGGCCACAGGGTACCGGGGGCGAGGCGTCGCTTTTCCATGATTCGTCGAGAAGACGTGTGGGTCACCGGGCACGTTCATCGATCGCCGCGCGCACCGCGACGAAGCCCATCGAATGCTGGCTGCGATGTAGTACGACAGTCCACGGGCGAGGAAAGCCTGCGCGTGACAGCAGCTATAGCTTGTAACCGATCGTGCGCAACAAATCCTTGCGCCATTGCACCTCCTGCGCGTCTTCTACGCCAAGCGGCGAGAATCCGTCGATCACGCCGACAATGCCACGGCCCTGGTCGGTTTCCGCAATCAACACTTCCACCGGATTCGCTGTCGCACAGAAGATCCGGCATACCTCCGGCACGGCCTTGATCGCGTTGAGCACGTTGACCGGGTAAAAGCCGTCCCCCAGAAACACAAAGAAGCTGTGGCCCGCGGCGACGCTCATCGCGTTTTTGCAAGCCATCTCGATCAGGGACGCCTCGGTACCCGATTGGCGTACGAGGCGCTTGCCGGAAGCCTCGCAGAACGCCAGGCCGAACTTGATGCCGGGCACGGTGCCGACCAGTGCCTCGTGGATATCCTCGACGGATTTGATGAAATGGCTTTGCCCGAGGATGAAGTTAATGGCTTCGGGCTTGACGATCGGGACGGCGGACAATTGCATATCGGACCTCGCTTCGTTGCGACGGCGCACCGGTAAAGGCGAGCGGATCACCGGCGGTTGTCACTTCGACCGTTGTCGCGAGGCAGTCCACCGCTTTACCGCATCTTCTAGGCTAGTACTAACCGGCCGATAGAGGAAGCACCAGTCGACGGCAACGTGTCGATCATGGACAATCAGTCAGTTTTGCATTGATATGCGAAGCGTCATTTACTCAGGACCCTTAGGCGCGAGAAAACCCAATGCTGAGGACCTACGCGGGAAGTTGTCTGATAACGCGCTCTGCTCAAACGTTGGAAGTTACTGGCCGCCACAAAAGCGGCATACCGGCGACGCTAGCTACAGCCAGCGCCAAATACCGGCTGGCCAGCCCCCGAGCGGAATATGCGCCCAGCTCGCTGCAAGCCAGACGACAAGCCCGCCTAGCAGCGCGTGCAAGCCGAATCCGCCGAGCCGCGCGCGCCCGGCGGCGATCGCCGCGAACGGCAGGTAGCTCGTCTTCGATTCCCATGCGGGCCACAGCTGCGGCAGCAGCCGCTGCTTTTTGCGGTCCTGCAATGCGGCGCCGACAAGCGAAAGGACGACGATAGCTGCCGCAACGATGATATTGCGGGTCACCGGGTACACGGCGATATGGCACAGTCCCCAAAGCGCGAACGACCACATCATGGGGTGACGTGTGACTGCGTACACGCCGTGCGGTACTTCCGGGAAGGAAGCCGCCCGCCCGCCCGTGGGCAGCGCGGGGTTGCGGATCAGGGAGCCCATCAGGAGGATCGACGCGATCAGCATGAATGCAGTCGCAACCGCCCACAGCCCGTCGCCAACCGGCCATAGCGGCGCGGAAACGGGCGCTTTCCGGTAAGCCAGGACCAGCCAGCCGAACGTGAGGATCGCAACCAGCGAGTAGAGGCCCTGGAACCCCCGTTCGCCGATTGCGCGGACCAGACTCCTGCGCAGCGGATGTGACAGGAGAAAGTGGCTGCCCACGAAAGCGACTGCCGCCGCTACAACTGCACTGATGCTTCCCATTGGCCGGGCTCCTCGGGTCATGTCGTCGGCTGACTGTGCGCACCGGACAATAGTACCTCGCGTGCTCAAAAAGACCTGGAGCATCGCGCCGACCGATTCGCTGGCGGTCGGTGCGGCTGCGTGGATCCGTTAGCGCAACTAAATGCGCGCTCGGGGTCTTGTCATCGATGCGCCGTCCGCATGTCGGCCGATATCTTGCGTCTCAGGAACACCCAAGGCCATGCATCGGACGCACCTGTGTTCATCAAGTCCTCTTTCGCGGTTTCGCCGTGCGGTGGATAATCGGCTGATCATTAGCCGTGTGAGTCAATATGAATACAGGCGCGCGGCAAAATGTCAACTCCTCGTGAATCTATGACCCGATCCGCGCAAGGCAGTGTGCTGGAGCGCTTCCGCCGCTATCAACAGGTGTTGATGTTTGGCGGCGCAGCCGCAATCACGGTGGTTGTGCTGGCCGCGTTCGTCATCAACGCGGTGTCGATCGTGCGTGCTTACGTGGCGCTCGAGCATCAGGAAGTGTCGCTCAATGCAAGCGGTCTCTCGGACCTGTACACGCGCGACAGCGCCATTTTTCGCAATAACCTGCGGATCGTCGAAGTCGCATGGAGGACCGGCGAAAGGGCCGATCAATCCCTCGTCGATCAGTTCAGCGACAACGGTCAGATGCTTCGACTTCAGCAGGCGCCCGATCACGTGCCCGTGACCCTGATCGGTACAACTTTCGAAGTCCCGCCGCCCGTGGAGGTAAGCCGGTACATCCGGCTTGCCGAACAGGTCAGTCGCGCGTTGACGGCCATCGCCGAGCGAAATGCAGGCGTACTGAACTCGTGGTTGTACAGCCCCGATCATGCGCTGGTGACCATGGTCGCGGTGCCGTGGCCCGGTGACGCGCGGATGGACCAACTGCTCTCCGATCATGCAGCGTTCCTGGCCGCGCTTGCTGGCCCCGACGGTCATCTTCTTGCTCCGGACAGCGCGCCGGTACGCGATCCCCGCACCGGCGGGATTGCGCTGCGCTGGCTCCCCACCTACGAAAGTCCTTTCAGCGGCAAGCCTGCGATCCGGGTCGCAGCCACCGTGTTCGATGACAAGCACAAGCCGTTCGGCGTCGCCGTGTGCGAGTTGCCTGTGTCCTTTGTCACTGCCGCTCTGGGACAAACGCGCGTTGACGGCTCGCTACTGCTTTTCGCGCGCGATGGACGTGTAATCACATCGGCTGGCGGTGATCCGCTCGACCCGCAGGCGGTATCCGTTGCGCGCTCTTTGGGCATGGCGGGTATTTCCACCGCGACGGGCGCGGTCTTTCGCGACGGCCACATGCTGTTTGGCTGGCCAATCGGCGAGACGGGCGCAACGCTCGTATTCGTGGAGTCATGGCGCGGCATCGCGAGGGGAGTGAGCGGTCCTATTGGCGTGTCGGCCGCAACGACGGGCATGATCATCGCGGTGGTGTGGACGCTCATCCTGCTCTTCAATCGACGCGTCTTCCAGCCCGTTCTGGCGCGCTCGCAACGGGTTTTCGAAAGCGAGCACCTGAGCCGAACGCTGGTCGAGACGGCGCCGGTCGGACTGGGACTGATCGCGTTGCCGAGCGGCCAGCCGCTCCTGAGCAGCCCCACGATGACGGATAAGGTGGCCCAGATGCTCGTCGAGGCGCCACCCCTGTCGGCGGAACTGGTTCGCCGTCACCGGCAACGCGGTGGGTCAATCGGAGCGAAACAGGTGACTCGCGAGGAACTCACGCTGCCGATGCGTGAAGGTGGAACGATGGACCTCTCGGTGAGCGTCGTACCGGCGCGCTACCAGGGGCAGGACGTGCTGGTGACGGCGTTCACGGACGTGACCGCGGAAAAGACCCTGGAGCGGCAACTGCGCGAGGCGAAGCAATCGGCCGACTCGGCCAACGCGGCCAAATCGGCGTTCCTCGCGGCGATCAGCCACGAGATCCGTACGCCGCTGAACGCGATCCTGGGGAATCTGGAACTGCTGTCGCACTCGCCGCTCGATGCGCTGCAGCGCGATCGGGTGAAGACTATCCGCGGCGCCTCGGACGGGCTCCTCGCGATCGTCAGCGACGTGCTGGACTTCTCGAAGATCGAGGCCGGTGAAATGACGCTGGAGCGCATTGCGTTCGATGCGCAGGAGGTGGCCTCGCGGGCGCTGACCATGTTCGGGCCGGTGGCGCGGGCCAAAGGCTTGCGGTTGTCGGGCGAGTTCGGCACTTCGGCGAGCCAGCCCATGCAGGGCGATCCCACCCGGCTCGCGCAGGTGATGAACAACCTGCTGTCGAACGCCGTCAAATTTACGGAGCATGGCGGGGTCACGTTGCGGCTGTCGGCGCAAGCATGCACCAACCGTGGCGACGAGCGCGACGATCGGGCCGGCTGGCTCTTGATCGAAGTGGAAGACAGCGGCATCGGGATGTCGCCCGAGCAGCGGGGGAGGCTCTTCCAGGCGTTCAGCCAGGCCGATGCGACGATCAGCCGGCGCTTTGGCGGCACAGGTCTGGGACTCGCGCTATGCGCGCGGCTGACGGATGCGATGGGCGGAACGATCGCGGTGCGCAGTGAGCCGGGCAAAGGCAGCGCCTTTACGGTGCGGGTGCCGCTCTCGGACGGTGAAGCCACGGCTGCGCCGGATAGGCCGCATTTCTCCGGCGAACTCGTGCTGTTCGTCGCAGATGCGCACGCATGGCATGCGTATGCGGTGACGGCGCTGAGGGCGTGGAACCTCAGGGTGCAGGCGTACCGGCACCCGGCGCAAGTCGATGCAGAGACGCTGGAAGAGGCGGACACGCTGATCGTCTGCGGCGAGCGCGGGACCTGGCATGCGGACGATGAGCGGGAGCTGCTCTCAGAGTCCTCGTGGATGATCGATTGCAGCCCGGACGGTCCGGCTGATCCGGTTGCGACGGGACGGGTGGTGAAAGTGTCGAGCTATGGCCTGAAGGGGCTGGCGGCCGCGCTACGTTACACGTTGCAGGGTCAGCCGCTCGCAGTGGGTAACGAGACCCAGCGGGTGCTGGCGCGCCCGTTGAAGGTGCTGGTGGCAGAAGACAACGCGGTGAACCGGCAACTGTTCCAGGAGCAGCTGAAGCTGCTGGGTTGCGAACCACAGGCAGCGGAAGATGGTCGGCAAGCGCTGGAATGGCTGTCGCGGGAACGTTTCGACGTCCTCGTGACGGACCTGGCAATGCCGGTGCTGGACGGCTACGAGCTTGCGCGCGCGGCCCAGGCACGCTGGCCGGAGATGCCGATCGTCGCCGCGACCGCGAGTGCGACGCTGGAGGAGCGAACGCGGTGCGAAGCGGCCGGGATAGCGCGGGTGGTGACCAAGCCGCTGCAGTTGGCTGAGTTCTCGGCGACGCTGTCGGCAGTGACCGGGGTGCCGGGCATGCCGGTGGAAACCGCCGCGCAGCACGACAAGCAGGATGGCGTGCTCGGCGGCCAAGCGGTCCCGGCGCAGATGCGAGAGACGTTCCTGAAATCGTGCGAGGCGTCGCTGGCAGTGCTCCATGCAGCCTGCGACGCCGCTGACGGCGCCCGGATACTCGGGGAGTTGCACTCGCTGCGGGGGGCGCTGGCCGTGTTCGGCTACGACGCGCTCGCAGCGCAGTGTGCTGAAATGCAAACGACGATATCGAACGAGGGTGTTCGACGGGCGCAGAACCTGATTGATGTCTTCGACGCTCATCTGCGTGCAGCGATCGCGCCTGATTCCCGCAATGTGCGTCAAGTGCTGGCGCGAATCCTCGAGCTTGCCGAGCGGCCGGAACCGGGCGACGGACTGCTCGAGATCGCCCGTCTCGTGCGTAGGGCGCTGCCGCCAGCCGATCAAGGCACGGTGGAGAATGCGACGAGCGACGATGGTTTGTTTCGTTGAAGGGTTAGCGTCGGCAACGGAAAGGACACTTGCCTCACGTGAAGACATCAGGACATCGGAAGAAAACGGTGGCTAGCCGTCGATTCAATGCCGTGGAAGTGGACCTTGTATAGATGACCCCCGCGACTCGGCCGTGTCCGAACGAATCGCCGGCCGCACGTGGGTCAGACGTTTGCGGACTCGCCAGCGTCGGAATCAGGAGCCGTTCTTTCTGACTGACCCATGGAAGCAGCAAAGCCGATTTCATACGCAAACCTGAACAGCTCGGCATCTCGCTCGATGCCGAGCTTGCGCATCGCGGTCCTTTTTTGGGCGCTTACTGTCTGCTTGGTCCGGTTCAACTGCGCGGCTATTTCGGTGATCGTCACGCCGGACACATAGAGGCGCACGACCTCCGCTTCCCGACTCGAGAGCGCGGACACGCTTTTGCTGGAGAACTGCGCGGGGGAGGCCACTTCGTCATGCTCGCGCGTGGTGGGCGAAAAATAGATCGCGCCGGCATGCACGGCATGGATCGCCGTGATCAGACGGCCGATGTCCTTTGCCTTGTTCAGCACGGAATGAATGCCGATCTTGCGCATTTCGGCAGCAATGGCCATGTTGTCGATGGTCGTGAAAACGACAATTTTCAGGTCGGGGTGGCGGCGCCGCAAGAACGACAGCATGGCCATGCCGTCACCGTATTCACCGCCAGGCATCGAATAGTCGGTGACGAGAATGTCGCAAGGTACCCACGACAGCAGGTCGACCAGTTCTGTCGAGTCGCGGGCCGTTCCAACTACGTTGAGCGTGTGGATTCGCGACAATTCATGCTTCACACCGGCGATCAATGCCGGATGGTCGTCAGCAAGTATCAGGTTGATTCTCATGGTGCCTTCGATCGGTTGACTGGCTTATCGAGTATGTCCCGAAGAGCATTCAATGTAGTGCCGACGATGAGACACTTGTTTCGTATTGACCAGATTTAATGCCAAACCCTCTCTGACCAGTCTGAAAGTCGGGCGTAATCAACTATGGCGAACGCTAGTTGCCAGCCGACTCGATAGGACGCGGCGATGCCGGAACCACGCAGCGCACTTCACATGTGACTAACGGAAAAAGAAATGCCGTTCAGTCGCTCGACTGAACGGCACTGCGGCACGAGCCCACGATTTCGCTAAGGCATCTATCTGGATGCTGACGTGTTCGACGCCGAAGACCGCTCATTGAAGTAGCTTCGTAGGGTCCGTCGCGATTTCTATCCCGGTTTCGTACGCAAACCGAAATAAATCGGCGTCACGATCTATACCGAGTTTTCGCATTGCCCGGGTCTTCTGGGAACTGATGGTCTGTTTCGTGCGATGCAGACGCTCGGCGATCTCATTGATCGACATGCCGGACACAAAAAGCCGGACGACTTCCATCTCGCGCGGGCTCAGATTCCGGGCCTCTTTGCCGGCGTTGACGGACGTGTGCGGAAGCGCGCCTTCCGGCGCGCGCGAGGTCGCGCGAAAGTATGTCGCGCCGGCATACACAGCGTGAACCGCCGAAATCAGGTGACTGGTGTCGTGGGATTTTCCCAATACCGCATGCACACCAAGCTTTGCGATCTCCTGGGCAAGGGCGGGGTTTTCTATCGTCGTGAAGACGATGATCTTGAGCTGCGGATAGGTTCGCCGCAGATAGGCCAGCAGCGTCATGCCGTCTCCGTACTCTCCGCCGGGCATGGCGTAGTCGGTGATGAGGACCTCGCAGATGTGCTTGTCCAGCAGTTTGATGAGTTCGCCAGAATCTACAGCAGTACCGACCACATCCAACGTGGGAAGTGCGGCCAGTCCGTGTTTGATGCCTGACAGTACAGCCGGATGATCGTCGGCAAGTATGACGCGGATCTTCATGTTGCTCATGCAGACCTCGGCAGAATGAAGGTGAACAGGATACGTCCCAGCTTGCAAATTAACTTCAAAAGAGTTATCTGAAAAACTATCAAAAACTTAAGCCGATTCGCGAAAGAAATAGGCTAAATCATGACTAGTCTGAAAATATTTGCATCATATCTAGGGAAGGTCTGCAAAAGTCCTGGCGTCGACGTACGGGTGGACTATCCTGGGAGATAGGAAAGTTTAGGGGTATCTTCGATGACGCAACTTGGTCTTGGTCTGGATCTGTCAACGAAACG